>JBNJCV010000013.1:0-33947 GCA_051744245.1 Actinomycetota bacterium | reverse complement strand
CCATACTTATATACGCCTACAGCCAGGGGATATTTAGCTCAAGACAAATTGAGAAAAAGTGCAAAAAGGACCTCTCCTTTATGTACATATCCCACCTAAACTGCCCTAACTTCAGGGTGCTATCTGATTTTAGGAAAGAGAACTGGGAGTTTTTTATCCAGGTATTTTCCCAAAGCGTAAAAATTGCAGCAAAACTTGGCATGGTGCCCCTGGCCCACGTAAGTGTTGACGGATCTAAGTTTTTTGCCGATACCTCCAAGAGCAAGGCGGCAAGCTACGGGAGGCTGAAAAAGGCAGAGGCTAAGCTGGAAGAGGATATAAATAAACTTCTAAAAAAAGCAGAGGATAAGGTATACCACAACGGAACCGGCTACAGCATCCCTGAAGAGCTAAAGAGAAAAAAAGGCAGGCTTTCAAAAATAAAGAAAGCCAAAAAAGCTCTGGAGAAAAGAGAAGGCAGGAAAAACACGGAAAAGATAAAGGAAAGTAGCCAGATAAGCTATGCTGATACCCAGGCCAGGATAATGAAGATAGGAAGAGATTTTGACTACTGCTGTAACGGCCAGATCTCAGTGGATTCAGCTAACCAGATAATAGTGGGCCAGCACTTAAGCTCTAATCCAAATGATAAAAGAGAGCTTTTAGAAGCACTTAAAGGGATAAAGGATGCCACCGGAAAGCTTCCTGATAAGATTAGCGCAGACAGCGGCTACCTTAGCTCAGATAATATAGATGCCCTAAAGGCTGCAGGGGTTATGGGATATATCGCTACGGTAAAAGGGGAAGATACCCTTTCCCTAAAAAAAGATAAGATAGGAAAGACCCACTTTAGATACCAGGAGAAAACCGACCAGTTCATATGCCCGGCTGGGCATAAGCTAGAGCTAAAAAGGGAGGGAGTAAAAAGAACCTATGTCGCCGAGGGTAACCACTGCACAAGCTGCCCTTTAAGCAAAAAATGCAGTGCCAATAAAAAAGAGATACCCACCATAATTACAGACAGTAAGGGGCTGGCCATATCGGCCATGGCACAGAAGATGGCTACCAGCACAGCAAAAGAGATATACAGAAAGAGAAAAACCATAGTGGAGCCGGTATACGGCCAGATAAAGACAGGGGGCTTTACCCGCTTCAGAGTACGGGGGCTTGCTAAAGCAAGCGGGGAGTTTGCCCTAATCTCATGCGGTATCAAACTTAAAGAAGATTATTAAAAAGATACAAAATAGTGGCCTAAAAGTTGAAAATAATGCCACTTTGGTACCAATGGTAAGCTAAGATAGAGCTTGCCATCCCATTTTTAGGTATAATTATTGAACCATTAGCTAAAACATCAGAAAATATTTAAAAATGAAGAGAAATTGCCTGTTTTTCTTCTGTTTATGTAGGATTTTTCGGACAGGCTCCTAGCAGAGTTATTCCCTTCTTAATGTTGGCTACTGCATTTTTACTATACTTTTGCTTTTCCTCTAAAACACTACGGTATCTTATATTATAATATTTACAATTGCAGTCATATGCAATTTTTTTACTTCTGTTGCAACAACATAAGTATCTAAAATAAGGGTAGTTATTACCATAGAAGATAGTATTCAAGAAGTGAATCTCCCCCGACTGAAGTCGGGGGCTTCTATCCTATTCTCTAAAACTGAGAGTCCAGGCCTTGCCTGGACAGCCTATCCATCACCAGACTGAAGTCTGGTGGTTTAACGGCAGACTAAATTCAATTAAAATTAAAGTATGGAGTTCACCCCGGTGTAAGAATATAATTATTGAAGAAGCAGAAGAAAAAACCATAATAACAATAGCAGAATAGACACCAGTAAATTATAATAGCATTATCAGATAACTTAAGTGCAATAACAGATCAGAAAAAGGAGCATAGAATGGATAATGAAAATTTACAAGAATATTTTAAACGGTATGAAGGAAATCCTATTTTAACTCCGGAAAACTGGCCCCACAAAGTAGGAGCCGTCTTTAATCCCGGAGCAATAAAATTTAATGATGAGATATTGCTTTTGGTTCGGGTGGAAGACAAACAAGGTTATTCCCATTTAACTATTGCTAAAAGTAAAGATGGAAAAACAAATTGGAAGATAGATCCAGCACCAGCTTTGACTGCAGAGCCAGAATTCGGTGAAGCAATATTTGGATTGGAAGATCCCAGAATTGTTTGGCTGGAGGATCGGCAGGAATATATAATTGCCTGTGTTTCTTTCTTTGATAAAGTGGCTGGAGAACCCCCTGGTATTTCCCTTATGGCAACTAAAGATTTTTTAAATTTCCAGCGCTTAGGACGTAAGTTAATGCCTTTTAATAAAGATGCTTCTCTGTTCCCTAAAACTTTCAAGGGTTGCTATGCCCTAATAAACAGACCCCTTGTTGAAGGAAGAGCTGATGTCTGGGTTTCTTTCTCCAGAGATTTGGATTTCTGGGGGAAAGATAGAGTATTGATTCCTACCAGACATAGAGCCTGGGATTCTAATAGGGTAGGTTTAGGCCCTCCGCCTATTGAGACACCAGATGGTTGGTTAATTATTTACCATGGGGCAAGAGATACAGCCTCCGGTACTATTTACCGAGTGGGGCTGGCTTTATTGGATTTAGAAACCCTTGAAATAGTTGGTCGGAGCAGTGATTGGGTTTTGGGACCAAAAGAGAGTTACGAAAGAGTGGGTGACACAGACGATGTTGTTTTTCCCTGCGGTGCGGTTATTGATGAAAAGACAAATGAGCTTTTAGTCTATTATGGCGCTGCCGATTCAGTAGTGGCACTGGCTATCGCTAATTTAGATGATATCCTGGCTTATTTAAAAAAATGTATCGAATATTAATAAAACCCACTTTAGCTTTTATTTGGGATAACATATACCAAAGGAAACCATTGAAGAAAATAGAATTATAAACAATAACATGTCTTATTCTCAATTGCTTGTAGGTAATTTAAGAAATAGTCAATATTTATTCATTCTAGATTCATATTAGTTATCAATTATGTGAGAGGTAGTAGTATAATGGAGTAGAATCAAACATTGATTCGAAAATGTATTAATTTAATAAAGATAAAAATTGCAGTAAAAGCCAAAAGAATAAATTTGATCTGAAGGATAGCAGTAGTTTAAAAATGGCTTACATACTAACTCAAAAACTAAAGGCAATGAGCAATATAAAATTTAAAGAACTTTTTATTCGGCATAAGGCAAATTCCACCATTCAGGCAACAGGTATTACTTGCCAACCCAATACTGTCTTTAATGTCGGAACTAACTGTTTTGGTTATGATACCTTGTTGGTGATAAGGATGAAGGATCGCAGGGCGATTTCACATCTGACTGCAGCACACAGCCGGGATTATGTAACCGATTGGCGGATTAATCCTGATCCAACCCTGGTGGCCAGTACCGGTAAATATCCCGGCAGAGGGTACGGGGCTAAATCATGAAGATTGCCATGCTTTCACCTATAGCCTGGCGCACTCCACCCAGACAATATGGTCCCTGGGAAAATATTGTCTCTCTGCTAACTGAAGGCCTGGTGGTCCGCGGTATTGATGTGACTTTGTTTGCGACCGCAGATTCAAAAACCAGTGGGCGTTTAGTGAGTGTATGTCCTAAGGGGTATGAGGAAGATAAGGAGATTCTACCCAAAGTGTGGGAATGCTTACATATATCCGAGGTCTTTGAGCGGGGAGAGCAGTTTGACCTTATTCACAATCATTTCGATTATCTTCCATTGACCTATACCGGTATGACCACAACACCAACGGTAACCACAATTCACGGGTTTTCATCTCCTAAAATCCTTCCGGTTTATAAAAAGTATAACAAGAAGACTTTTTATGTGGCCATTAGTGAGGCAGATAAATGCCAGGAACTAGATTATATTGCTACCATTCATCATGGCATCGACCTGCAGCAGTTCACTTTTCGATCTGATCACGGAAAATATTTACTTTTTTTTGGCCGCATACATCCTGAAAAAGGCACAAGGGAATGTGTGGAAGTGGCCAGACAAACTGGGATGAATTTAATCATAGCAGGTATTATTCAGGATCGGGGCTACTTTGATCTGCAAGTTAAACCCCATTTGGATGATGACCGCATCATCTATGTAGGTAGTGTTGGTCCTAAAAAACGTGACGAACTTTTAGGTGGCGCATATGCCCTTTTACATCCCATAAACTTTGATGAGCCTTTCGGGCTTTCTGTAGTGGAGGCAATGGCTTGTGGAACACCTGTAATTGCTTTTGACCGGGGCAGTATGCCGGAAATCATTGACGATGGTACCACAGGTTTTCTTGTACATAATTTGGATGAGATGGCTGAGGTAGTTATTAAAGTCAGGCAGATAGACAGGTTCCAATGCCGCAAATTGATTAAGGAGCGGTTCAGCGTAGACCGTATGGTGCAAGATTATATAGGAGTTTATGAGAAGATTATCAGGCAGAAAAAAGAGTGAGGATCAAAAGTTCGGAGGGCAATTATGGCAGAAATAGATGAACCAATCATAAGACGTTATGAGAAGAATCCAATCCTGACCAAGCATGACGTTCCTTATCAAGTGGAGACAGTACACAATGCTGGTGTAGCAAAGTATAATAGTAAATATATCATGTTATTTAGAGCCCACTGTCGCAACGGGCGTTCGGTAATTGGCATTGCAGAAAGCGAAGATGGTTTAAGTTTTAAAGTCAGGCCAAAACCCCTTATAACCCCAGCGAATGTTGAGCCTTTTGCTTCCTATGAGGAATATGGCGTAGAAGACCCCCGTATCTGCGTCATAGATGGTGAATATCTTATTACCTATAATGCGTACTCCAAACATGGTGTACGTGTAGTACTGGCAAAAACTAATAACTTTATGCACATTGAACGTATTTCGCTTATTACGCAGGCAGACTGCCGCAATGTGGTCCTTTTTCCTGAAAAGGTTAATAACTTTTATGTTCGACTGGACCGCCCACACTCGGAAATATCTCCCTGGTCTATCTGGATATCCTACTCCCCAGACCTGGTCCATTGGGGAGATTCTAAAATTGTAATCAAACCCATGGTTTACCACTGGGATGAAATGAAGGTGGGACCGGGAGCCACACCCGTCAAAACGGGTAAAGGCTGGCTAAACATTTATCATGGCGTTTTTAAGACCATGGATGGGGCAATATATCGGCTTGGCGTGGCGCTGCATGATCTTAAGGATCCTTCTAAGGTAATAGGCGTAGCTGATGATTGGATACTTCAACCGGAGGACCCCTGGGAAGTCATCGGTTATGTTCATAACGTTGTTTTCTGCTGTGGGGCAGTAGCAGAAGATGACGGAACTATAAAGATTTATTGGGGTGGGGCAGACTCAGTCATGTGTATTGGGACAGCATTAATCAAAGATCTTGTTGATTTGTGTCTTTTAAAGCCTCGCTTATAATAAAAAAATAGTCATTTGGCACACTTTCCTTATGCTACATAACTAGATTAAAGAGATTGTTATTCTCTCTAAAAAGAGGACTGGAAAAATTTTAAAATATAGATACTGTCTTATTTCCAAAGGGTGCATTAATTGACAAAGTTTGGCTTTATGTTTATTATTGTGCAGCAGATAAGCTAATAGGTTTAAAATCTATAAATTTAGAAGAATTGCAGTAAAAATAAAAAATAATTAAAATTTATGCCTAAAAAAAGGCCTATTGTACTCGTTTCTAGTTATTATCCCAGATTATGCGGCATAGCCACATTCTGCGAAGAAGCCAGAGAATTTATTCAAAAAGCAAACCCAGAAAGAGAAGTCCTGGTTATCAGTCATACTGACGGGTCCGGAAAAGGAGTTTATCCAATTATTGATACTTCCAATCGTTTTTGGTGGAGGCCAGCTGCTGAAAAAATTAAAAAAATAGAACCATATGTTATTCACATACAACATGAATATGGTTTATATGAACATATAGACAATAGAGGTATTGGGGACAGGAATCAGGGTTTTATAGAATTTTTAGGTTCTATTAATGAATTTCCCATAGTAGTCGAACCACATACTGTTCATGGGAGATTAAAGGATTTTGAGGAAAATTTTATTTACCAGCTATGCGAAGATTCTGATGTGGTTTTATTTAAAAGTCAGTATCAAAAGTGGAGGCTTAACTGGACTTTTACACAAAGGAAATGGCAAATGCCTAAAAACATTATGATTGTACCCCATGGAGCAAGAGTTGATAAAAATTGGAATGAAAGCGAGATCCCAAAGCTAAAAGAAGAATTGGGTTTAAATAAGATCAAACACTTAAGCAATAATCTGGTCGGTTTGGTAGGCTGGATACAATCAAATAAGAGATGGGATATCCTGACTTCCATGTGGGAAGAAATAATCAAGGAAATAAAAGAAAGAACTGGTGAGAGCTGGGATTTACTTGCTGCAGGTACAATGAGGGATACAGCTCATCTGGAGGATTATAATAATTATAAAAAAAGCCTGGAGATTTTAGAGAATAAAGGTGTCGCCCACTATCACGAATTTATTCCCAGAGGTGATATTTACTATAAAGTAATGGCAGTTTGTAATTTTATAGTGCTTCCCACAGTTGATGAGACTCAATCAGGAACACTGGCAAGAATTATTTCTTTAAACAAACCTTATGTCACTACTGCTCCACTGGAAGGATTAACTGCACAAACTCTTGAAAGTGAAGGTGGAATGCTGTTTACCGATAAACAAATGCTAAAGGAAAAAGTAATAAGGTTAGCCTATGATAAGGATTTGCGAAATAGGATGTCAGACAACCTGAAAAAATATTTAAATGAAGTTGTATCCTGGAATATTATTGCTAAAAAATATAAGAAAGCATATAGGCTTGCAAGGCTTCAAAAAATAAAAGGTGAAGAAATAAATTTACCTCCTGATTTCTAGATCATTTGACAATTCCCAATCTCCCGGCAGCAAGATATGCCATTAAAAAGCATATGTTTGATTCAGCTCCCTGATTTAAATTTACACCTTCTGGATTTAAACCATCGTAACACGCAAAGTTTTCATCTATAAGAGGGGTATTTTTTATATTATTACCCCAAAACCAATTGTACCATTTTTCAGCCCAGGCCAAATAATAACTATCTTTTGTTGCACAATATGCTTTTTCCAAGCAACAAACCATGTATCCCGCATCAATCGGCTGTTGATCAAATAACGCTTTATCTTTACCTCTAATATACCAGCCATTGCAACCAATGGGTGAGGGAATATTATTTTCCTGGCATTTTGTGATTAAAAACTCCGTTGTTTTTTTAGCGATTTCAAAGCTTCTCTTACACTTTCTTTTTAAATAAACCTCCCAAAGGGCCCAGGGGATAATAGCATTTGCATATACCAGGTAATCTTCAAACCATTCCCAGTCGTCGGAATGAGTGTCAAAATAATGGCTATGTAACTTTTCTTTTAACCTATTTTTAAGGCTGTGCCCATAGTCAATATTTATTAAACCCAGCAAAGCTGATGATATAGCTCTAGGTGAAGTCCAGCTGTAAGAGTCTTTAATCAAATTTTTGATAATCTTTTTTATATTATTATCTTTTCTTATATCCGTTGCCAAAAGAGACCATAAAGTCAAACCGTAGGCTTCTTTTACATTTGATTTTGTATCGTATTCTTCATTTTTGAAAAGTCCCTCGCCGTCAGTGAAGTTATTACTTTTATTGTAAAAATAAAAATGATAAAGCAGGCCGTCTTGTCTTTGAGCACTACGTATAAAATTTAAATAAATCTTCTGCAGTTTTTCATCTTTAAATTCACTGACAACCATAAGTGCCCTCGCCTGGTCTTCCAGGGCATATCCAAATTCAGGATTGGGCTTATTTAACTTTCCATGCTGGTAAACACCGATATCCGAGGTTATTGATCTTAATTTTTTAAGTGGGTCCATAAGTACTTTCTATATAATTTAAAAATAGTCTTTTTATTTTTTTTAATAATAGTGTCTACCGATTTATTTTAATTAGGTTTTTACTATTATATTTAGCTATGACCTCATCAAATAATGTAAGATGCTGAAGAGCTATATTATACCAGGTCATAAGTCTTCCAAATTTATATGTCTTCTTTTCTACTTTAGATTTTTTTTGTGGATTTTTAAATATACCTATAACAGCATCAGCAATAGCTTGAGGATCCCTAAAAGGTACAATTATTCCTCTACCATTTGCCAGAACCTCTTTTGCGTAAAGATAGGGTGTTGAAATACATACCTTGCCTGCTCCGATCGCATAGGCCAGGGCACCTGAAGCTGACTGCTGTGGGTCTAAATATGGGGTTATATAAATGTCTATAGCCTTTAACCAATCAACAAGTTCGCTTAAAGATAAATATTTATTTATGAATTTCACATTTTTATTCAAGTTATAGAATTTTATTTTTTCCTTTAGGAATTGCCTATATTTTTCACCATTTGCCTGTAGTACCACAGGGTGTGTCTGTCCAATTATTAAGTACAATACATTGGGAAATTTTCTCTTTATATCTATTAGTGCTTCCAGCGTATATTCAAGTCCTTTGATCTCTGACAAGAGATTTATATTACCAATGATCAACCTATCTTCTAGTCCCTTTTTCTTTTTATATCTGTCATTAGGCTCCAGGGGGATGGCTGGGACGCCATGGGGGATGATCTCTATTTTTTCTACAGGATAATGGTATTCCTTAATAAGTTTATTCAAACTTTGAGGCATCATAACTATAACTTTTTCAGCAAACTTTATTACATCTTTAAGCACAAGGCCGTATCCCTTACTGGCATCATCTGGTATCGTATGAGCAGTTATGATTAAGGGTTTTTTTAAAAGCTCTAAAAGCTTAATAATATATTCTCCAAATTCACCACCATACAGTCCAAATTCATGTTCCAGAATGACTACATCTGTGCTTGATCTGTTGATATGGTGGGAAGCTTTAATATAGGAATCAATTTTATACTGGTTGATTTTAAATTTAACTTCAGGGGGATAATCGATCTTATCTTCCGGTCTGACCAGTGCAAATATCTCTGCTCTGGAGTATGGATTAATAAGGTTAATAGCTTTGGCTAGATCCTTGGTATATGTTGCAATTCCACATTTTCTCGGTATATATGATGATATATATATACCATTTATACATCTATTTTTTTCTCTTATGACTTTTTCTAGCTTTTCTAAAACACACCTCTACTTCAAAAATTATTAAACAGCATTTAGATTTAAGAATAATACTTACTTTACGCTATAATTATACCACGAATTAACTTCCGTTCCCCTTTATTTGCAATAAGTCTTAAACCTGCATATAGTGATAATACCATTACTTAAAAATCTTAGCCTTTATAATACGTTTGGTGGATATGAATATAAAAAGATCAGGAAATAATCCAATAATAGGACCTGAGGATATAGAACCATCAGATCCCAGCTTTAAAGTAGCAGGTGTGTTTAACTGTGGGGTTACGAGATTTAAGGAAGAAGTTATACTTCTGATGAGAGTTGCTGAAACACCCATAAATGATAACCCCAAAAAGCTTCTTGTGCCCTGGTTTGATGATAGCATTGGAAAATTTTCTGTCAAAGAATTAAATAAAGCTGATGATTCGACAGATATCTCTGACCCAAGAATGATAAAGACACCAGAGGGTAATTATCTTACATCTATTTCCCATTTTAGGATTGCTAGAAGCAAAAATGGTATTGATTTTGAGGTAGACAAAAATCCAGCCATGCTTCCTGAAAACATGTATGAGAGATTTGGTATTGAAGATCCAAGAATAACCAGGATTGGTGGTAAATATTACATAACCTATAGTGCAATATCTGATATAACTGGAATTACCACCTGCCTGGCATCCACCGATGACTTTATTAGATTTGTCAGGCACGGTATAATCTTTTCACCTGATAACAAAAATGTCGTAATTTTCCCAACAAAAATAGGTGGGAGATATTATGCTTTAAACAGGCCTTCATCTTCTGAATTCGGACTAAGAGGAATATGGATATCAGAATCACCAGATCTTATCTGTTGGGGTAACCATAATTGGTTAATGGGACCCAGAAAAGGATACTGGGACGGCGGTAGAATAGGGGGCGGTGCTGTTCCATTCAGGATAGAGGAAGGCTGGTTGGAGATATATCATGGCGCAACAAAGGATAACAGATATTGCCTAAGGGCGGTGTTATTAGATAGCGAAGAACCCTTTAGGATTATAGCAAAAAGTGAAAAACCCATAATGAAGCCCCAAGCGGATTATGAACTAAATGGCTATTTTGGCAATGTGGTTTTTACCTGTGGTGTATTGTTTGAAGAAGATAGAGTAAAAATATATTATGGGGCAGCTGATACTTATATCGCGTATGCAGAAACCAAACTTGAGGATATTCTTAATTCTCTTACCTGGTTGTAATTAAGCAAAGGATATCGACGTCTCTTAAAAATAGAGTTGTTTCTTATGATGCTATTAAATATGGAATAAGGGCTCTAGAACTGGATATAATTTACTAAATCTATAATCAGGTATTGATGATGTAAAATCATTAACGAGGAGGTTTAGTGAGCACAGAATTCCGGATAAATATAATTTGGCTCCACAATTGAGTAGAGTACGAAACTTATATTCCTGATTATGATAATATTTTATGCTTATATGCTTTTGAATGAATTAAGAATTTGTTAGAAATAAGACACCTTTTTTATAGTGTCTCATTTATCTCATTTTTATCCTGACCATACTGCTCAGCTAAAAGCATAAATTGAATTTTACTTATTAATCCTTACTTGGCTGTTCATTCTTTAAAATAAGTTTTAATTCCTAAATAAAAAAGGAGATTGGGTTTTTAGTATTTTCAAATAATACCTTCTAAAATACTCACCCAACCTCCTTATCACAATACACTTGTTGCTACAAGCCGCCTCCTGGGTCATCAGGAATTGGTTCTTCAGGAATTGGTTCATCAGGTGGTACCCAATCTCCACAACCTGCAAAGCTTACTGTAAGGGCAACCATAAGCACTATAATTGCAACTATTGCTACCCTTAACCATCTGGTTCTCACTTAAATCACCCCTTCTAACTTTTAATAATAAGGTAAGTGAGTTCCTCTAAAGTATAAGGGGGGGATTTAATGGTCAAGACATAAAATATTAAACTGTTTTGAGGTATCTATGGGTTTTAGAATATAAAGGATTAGCTGATAACTTATTGATTGAATATACAAGAAATTAGCTATATTTCTAATTATCATCAAAACTTCAATGTTCGCCATTAAAAGCTGCTGGAAGAGCTTTAGGACATTAACACATATTGTCTGCAACAGTATGGCTTTAAATCAAACTCATAAACTTAGGCCTGGTATAAAGATACTCTTATCTAAGCCCAATAATCTGGTTCTAACTCTGTCCACAGTCCCCAGCCATTAAGACACCTTTTTCGTTAATATCTTATTGATTAAATTCTTCAATATTTGTGAATAAACTATTATAATTAGAAAAATATTCTAAATATTTCACTATAATTACAATACCTTCAAGGAGGATAAAAATGGCTGAGAGAAAAATTACTTTTCCCTATCTGCGTAAATTCAATGGTGTAATGGCAGCGCTCCACTTTATCCAGGGAATGCTAATGCTAATAATGGGACTTATAATAACTAATATAAGAGATTTTAAGCTACCGGTAAACTATTACTTCCAGTCTTTTGATACCGAAAAAATGAGGCTATTTGTGGATTCAGAGGTGATAGGTTCAATTCCCATAGGAGTAGTCGTATCGGTATTTCTTTTTCTATCAGCCATAGCACATTTCCTGGTAGTTCTTCCCAGGATAAATGATTTTTACAATTCCAGGCTGGAGAGGGGAATTAACTATTTTAGGTGGTTTGAATATGCCTTAAGTTCATCAGTTATGATAGTCCTTATATCTATGCTTTTTGGAGCTAAAGATATTGGTACTATAGTAGCCATAGTGGGTCTTAATGCTACTATGAACCTTTTAGGCCTTATGATGGAGATACATAACCAAACTACACAGAAGACTAACTGGACAGCTTTTATAATCGGCAGTTTCTCAGGAGCTATCCCCTGGGTTGTAATTCTACTTTATTTTTTAGGTTCAGCAGTAAAAAGTCCTGGAGTCTTAGAACAGGTGCCCTGGTTTGTCTATGCCATATTCGGTACATATTTTGTCCTGTTTAATCTTTTTCCAGTCAATATGGTGCTGCAGTATAAAAAGGTAGGAAGGTGGCGTGATTATCTATATGGAGAAAGAGGATATATTATACTTAGTCTTGTAGCCAAATCACTTTTAGCCTGGTTAGTATTTGCAGGGACCCTGCAACCTGCTTAAAAATTAATTTAATATGAATTATATAAGTATAATAATACACGCAGCATTTTGGTTATTTGGGTTTTATATACTTTGGAAAATTCCTAATTGTAACAAATCCAATGGCAGCAATAAGGGAAGTGGCATTTCTATTTCTATTATAATCCCTGCTCGAAATGAAAAGAAAAATCTTGAAAACCTATTTAATTCTCTTAGTAGGCAAACTATTAAAGTTAAAGAAATAATTTTAGTAGATGATAATTCTACAGACAAAACCCCTGAAATAGGCAGAAAACATAATGCTAAGGTAATCAGCTTAAAAAGCTTGCCGAAGGGCTGGGTTGGAAAATCCTGGGCTTGCTACAACGGGGCCAAAGCTGCTACCGGCGACTACTTTCTCTTTTTAGATGCAGATACCAAACTAAGGAATAATGGTATTGAAAATATAATATTCTGCATAGAAAAAAAAACAGGAGTTGTATCACTTCAACCATATCACAGGATTAAAAAACTATATGAAAATCTATCACTTTTCTTCAACATAATCCTTGTTGCTGGAATGGGTGCATTTACTCCCTTTCAGAGCAGGGTAAAACCCATAGGCGCCTTTGGCCCATGTCTTATATGTAAAAGAGAGGATTACTATAAAATAGACGGGCATAAAAGCATTAAAGGCAAAGTTATGGAAGATATTGAAATAGGGAAGAAATTCATAGAAACTAAAATCCCTGTATTTTGTGTTGGAGGCAAGGGTACCATTGACTTTAGAATGTATCCCGGCGGATTTAAGGAAATGGTTAAGGGGTGGTCTAAAGGTTTTACTACTGGGGCTAAATCAACTTCAATACCCATTCTAATAATGGTTATAGTCTGGATTGTAGGAGCTATATTTCCTTTAAATCTTTTTGCCGATGGCTTATCTGCATTCAATCTTAATATTGTTTTAACAGGATTGGCTTTCTATGTTGCATTTATTGCCCAGATATATTGGATGTCATATAGGATTGGAAACTTCAGCATCTGGGCTTTAATATTTTATCCAGTACCTTTGGCTTTTTTTGTTAGTGTATTTTTCTACTCTCTGATTTTAACTATATTTAGAAAAAGAGTTACCTGGAAAGACAGAGAAATAAAAACCTAAAAAGGGAGGCAAAAAATTCCTGTATTTCAACTTTCACATTTCTGGATAATATTTTTAGACATCATTGGGTGGCTGGTAATACACCTTGGTATATCTTATCTCTGTTTAAATATACCAATATCTTTCTTTGAAAAATACAGATGGTGGTTTAAGCCCAAAAATTGGGAATATAGAGGAAGGATATATAAAAGTATTTTTAAAGTTAATAAATGGAAAGGTATTGTCCCTGATGGAGGAGGGATTTTTAAAGGAGGTTTCCCTAAAAAGAATCTGGAATGTAGTCACCCTCAATATCTAAAAACTTTTTATAATGAAACTAAAAGAGCTGAACTAACTCACTGGCTTACAATTTTACCTGCTCCAATTTTTTTCCTCTGGAATATATGGTGGGTTGGCATAATAATGATTACTTACGCCCTTATTGCTAATATACCCTGTATACTGCTTCAACGATATAATAGGGCAAGATTATCCAATCTGATTTTATAAAATTAAGATATGGAAACTTCGAGCTATTATCAAAAATTAAAAAAACCTGTTTGGGCTCCTCCAAGCTGGCTTTTTGGACCAGCATGGATGGGCCTTTATATTATTATTTTTATTTCATTTGGATATGTAGCCTATCTTTTTTTTAAAGATGCCATTCCTTTTATTGTTCTTCTACCTTTTATTCTTAACCTAGTATTTAATTTTTCATTCACTCCTATTCAGTTTGGTTTGAAGAATAATTGGCTTGCATCAATTGACATAATCTTAACTGTTGGCACCCTTATATGGTCTCTTTATTTAATTTACCCTTATGCGAGCTGGGTTAGCTATATAAATATTCCTTATGTTCTTTGGGGAATGTTTGCAACTGTTTTACAACTGACTATAACCTTAAATAACAGGAATAAAACTTAAATTTTTATGAAACTTTTTTATTCCATTCACGCCTAATAAAAAAATATCATTAAATCTGGGCTTATTTCAAATCCATAACCTGACCAAAGTATTATTATAAATTACGGTATTATAACTACAATAATAACCCTTGTGCGGGCCAATTACTCCATATATAATTTTTACAAGGATTACGACTTAATAAGATAGATGAATATAAAATCCAATTATAAAGAAATTGGGATTTGCGGCCTTTCTTGCAGACTATGTTACTCCTATGTTATGAAGACAAAAAGCAAGTGTCCCGGGTGTAAAACAGATTGGCGACTTGGGGGACCCTGCTCAATCTTGCATTGTGCTAATAAAAAAAATATAGAATTTTGTGGTGATTGTGAAGAAAGCAAAACTTGTGAAAAGTGGAAAAGACACCGAGAAGCAGGAAAGAAATATGATTCTTTTAAATGTTACCAAAAACTTGAAGACGATATTAACTTTATCCAGAAAAATGGTTTAGCTGAATTTAAAAAATCCCAAAAAGCAAGGGAAGATCTTCTTTGGAAGATGCTGGATTATTTTAATGAAGGTCGTTCAAAGGGTTACTATTGTATTGCTGCTACTGTGTTAGAAGTAAGTGAGTTAAAAGCAGCAATAAAGGAAGCCAGCAGAAAAGCCAAAAGCTTGGATATAAAAGAAAAAGCCAAAATACTTCACTCTATCTTAGACAATATTGCAGTAAAGAATAAATATCATTTAAAATTGAGAAAGAAAAAAACTTTCTTTTTTAGCCAATTGAATTAAATCTTAACCAGCCAGTTTTACTTCTTGAAAAACTTTATAGGCAGTAAAACCACCAAAAGCACTGTTTAACAAAAGCCAGGGGAATCCAAAATAAGCAACTCCAAGATATGAACCCGGATGTATGGGAGAGATTGAGAGTGGTTCTTTATAGAATAAAACCAGCGCAAGCAAGGTAGTAATAAAAATCACAAAACTAAAAACAATACCCATTACTATAGAACGGATTTTTAAACTTATATGCTTTGGTAGAAATCTATATGTAAGGTCTGCTGATAAGCCTATGATAAGCCCAAATGCAGACCATCCAAAAGCACCCCAGGGGCTAATCAAAGTTGATTCTAAAACCCACTCATAATAGTATTCCACAAAGAAACCGATAACTGCATAAGGTAAATAAATTATAGTCCCAATACCAAATCTATCTATTATGAGTATGGGAAGGATTATTATTATTGAAATAAAATATCCAATCATATAGATAAAGAACATACCGGTACCAGAGACTTCACCCATAACCCCAAAACCTTTTGTAGCAGTCCCGGCAAAGAAATCAAAGAAATAGATCCCCAGAGCATAAACTATCATAAGAAGAAAAGAAAATAATAATACAGTTTGCCAGTTATTTAGTTTCCAGGATTGTTTTGGGAATGATATTGTATTTTTAATATTGTTCCTTTTATAAAAAATTAATATTATTAATTATAAATTCTGTTTGCTGTAATGTATAGATAACGAATTAGCTTTCAGCTGCTCATATTCAATATAGGTATAAAAATATCTTCACTTGAATACAATAATCTGGTTCTAACTCTGTCCACAGTCCCCAGCCAAAATGCTATTTGTAATTTTCTGATATAATGTCTTCTATTTTTACAAAATTAGCCTTAGATGATTTTTCTTTTTCTTCAAATTCTTCAATTATTTCTTTGTCCTTGATTTCTTCATAAAGATCCCACAAGGATAGTTTGAGTAGACTTGAATAATCACATTTATAGTATTTTTTCAATATTTTCAATATTTTTGTTTCCTTGTCATTGAACCTTACTGATACTACTGCCATTTTTTATACACCTCATCTCTCTTACCAATATAAATAACATATATATCTTTTTCTGAAAAATAAAACAAAGCCCTATATTTACTTTTTCTTAGCCTATAATAGACTCTATCATAGTTGCCCTTTATCTTTTTAATATCGAATAAATCCATATCTTTGGTCATATCTATGGATAGAAAAGCATTATGAAAAAGGTGCATTATTCTCTTTGGAATTTCTCCTTTTTTATAAGATTTTTGGACCGCTTTTTCATAATATATCATGTAAACAATGTAATACAAATAATAATTATTGTCAATATAATTATAAAATGGTCTTCAGTTTTTCTGAGTAGTGTTTTAGTTTTGTTATCAGGAAAAACCTTTAATTACCATTTTAAACCAAGATTTCGGGATAATATTGCAACTAAGCTGTAAAATTTTAGTTCTATCTGTCCACAGTCCCCAGCCAAAATTGCAGCATATTAAAGAAGGATTAAGTTTTAAAAATTGTTATTTAATACCTTCCTCAAAGAACCAATGAAGGTATTTTTTTATATTACCTGTAAGGTAATAGGGAAGATTTAACAGAGAAAACTTTTTACCCTTTATAGTCTCCGCATTATCAACTTTTAATTTTCCACTATAAATTCTTACAGCATATTTATGATTTGTTCTGTTTACAAACTCATGTAATGACCTTAACCTGCCTGATTTTCCGGATTTAACTTCAATAGGGATAACATAGTTTTCAAATGGAATAATGTAATCGACTTGTGCACTTGACTGCTTTTTTTCTCTCACCCAAAACTGTACCTTTTCAGTCAATTCCTTTCTTTCTGCCAGTAATTCCTGTCCAACTATATGTTTTGCTATTCTACCTTCGTAAACATTATTTAAATCATGAGTATTAAAAAGCATCTTTTGTAAACCTGCAAAATAATTTACTAAACCTGTATCAAGAAGATGCAGCCTTGGAGATTTTTTATAATCAGGAAGTATTGGGAGTTCTGTTCCTGTTGCTGGATACATTAAATAAATAAGCATAGCTTTCTCAAGAGATTTTAATGCTTCGGAAATCTCGCGTGATTTGTAACTGGACTGGCCAAATCGCTCAAATTTAATTCTGTTTCCTGCCTGAATAAAGCTGCTCTCAATTACATGGCGAATAATACGGACAAGTGTATTATTTCGGGCATATTTTTCAACATCATCAAGATATGAACGTAATAGACTTTCATATATTGGTTTTAACTCAACTATATTTTGTGTTTCAGAATAAATGACCAGTGGAGGATTTGTTTTTATTGGGAAAATGGAGTTGCCGGTTCAGTAGAAATAACCGATTATCATTAGAGGGAAAATATTATGAAGAAAATTAAAAATATAACACCAGGGGAAATACTATTAGAAGAGTTTCTAAAACCACTAGAGATTACTGCCTACAGGTTATCTAAGGATACAGGTATGCCTGCTAGAGCTGCCCTTTACCCATAAACTACCTCTTCCTATCATCATAAGTCGCAAAGAGCACAAAGCCGTCGCACATCAATTGCAGATGAGTATACCCTCTCCACATTAATTGATGCCCGGGCGGCGGATCATTAGAACGTGACAGATATCCTCCAAGCCTGGCAACGATTTTCACTGCTTCTCCAAGCGAAGTAATGGGATTTGATTCTTTTTTTTTACATAAGCGCTAAGCACCTTTATCTCCAGGTCAGAAAACATCACCCCGGCTGGCAGATTAGGCGCTTCTCTTCCTAAAAGAGTCATCAGCATAATGCGCCATGCTATTACCAGTTTTATAGCCACTGCCCTTTTTAGCCTTTCGGTTGTTTTATTGGCAAGCTCTTCTACATTGCAGCCTGATTTTAAAACTCTGTGCCAGTCTTCGATACGCCAGCGAAGACAATACCATTTTATACAATTTAATATATCTTCAACTGACTTAAGAGAAACAGTTGTCAGTAAAAACCATTCTATTTTCTGCTCATTCTCAGGTGGATTATCTTCCCTTATATGAATAATTCCTATCTTAAGAGGTTTTTTGTCTCTTAAATGTTCTGGCTGGACAAGTTCTACCTGTGCATAGTGGACCGAGACCTCTGCTGTGCGCGCAGTCCTTTTGGGCCGTGCTTTTTGTTTGCTTTTTTTGCTTCTTGAACTTTGTCCCGGAACCTTTATTTCAATTCTTGCCATAACAGGCGCCTTTTTAGCCGTCTCAAATAGCCTGTGCTCTCCTGTAGTGGCACGATCATGTTTGGCACGGACAATCAGGTCAATATCGGGACTATTGATACGCTTGTCATCAAAGAGTTCAAAAAAATCGCCCTCCCGGTCCATGACACTGACAATAGCTGTATGGGGCATTGACTTTTTTAGCTCCTGGCAGTCGCGCATGCCTTCAACCCAGCAAAAAGTCTTTTTTTCTTCAATGGGAATTTTAGATGCATGCTTCCTGCAGCTTTTTGGCTTAGGCGCGCTGCATTTGCTTCGCAGTACGCCTAAAGGCAGGCCGCTGGTATTTACTACAAATGAAGAATGCAGATGCAGTCCGAAGCTCTTTGCACCGGTCTGATTGGAAGAAATCAGTCCAAGACCTTCGCATTGGTTAAGATTATTGAAATTAAGATCGCTTCCATCCTGAATGACCAGCACCCTGCGCTCTGCCTTCATCCGCCGTATTGTCTGCTCGCGGTGCGGCAGGAGTATATTTTCCATAGTAACCGCAGAATCATCGGGCTGTTCAATAAAGCGGTAGTACCCTTTAACTTCGGTCCAGCTTCCCTTTGCTGCCCCGCTGTAGGAACAGGCCGGGTTCATGGATTGTTTTTGGCCGATCCCTATAAGTCTTTTGCTCAATCGCTTATCTCCCAGAGGCGCTTTTTTAAATTCATTTTCCGCCCACCTGTCACTGTCTATGCCTGAAAAGACATCAAGGGCGCCCAGACCGCTATTACTGGAAAGCCCCATTTTAGTGCGAAAATCCCTGTCAAGGACATAGACATAGATATCCTTTATAGTCTCTTTTTTATTTATTAGCAGTCCCTGCCTGCCTATGCCCTTTGTCCGGCCTACCCATTGCCAGTTTGCGGCCTTAAAGCAGGTTCCGCTATAATAGAAGGTATCAACAAAACTCTCTAAAAGCAATGGCCTGTGGCCGTAACGGGCCTCAAAGTCACCGGGGAATTTTCTAACGACAAGCCCCAGGACATAGGAAGCAAGATTTTTACACGATACATTCGAACGGATCAAAAACCTGCTCATATTTACAATATAATGCAGGTTTTCCTGTCGCTTTTCCCAGTCCCAGCCAATCCATCTGTCCCGGGCATCAAGGTGAAGAGCGGATGAGCTGAAGCTGATCCCTCCCAGATATCCATATTCTGATTGAATGAGATATCGGATCTGGCGGCCGACCAATGGGCCCGCTCCTCTCGGATGGTCTTTTATCATTAATTCATTCCAGATCTGCATCTCTTCTCTTGTCTTTACAATAATTAGCTGTAGTCTATCTATCCCTCCTGCAGAAGCAGGCACATTTTTTGGTTCAGGGACAGGCCGTTCTGGGCGCCGGGGCTTTTTCTGGCTCATTTTCTTCATTGCCGGGCAAGGCAGGGTAAAATGACCGGCCTTTTCAAGGTTTCGAAGTGCCTTTATGCAGCCGCTGCGCTGTTTGTTTCCACTGGGATCGAAAAAATTAAAATGGCTGCAGATCCTATCTGCCAGCGCGGTACGGTTGATACTGCCCCCGGTATCAAGCATATTCTTAATTTTTTTGATGGATTCTGGTTTTGTGAGTGTGCGTTTTATTTGGTTTTGTTTTTTCATGCTGTGATTTTACACAACATAAAGAATTTTGTCCACCTTTATTTACGGGTAAAGGGCAGGGCTAGCCGCATATCTCAAATACTTAAGGGAAAGCGCAGAATAACAGCCGATACGGCTTTAAGGCTATCCAGGTATTTTGGAAACTCAGCAGACTTCTGGATGGGAATACAGGATGAATTTGACCTTAGGGAAGAAGCTGAAAAGATTGAAAGCGAGCTTGACAGAATACCCAAAGCTGTTTGAGCATTATATTTATACTTTTTATAGTATTATAAAAATTCATCAATTCCTTTATAAATTGGTTCGAAATTTCATTACTTGGGGCAGCCACTTAGATTTGTAATTAAATATTATATATCCAAACTGTATAATTTTACATCGAGTGGCGATGGGGTTCGCCAATAACCGCCAATGGGCTGATAGCTCCTACTGATATTCCTTAGATAGGAGTTTATAATATGGTTTTAAAAATTATTATATGTAGCTATTGGTAGCGGAATTGGTGCCCTTCTGAGATACCTGGTCTCTGGAGTTATACAAAAAAGCACATCTGGTATTTTCCCTGCTGGAACATTAGCAGTTAATATAATAGGAGCACTTCTAATTGGATTTTTATGGGAACTGTTTCAGAATATAATCATACCAACTAATATAAGAATGTTTATATTTATAGGACTGTTTGGTGCTTTTACAACATTTTCCACTTTTAGTCTGGAAACATCAAACCTGATAAGGAAAAGGAAAATATTCAGGCACTAATAAATATAGTTGCTACCAATATATCGTGCCTAATCTTCATATTTTTAGGTTCGGCTTCAGCTAAATTATTAATAAGATTTATAAATAGGGGAAAGCTATGAAAGAATCAGAAAAGGGCTTTCTACTAAGAATTTTGATAGGTGAATATAACTGATTTAAGGGCAAGCCATTATATTAACAGATTGTCTTAAGAGCCAGAGAATTAAAACTTGCAGGTGCTACAGTATTTAAAGGTATAATGGGGTTTGGCGCCGATAGTCTTATCCATACATCAAAAATACTCAGGCTTCAGAAGATATGCCTATCATAATAGAAATAATTGATACAGAGGAGAACATTAATAAAATTCTTCCTTTCCTTGGCGAAATGGTAAAAGGTGGACTGGTAACTTTAGAGAAGACAAAAATTATAAAATATTTATCAAGTTCAAATTTTTAAAAAGGTTTATAACATATATTAAAAACTCAGTCCGGTGTAGAAAAATCCTCTCCTTAACTCAATAAAGCGGTTCTAACTCTGTTTGCAGTCCCCAGCCAAGTATAACCTTATACCTTTTTCATGAGCGGGGGAATACTGAGCAGTTCTTTATTGTCAGTATCTTTTAAAAAGGTATATCGCCCAACCAAGAGTATCTCTACCGTATAATAGATACTCTATTTTTGCTTTTCTTATATTTCTTAACAATTCGGGATTATCAGTATCATTAGGATTAAGGGTAACATAATCATATGCTGACCACCATTGCAGTGTTTCATAATGGTCCCAGTCATCATGGTTGCTTGCAATTGTGTATAAACAATTTAATCCTTCTTTCTCGGCAATATCTATATTTTTAGAATGGTTGCCAAATTCTCCTTTTTTTATTCCAATCATTTTAAGATACTCTTCAGGCGGCTCTTTTAACCAATAGGGTTCTCCTATAATAATTAGCCCCTTTGGTTTTGTCATTTTCTTTAATGCATTTATTGTTCCTGTAAATCCCTTGTAAATAAAGCTTGCGCCAAGACATACAGTTAAGTCAAACAATTCATTATTTTCAGGTTTATATTTGGCGCCATCTATTTCAAAGAATCTGACATCAGATTTGGGAATTCTTTCAGACTTCTTCTTAATGCATTCTTTTATAAAATATGGTGAAATATCAACTCCTGTACCATGAATATTAAATAATTCAGCAAGTCTTATTAGGAACTCTCCTTTGCCACAGCCAATATCCGATACTTTGGAGCCTGTTTCTATATCCAGCAGCAAAATTAACCTGTCAAGCTTAACTTTGCTCATGGGATTACAGATTATGTGTTTCTTATGGGTGATATCATAATATTTCCAGATATCCAATTGTTTACCTCCCTCTTGTCATTTCCCACCATCTTTGTACCGCTCTTTCACCAACAAACGGCAATAAGATTTAGACTCTTATAAATTTTTGTTAGACTATACTGGACAAAAACTCTAAAATGATGTATTTTGTCTTTTATAACGTACAATATATATAAATAAAGGAGTTTAGTCTTGCGTAAAAGACAGAAATATATTGATCGCATAGTGCCATTTGTTAATAAACCAGTAATAAAAGTAATAGCTGGTATGAGACGAACCGGCAAAAGCACTATTATGCAACTATTAATTAATTATCTTATTAAATCTGGAATAAAAAGGAAACAAATTCTTTATATTAATATGGAGTTATTAGAAAATTCACACTTGGCTGATATTACTGAGCTATACAAATTTGTTCAGAACCATAAAAATAAAGCGGGCAAAAAGATTTACCTATTTATTGATGAGGTCCAGGAAATAGAGAATTGGGAAAAGGTTGTTAATTCATTTTATACAAATGGTGATGCTGATATCTATATTACGGGTTCAAATTCTAATCTTTTATCCAGTGAGCTTGCAACACTCCTTGCAGGAAGATATGTAGAATTTTTTATTTATCCACTTGTATTTTCAGAGTTTTGTCAATTTAGAAATAAAGAAATTAGCAGTGAACTTTTCAATGAATTTCTAAAATATGGCGGAATGCCGGCAATACACCACCTTGATTTTAAAGAACCAGAAATTTACCAGTATCTATCTGCTATTAGGGATAGTGTTGTATTAAAAGATGTTATAAAGCGGAATAATATAAGAAATATATCATTGCTTGAAAAAATAATACAATTTTTATTTGATAATATTGGCAATGTTTTCTCAGGTAGAAAAATAGCTGATTATTTTAGAAAAAAGAGGAGATTATTATCGCATGAAACAGTGTACAATTATTTGAAATACTTAGAGAATGCATTTATTATTAATCGAGTCCCACGTTTTGATTTAAAAGGAAAGAAACTTCTTGAAACAAATGAGAAATATTATTTAACAGATATTGGTTTAGGGCATACACTATTAGGCTATAAGGAAAGTAATATAAGTGCATACCTTGAAAATATTGTTTTCATAGAACTTTTGTATAGAGGGTATGAAATTAAAATCGGTAAATTTGAAGATTATGAAATTGATTTTATTGCACAAAAGCCAGGTGAAAGACTATATATTCAGGTTTGCTATCTTATTTCAGATGAAAAGGTACGGAGTAGAGAAATAAGGCCATTTTCTAAAATTAAAGACAATTATCCTAAATATTTACTTACTATGGATTCAATTCCAGAAAGCAGCGAAGGAGGATTTCTAAGAAGGTATATTCCAAAATGGCTGATAGAAGAATCAAATCAAGACCCTAAAAGTAAACTTTAGTCTGCCGTTAAACCACCAGACTTTAAGTCTGGTGATGAATAAAGAAGGTAAATGTATTAGCTTAACCAGGTTAATATGGTGGTAGTAATACCGCCGAGAGGTTTCAGTTGCCAGGGCAGTAAAATACATGAAACCAGCAAGCGGTAAAAAACTTAGGAGAAAAGTTTGATTTTATGAAAAAAGCAATATACGCAAGAGGAGGAATATGGTCAAGGGGCTACTGTGTATCCACAGTAGGACTTAATGAAAAGGCAATTATGGATTATGCCCAACACCAATACAGGGATGATACAGGGCAACTGAAACTCGAGTTAGGAAAGTAAAAAAGAAGCTCCCGAATTCAGTCGGGGGTAATTCACTATCCAGGGGTTTAAATTGACTGTAACTTTTTACCTATCCGTTTCAAGAATTTCTTTGTTTTTATTCCTGAACCAGGGTAAGAGCATGGATACCTGGTTACGGTAATGGATATAACCGGGCCTGGAATCTAAAATGTGCTTTTCCATAAGAGGTATGCTTATTAGAATGAACAGGAGGGTCATCACCAGGGGTCCGGCTATTGTAATCCATAGGCGGGGAATAATACCCAGCTGCATCAGCCAGATTCCCCACCAGAAAGATACCTCTCCGAAATAATTGGGATGCCGGGAATACTTCCACAGGCCTTTATCAATATACTGCTGGCTGCGGGAACTTTTCTTAAATAAATCCATTTGCCTGTCTGAGATTGACTGGATAAGCACAGCGCTGAGGCATATCAGGAATCCGGCTGCGGTTAATTTATTTACCGGATTGTTTATGCCGATAGAAAAATAGGCGGGTACCATGGCCAGAAATACTATTACGGTAGGCATGATATTTATGCCAAACAAATTGGTAAAAAACCATATTTTGGGAGATTTCCTTTTAAGAAGGCTGTAACGCCAGTCCTGGTGCCCCAGGCCTTTCCAGCGGATTGCCCAATTGATGGTCAGCCTTGTACCCCAGATAATGATTGCTGCCATAAAAAGCAGGTCAGCAGTGGAAAAATTTGCTGACCTTATAACCCAGAAAGTAATAATAACCATGGGAGCAACACTCCAGTAAGGATCATATACGCTGGAATTTCTGAACATTATTCCAAAAAACCACACCACCAAAGTGGCGGCTATGTCTGCCATGAAGGTGGAAAAGAGGGGATGGAGCATATCAAACACTTTTAAGCTAATAATAGCAGCCGCCAGGGCCAGCAAATATATAATAAGGACAACCGAAAATGATAAACTTCTTTTTTTTGGGCTGCTATAAACCATATGGTGTATTTTTTTTAATCCTCCCCATTTTATAACCCCGAATTATTTTAATCAATATCTAGATGGAAGAAGAGGTCGGTGTTTTGCCGGTATCTATTTCCAGGATAATCAGGGTAATGTTTTAAAATTAGGTACCAAAGCTATATAATATTTATAAGTTAAAGAAAAACAGGTAAATGATAGGTAAAGGCAAAACCTTGGTTTTTTCTTGCTATTTTCATACCTGTCTTTTGTTATTGACTTAATAGGGAAGGATACCGGTTATCCTTTTAACAGGGACAGAAGATGTCGGAAACTGATTGGCATTTTTTGAAGAATCCAAGAAAATACGGCCGTAAACCTTACAGCACCGCTGTTTTGCATGGCGGTCCAGGGGTTTATGGACAAATGGCGCAGGTAGCAGAAGAATTGTCCCCGTACCATGGAATCCTGGAGCCAGCGCAAACAGGATTAACCATTGCTTTTCTTTTAAATGAACTTCATTATCTATTAAGCAAAAACTCGAGGCTGCCGGTAAATTTAATTGGCTGGTCCTGGGGTGCTTTGCTGGGTTTGATGTTTGCTGAAAAATATCCCCGGCAGGTAAAGAAACTGGTAATGGTAGGCTGCCCCCCACTGGAGGAAAAGTATGCTGCTGGGATTAATATAACCAGGATGGAGCGCCTGGATTTAGAAAGCAGACAGAGGTTTGAGATGCTTAGCCGAAAACTGCAATTACCCAGAACCCCGGATAAGGATACAGTACTGGCCGAAATAGGAGAGCTGGCCCTTAAGTCAGACTCATATGACCTTTGTATTTCCCCGTATAAGCCGCTGAGCTGCAGCTATAAAATGTATAATAGCGTTTGGGCCCAGGTGAAGCAAATGAGGAAGGAGGGCAAGCTGCTTAAAACGGCACTGGGTATACAATGTCCTTTGGCGGTGGTGCATGGTGATTATGACCCCCATCCCTGGAAAGGGGTTTTTGAGCCCTTAAAGGCAATGGGAATAGAATTTAAGCCTTACCTTATCAAGCGTTGCGGGCACTACCCCTGGCTTGAGAAGCATGGAAGGAAAGATTTTTTTGCTATACTTAAATCTGAAATCGGCTTATAGGATATTTTTTTAAAAAAAAGATTATAATTATTAAAGATAAAATCAACTCCTATGGCTATGGAAGAAATAGTGGATAATTTATTCCGCAATCTGGCTTTAATGGGAGCCAGAGCGGCTTTTCTTTCCCTAAATCAGTTAAGCCGTATCCAGAGGCCTTACAGTGAATATGGACAAAGGAGAGAAAACCTGGATTTTTTCAACCGGTACCTGAAAAAATTCCTTATGGATTTTACCGGTCTAATGCCGGAGGCCAAATCCATATTGTGCGTAGCTTATCTGCAGAAAATTACGGAGGTTGTTTTCTCTTTTAAAAATCATAAATTAAACACCCTGCTGCCGCCAACATATATATACCGTAAACCAGAAGATGATATTGGCTTGGCTTTAGGGCAGGCGACAGAAGGCACACCGTATAAAATAAAGGAAGCAGTGCTTCCCAGAAAGCTTGCTTCTGCATTTAGCGGTTTGGGAGAATACGGGAAAAACAACCTGATATATATAAAGGGCATGGGCAGTTTTGCATACCTTTCTACTTACCTTACCAGCATAGGATGCGGCACATCTACAGGCAGCCTTAAGGCTTTAAAGGAATGTCAGCAATGCACTGCCTGCATAGATAACTGTCCCAGCGGCAGCCTTTCGGTGAAGGGGTTTACGTTTAAACCAAACAGGTGCCTTACTTACCTCAATGAAAATGGGGGGCTGTTTCCGGGGTGGTTAAAAAGCAGCTGGCATAATTCAATAGTAGGCTGTATGAGGTGTCAGAGTGTTTGTCCCCGGAACAGGGAACTGGTTGGCCAAATTGAAAAAGGCCCCGTATTTAGCTGCCGGGAGACCGAAGCCATCCTCGGTGGAGCGCTGTTTAAGCAATTGTCCGCTGATACCAGGAAGAAGCTGGCTTCAGTGTGCATGGATGATTATTACAGCCTTTTGGCTAGAAATATCAGAGCTTTGATGGATTCAAAGCTAAGCGGCTCTTAGATGCCAGTTTATCAAGCCCTTCTTTTCCAATGCGGTAAATATCCCATTCATCTTTGGCGTCTGCACCTGCCTTTTTATAAAATCCCTTAGCTGCCTTATTCCATTTAAGCACACTAAATTCTATGTGGCTGCTGCCTCTCTGTAGAGCAATACCAGCAATACAGGAGAGCAGAGCTTTCCCTATTCCCTTGTTCCTGTATTTTTTTAGTATAAATAAATCCTCAATATAGATTCCCGGTTTTCCCGAGAAGGTAGAAAAAGTGTGGAAAAAGAGAGCAAAACCAGCTGCCCTGCTGCCGTATTCTGCGATTAATGCTTCAGCCGCCTTTTTTTCAAAAATAAAGGTATGTATATCTTTCCTGGAAGCCGCAACCTTCTTTTTTTCATAACTTGCAAGCTGCTTGATAAAATTTAGTATAAGCCCGGCGTCCCTTTTACCAGCCGCTCTTATGTTTATATTATTTTCTTTCACTGTTAGAGTTTTTCGCAGAAGCTCTGCAGCCTGTCCATACCCTCCTCAATTTTATCCATGGAGGTGGCATAGCTTATCCTTATATAATCATCTGCCCCGAATGCTCCTCCAGGTACCACTGCAACCGAAGCCTTTTCCAGGAGGCTGCCTGCAAAATCAAAGGAACTTTTTATGCTTTCCCCGAACAGGCCGGACACATCAGGGAAAATATAGAATGCTCCTGGAGGCATCAAGCATTGGATTCCTTCCATGGAAGATAACCTTTCATATATGTAATTTCTCCTTTTCTCATACTCATCTCTCATGGCCTGCACTGAATCCTGGCTGCCCTGCAGGGCTTCAATCGCAGCCCACTGGGCAATGCTGCAGGGATTGGAGGTTGACTGGTCATGGACCTTGGTCATCTGGGCTATTATCTTTTCATCTGCTGCACAATAACCAATCCTCCAGCCAGTCATGGCATAGGTTTTTGAAACTGCGTTCAGGGTTATGGTTTTCTCTTTAACCTCCGGGCTTAAGGCTGCTATGCTGTAATGCCTTGCATCCCCAAAAAGGAATTTTTCATAGACCTCATCAGAGATTATCATTATGTCGTTATCAACACATATCTTTGCTATCTCTTCCAGTTCCTGCCTGGAGTAAACGGCACCAGTGGGGTTATTGGGGCTGTTTAGTATAAGCAGCTTTATTTGCCCATTATCATTGATGGCGGTTTTTAAGTGATCCATATCTATTTTTAGGTCTTCCTTGAAATTCACGAACAAGGGTATTCCTTCTGACAGTATGACCTGTTGGCTGTAGCTTACCCAGTAGGGCCTGGGCACAATTACTTTATCCCCGGTGTTGACAAAAACCCTCATTATGTCGTCCAGTATATGTTTTGCCCCGTTTCCTATAAGGATATTTTTAATCCCGTACTCAAGCCCGTTTTCATTCTTGAATTTATCTGCCGCAGCCTGCTTTAATTCCTTTATGCCTGTGCTGGGAGTGTACCTGGTTTTATTCTGGTCTATTGCTTTTTTTGCAGCTTCTTTAATATTCTGGGGGGTGTTAAAATCAGGCTGGCCTATACCAAACCTTATGATTGACTTGCCCTCTTTCTTTAAACCGACATCCAGAGCGTCTGCCTTTTTTTCCAGGGCAAAGGTGGGGCTTTCCTCTACTTTTAGTATTCTTTCTGAAAATTTAATGTTTTTTAGACCTGGCATCTAACCTCCAATGTTTAGTAACAATTTTGACTTATTATAATATGAATAGTAATAATATAGAAATAAAAATTCGATTACGTTTTTGTAATAGCCCGCCTCCTGCTATAATTTACAGTGATGAGGAGTATATTTTGAAAATATTAAGATTCCTAGCCCTGGTATCAGCATTAATGCTTTTTTCAGGCTGCCAAACTACCAGTATGAAAGCGGACATAAGGGGATATATTGCCAGCATAAATTTTGCCCAGGTTGCTAATGAGGCTGAAGCCATTGTACTGATTGAAGGAAGTATTGAGGAGGATACCTTATACGATAGGGCGTCAGTAAGCATCACGGCCCAAACCAGGATATTAAGGAATGTGGGGGGTAAAATACAGAATGCAGGTATCGGTGAGCTTGAGCAGGGCCAGAGAGTCCAGGCCGCCTTCACCGGCCCGGTAATGGAGACATATCCGGTCCAGGCTGAAGCAAAGGAAATAGTAATTCTAGAATAATCAAGGAGAAAACAATGTTGATAGTCCATGTCCATGTCCATGTCAAACCAGACAGCATAGGTGCTTTTAAAACAGCAACCATCAGCAATGCTGAAAAAAGCATAGAAGAGCCGGGCATAGCCAGGTTTGATGTAATACAAAGAGAAGATGACCCTTCCAGATTTATACTGGTGGAGGTTTACAGAACAGCATATGCTCCAGCCCAGCACAAGGAAACAGCCCATTATGCGGAGTGGCGGGATACCGTTGAGCCCATGATGGCAGAACCCAGGACAAGTTTCAAATACATAAACCTTTTTCCCCATGACAGGGGATGGTAATTTAAGCCTCAGTTATTTACGGCAAGCCACAAGGCCTGGGCTTTTTTCCAGTGGAATATGAATAAGGGCGCAGAGATTATCAGCATTACAGCTCCCCTGATTATACCCCTTAAGGCCATGTTCTTTTCAAATTTTAGAGAGGCTTCCATCTCTTCTTCAACCAGGGCGTTGATTTCCTGCTCAGAGAGTTCCCGGTACTGCTCCCTGTACATGGGCATAATCTGCGGCCTGCTGATATAGGTGGTGGGGTTAACATAATTTACTATGCTATCTGCCAGGTTTACCAATCCTATTATAAATACTATAAGAGCAATTATGCAGACAATATAAAAGTAAATCTCCCTTACATATATTTTTCTTTGCATATGCTGCCTCCTGCTTAATGCATGTTTGAATAATTTTACCATAAAAGAAGGGTAAAAAAAGAAATATCCGGGCTGTGGCTGAATAGGGCAGTTGATAGTGGGAAAAATGAAGGTCTCTAAGCCAGATGTTCTACCAGTACCTTTATCCCTATGCCTATAAGGATTAATCCGCCCAGAATTTCCGCATTGTTCTTAAACAGGGTCCCTGCCCTGTGCCCTATATAATAACCGGCAATAGAAAAAATGAAAGCAAACACCCCTATAACTGTAATTGAAACAACTACAGGAGTATTGAGAAGCGCCAGGGTGATTCCCACTACCAGGGCGTCTATGCTGGTGGCTACAGAAAGAACAAGAAGGGTATGCAACCTGAAAATATCTTTCCTGTTATCAGGGCCGCCCCTGAAAGCCTCGTATATCATTTTGACGCCTATTGCCAGGAGCAGGGAAAAAGCCACCCAGTGGTCATAGGCGGCAATCATCCGGGAAAAGCCCTGTCCTATCAACCAGCCTATCAGGGGCATAAGCGCCTGAAAAATTCCAAAAGACAGAGCAATCTTTAATGCGTTTCTAAATAAAAATTTTCTATCTAATGCTCCTCCTGCTATTGATACCGCAAAGCAGTCCATAGCCAGGCTAAAAGCAATCAATATTAAAGTAACCATACATGAAATGTAAAATGTTATCAGTGAGATTATAAGGGGTGGGATAAAAATATCAAACTTATTAATACTTTAAAAAATTTGATAGACTTTTTCCTGCAGGTAAAAACCTGCAGTACCGCATGCTGAAATTACTAGTAAACTACGTCTATTCCGGCTTCCATTAGGTTTTTTACAGTTTCTGTATAGGAAACGGGGTTACCGGTTAAGTCCAGCCATTACAGATTTTAAATCAAGCAGTATTATAATCTGGTAGCTAAAATGCATGCCATTAATTTATATGGCCGATTCTTATCTATTTGAAAAAATCCAATAGATTATCTTCTGGAGCTAAATTCTATAATATATTCTTGCTGGTTTTAATTAATATTATATCCAATTTATTTTCAAGGTTTATCAACCTGTCCGGTATTTAGGCTGGCAGCCTTTAAATATAGCAGGCAACTAAGAGTTTAAAGGTTTTGGAATGTTTTAGAATTTGGGAAAGGGTGCAATTTTAATTGATGGAAAAATGACCTAAATTCTCCAGAGTTGGAGAATTTAAAAGTCAAAGCCTGTACTAGGATGTTACTTTAGAGACCAGTATTATAATCCCTACAAAAAACAACAACCAGTAGTTAAGCGCAATATAAGTTAGTATCTTCTTTGTTCTTTCCATTTTATCTTCCTCCTTTCCAATTAAAATATCTATGTAAATAACCCCTGCTTTATGCAGAGGTTAGGGCTTTCGGCCTAACAGAATCCCTTTGTTCGATTTCACCTTCTATTATTATCCTCACCGGTTTACCCTTATCGTTTTCGATCCTGCCTACAAGTATTTCAACCGCTTTGCTGCCTGTGGTTTCAAAAGGCCTGGCTACGGTGGTAAGGGCAGGGTTTAAATAATCACAGACATAAATGTCCCCAAAACCCATTATGGATATATCTTCAGGTATGTTTAAGCTCTGACGGTTAATAATTTTAATTGCTCCCATAGCTAGAAGGTCGCTGGTTGCAAATACTGCATCTATGCAGGAAAATTTTGCCAAAGCTTCAGCCATCATTTTTTTGCCAAAGCTTACGCTGAACCCTCCCCAAAAAACAAAATCTTCCTTATGGGCAGCATATTCAGCCATTGCCTTTTTCCAGCCTTTGTAACGGTCAACAGCTGATTTGGAGCTTTTTGGGCCATTCAGGCATATAATATCCCTGTGGCCTTTTTCCAGCAGGTATCTCGTTGCTTTGTATGCTCCGGTGAAATTGTTAAACAGTACAGTGTCTTTTTCAATGTTTCCCAGATCCCGGTTTAGTATTACCATAGGTTTATCCACACCCCTGAGGAAATCCAGCTCCCTTTGGTCATCATAAACAGGAACCAGTATGATTCCATCTACCCACATGCCCCTGAGGCTGTGTATTATTTCATATTCCCTCTTCAGGTTGTTATTGGAATTGCACAGGTACATCTGGTAACCAGAAGATTCAAGTTTCTGGGAAATCCCCTTAATAAGGTCCGAGTAAAATGGGGAGGAAACATCAGGAACTATAAGGCCAATGCTTTTAGTCTTCTTTCTGGAGAGGCTGGAAGCAATTCTGCTGGGTTGGTAGCCAAGCTCATTTATTGCTTTCTCTACCTTTCCCCTGACTGCTGCAGAAACCGTTTCCAGGCCGTTTAAGACGTTGGATACCGTACCTACAGATACTCCTGCTTTTTTAGCTACGTCTTTTATAGTTATCATTTTATTATTGAACCGTTTCATATGAACCGATTCATATATTATACTACCTGAAATATTTGTCAATGGTTCTTTAAGCTATTTAATATAAATTTAATATTTTTTAATTGCTTCATCTCTATGGTTGTGTGTTATATTATAGGGGCCTGGTAAAATTTGAATCATTGAATTTTAGAAAAATAAGATAGGAGTGAAAATGGCCAAGTTCGTAAAATATATGGTTATTGTTATAGTTTTTGTGGTGATTGGTGCCCTGGTATCCTGTAATATATTCGGCAGCCGGGATACAGAAACTGCAGAAGAGATTATTGAAACTGTGCAAGAAGAGCAAAACGAAACAATAGTAGAAACAGAACCTGAAAAGACTGAAGCAGAGGAAGCGGAAATAACAGAGGAAGAGCTGGAGGATGTGTTATTTGATGTGCTTCTAAATTTTTTAGAAGCAGCTAAAAATGACAGGGAGTATGATTATTTCAGCCGGCAAACCAGGCAGCTGGTGGGCAGCGAGGAAGAATATGTCAGCGGGGCCAAATCTGATATATATTTCATTATAAAGGAAAGCACTGCGGATATAACTGATGTAAGACCAGAGGAAGTAACTGTGCATAAAGACAGGGCCATACTAACGGTCCTGATGGACAGGACCGTGGAAGGAATGGAGTACGAGGGAGAAGAGGTAAGATATAAGTTCGTAAATGAAGCAGGGCAGTGGAAGTTTGATGGATACCACCCCCTGGGCATACAAATTTCCCCCATACAGCCTGCTGAGCAGGAGGTAAGCTTAAGCTCTGAGGGCCTGGTGATTGAATTCAATGTCAGGTCGTTTTTTCCCATAGAAGAGGTTTGGGTTACTGTAAACCAGGATTTAATTGATCAGAACCAGTACAGCCGGCAGGAGTATGAACTATATTTTAGCTATGTCCTTGAACCGTCAGATCTCGGGAAAGGGATTAATATAGTAACTGCGGGGGCGACAAATATATCCGGTGACCAGGCTGAATACAGCTGGCAGGCCAACTACCAGGAGTGATGCTGTCCAACGGGATTTATAGGCTGTTTAATGCTACTGGGCATATTTGTCAATATTTATAACCGCTAAGCCTGTTTCTGTATTTGCGGCCTGTAATCTCCAGCGCTAATACAGGAAATGAATGCCTCGCAAAGAAACCTGCTTTTAGTTATATAGCCGAAGGGACTGCAGAGCTTGAACAAAAAAGTCCATTTGGTTCCAGCATCATAAAGGATGATTTACCTCCAGGTTTCTGGAAATTCACTCCTTAGGGCTATTTTCCTGCCAGGAAATGATATCAGTAATTATTGGTTGAGCCTCTATGAAATTCCATAGCCAGCTCCACCCCTTGAGGTATTGGGAAAAGCACCTGGTTACAAGGTACAACCCTTTTAACCGTAAAGGTAGCGTTAATTAAAATTAAAAACTATTTCCACCTCTGCTGAGGCCTCCAGCTCCCCGGGGCTTACCGGCGGCGGCGCCACACCCCTGCCCTCAGGAACCTCGCCAGCTGCCAATGATGCATCTTCTGCATAAACCGGGCCGGGGTAACTGATGCCTCTTTCATTTATATAGTATATTTTCCCCAGCTTCAGGTTTAGGGAATCAGCAATAGCTTCAGCCTTTTGGCTGGCATCCTGTGTTGCCAGGGAAAGCGCGTCTATCTTTGCCTGTTTTTTTGCCTGGTCGCTTAATCCAAAACTAAGGGAACTTATGTTATTTGCCCCAGCATCAATGGCCCGGGCCATTATATCTCCAATTATTTGTAAATCTGTGGTACTTGCTTCTATGGAGCTGGTAACCCGGTAGGCATATATCTGTGGCGGC
>JBNJCV010000012.1:0-34286 GCA_051744245.1 Actinomycetota bacterium | reverse complement strand
AATAAAGGGGCTAGGTCCGACACTACAAATTGCAGAAGGATATAGTATAAGTTTGCCGGAGGAAGTTCACAATACCCTAAATGATAGGACTGATCCCACTTGGCCTACAACCTGGTTTGCTCCATTAATTACAGGTAAAGGAGCTTTTAGGGATACATATACCTTAATGAATAACTGGGGAGCAAACCATGCAGTAGTAAGTTATGGTCATATAGGAGACAAGCTCATAACACTTGCTTCTATGTTAAGAATACCGGTTGGTCTCCATAATGTAGAGGAAGAAAGAATATTTAGGCCAAGCGCATGGGCAGCATTTGGAACCAACGATCCAGAAGGTGCAGATTACAGAGCATGTAGAAATTTTGGCCCTTTGTATATAAAGTATTGAGAATATATTAGATTAGAAGCGGTATGTAAAAATGCTATTAAAAGATTTTTTATATTTGAAGAAAGAAATAGGGAGGATACTAAAAAAACAAAATAATTTATAAAATTAAAGTAAGTTTACATAATATATATTATCGGAAGTAACATATTAAACTAAAGAATTATAATTTATACTTATGGTTATAGTTTTTTTATAAAACTTTTTATTTCTGTAACAAATAGATTAGAAATTTCATCAAACTTTTCAACTAGTCTTGACAGTCTATCGCCTTCCAATTCAAAACCGTAAATATTCCTAAATAAATGCCTAAATGCAAGGTACTCTTCTAATTCTGCTGCCAGTTTAGTAGATATTACTTGTGGTCTTTCTTTAAAATTACTTTTAGTCATTTGGTATAATAAACTTTTATGCCATTTATCACCATGTATAACTCCTCCATCAATTTCCCGGGCGATAATTTCAAATATCCTTTCACAGGCATTATAGAAATCATGAAGTATTGAACCTTTTGCACGCCTTATTATACGGCTATTTCCCTGACACTTGGATAATTCAGTTTTTAATTCGTCAATTTTACCAATTTCATCATTTAAATAAGACTTAATATTATTATAATATTTATCTTTCATATAGTATTAAACCTTCTTTTGATATAATATTTTTGAATTTATCTGTCATATCTTCATAAGCTCTTATATCTAGTTTAAATTTACTTTCCATAATACAATGCCCGTATGCCTTTAAATATTTATTTCCTAAACCCACCACTGCTAAATCTATATCAGATAAATCATCGAAATTCTTTTCCCTGGCTAAACTTCCATATAGAAAAACTTTTTTAGCACCAAATTTTTCGACCAGAATTTTGGAAATATTTTTAGCTTCTTTTAATGCCCTTTTGGTTTCGGCCTTCTTTTTTTCAATTTTACTTTTTTGTAAAATTTTTAATATTCCCATTTTTATATAACTATTAATTAATGTATGCTTATTTTGTCATTTTTATGCATACATCACAAGCATACAAAACAAACACAGCCAGATAATAAAATTGTCTTTAGCTACCAGTACTTCCAAACCCTCCCTCTCCCCTATTCGTTCTATCTAAATCTTTAACTTCGACTATATTAGCATCCTCTATTTTTTGTATAACCAGCTGGCAGATTTTATCGCCCTTTTTAATGTTAAAATCTTTTTCAGGATCAAGGTTTATTAGAATAGCACATACTTCACCCCTGTAGTCTGGATCTATCAACCCCGGACTATTAACCAACCCTATCCCATTTTTTATGGCAAGGCCTGATTTGGGTTGCACGAATCCAGCATATCCCCTGGGTATAGCCACCTTTATACCGGTGGGAATTTTTTTTCTTTCAAATGGCTTTAACCTATAGTCTAGCCTGCTATATAAATCAAGCCCGGCATCACCGCTGTGGGCATACTTAGGAACATTTAATGATTTGTCTAATAATTTAACCTTAACTGTAACCATTAATCGATCTCTTCAAGCTTTTTATATTCCTCTTTTAAATCATCGTATAATGATCTGTAAATAGGATATATCTTTTTATATTTTGCCACATTTTCAGCAATTGGATTATTTTCACTCACTTCTTTAATGGTTTTATCACATGCTTCCTCTATGCTTGCAAATACTCCACTGCCAGCTCCGGCTATTAATGCTGCGCCATAAGCCGGCCCTTCCCCAATATTGATGGTAACTATTTTTGTATTTAAAATATCAGCTAAAATTTGCCTCCAGATTTTACTTTTAGCTCCCCCGCCAAACATTACTACTTTATCAGAAGAAATATTTTGTGCCCTTATAAGGGCCAGGCAATCAAGCTGGCTAAATGAAACACCTTCCATAACTGCTCTTACAAAATGGTCTTGCCCATGGACATAAGAAAGACCAAAAAATATTCCCCTTGCATAGGGATCTCCATGCGGGGTCCTTTCCCCTGAAAGATAAGGTAGGAATATAAGGCCTTCTGAGCCGGGTTTAAGCTTTTCAGCCTGCTTGTTCAGTAGTTCATATCCTTTCTTGTCTGGATATTTATTGGCTATTTCCTTGCTGGGCCCGAAGGCTTCATAATACCACTTAAGTGAACCTGCCGCTGAAAGAGTAACCCCAGTAAAATGCCATTTGCCTGGTATAGCATGGCAGAAAGCATGAATCCTGCCCTCAGGATCATATACAGGTTTGTTACTGGTAGCAAATACTACACCGCTTGTTCCTATAGAATCGGATATCAGGCCTTCCCTGATGATTCCTGATCCTACAGCTCCTGCTGCATTATCACTGCCTCCACCGGCAATTGGGGTCCCTTCTTTAAGACCGGTAAGCTTTGCAGCCTTTTTATTTACCTTAGAAGTAATTTCAGGTGATTCATGCACAGGAGGGAGCAAATCCGGTTTAATTTTCAGACCTCCAAGTATTTCTCTTGACCAGTCCCTTTTAGCTATATCAAGCAGTATAGTACCTGCAGCATCGGAAACTTCTGTGGCAAAAACGCCGGACAATTTATATCTTACATAATCTTTGGGAAGTAGGATTTTTGTAACCTTTTTATAATTTTCAGGCTCGTTTTCCTTTAGCCAGAGAATTTTAGGAGCTGTAAAGCCAGGCAAAGCCTGGTTGTGGGATAATCTTACAAATTCCCGGAATCCAAATATATCATAAATTTCCTGGCATTGCTTTCCAGTCCTCTGGTCACACCATAGAATGGCAGGCCTTATAACTTCATTATTTTCATCTAAAAAAACACTGCCATGCATTTGCCCGGACAAACCTATAGCCTTTATATCTGTAGGATTAATTTTAGAATCTTCTATGACTTGTCTTATGGTTTTAATTGTGGCGTCATACCAATCTTTTGGGTTTTGCTCAGCCCACCCTGCTTTGGGTACGTCCATAGGGTAATCCTTGGTAGCCGAGGATATTAATTTGCCATTCTGGTTTATTAATACAGTTTTAGTAGAAGTGGTTCCTATGTCAGTCCCTATCAAATAAGCGCTCACTCTTGCCCCCTTAATCTAAATCATTAATTCTATGCAATAAATTTTTATTTTTTCTGTATATGTCTTTATAAATTTTATATCTTTTATTGTATATTTTTAAATTTCTTTTGTCAGGAATAAATTTCATTTTTTCTTTAACAGTTCTTTTTATTGCTTCCTGATATGAAGAATATATTCCTATTGCCTTTCCTGCAAGCAGTGCTGCGCCAAAACTTGCAGCCTCTAAGTTTTCTAATGTAATTAATTCAATATCAAGAATATCCGCCTTCAATTTAAGCCATTTTATAGATTTCGCACCTCCTCCTATTGCTACCAGTTTCTTAATGACTATACCTGATTGTTTAAGCTTCTCAAGATTAAACCTTAAATCAAAGGTTAAACTTTCAATGATTGCTTTAGCTATTTTATTTTTACCAGTCTCTAAATCTAATCCTATTAACAAACCTTTAGAATTTGAATCCATGTATGGGGTCCCACTACCTACAAAATGAGGTAATATAAAAAGGTTAGTGGGGCTTTCTTGTATATTATGCAATATTAAATCATATGCATCCATATTATCTTTTTTAGCTTTTTTTATTTCTTTTTCACAGAAATTATCCCTAAACCATCTAAGTAGAAGTCCTCCAGTTAAATTAAAGGAGATACTCATGTACTTGTCTTCCGTAACATATGGATAGCAAGAGTAATTGTATTCTAACATTTTATCCGAGAGGTTGACATCATTGTAAATAACAGCAAGAACATCTGAAGTTCCAGTAGCATTCATTGCAACTCCTGCTTTAGTAATACCAGCACCCAAAGCGCCGCATCCCTGATCATGTCCCCCGGTTACCCCAAATACATTTTCAGTGAAACCCAGCTTTTTGGCAATATCTACATTTAGCCTTCCTACAATTTGCCCGGAAGGCTTAAGTTCTGCCAATTTATCTTCCTTGATTCCTGCAGTTTCAAGTATTTCTTTTGACCATTCCTTTTTCTTTATATCCAGGGCCATAGTTCTTGCCGCCAGGCAATGGTCTATAGTTGGCTTCATCCCCAATTGGGAGAATACAAAATCTTCGAAGCATAAAAACTTGTATGCTTTTTTATAAATGCCTGCCAGGTGTTTTTTTACCCACATTATTTTATTTATAGAATACATGGGATGAAGGGGCATGCCTGTTATGCTAAAAATTTTCTTTTTACCAAATTCTTTTTCCCAAAACAGGCATTGTTCTTTAGTTCTGCCGTCAAAAGTAACGATGGCATTGTAAAGAGGGTTATTGTTCCTGTCAATGGGTATAATTGCTTCCCCCTGGCAAGAAATGGCAAAAGCCTGAATTTTATCCTTCCCTACTTTTTGATTTATTTCAATTAATGAATTTTTTATATTATTGAAGACAAGATTTGGCTCCAGCTCACAATAACCCTCTTTAGGATGTAGCAGTGGATATTCATTGTAAGATAAAGCCAGTATTTTCCCATTTTCATCGAATGCTACAGCCTTGCAGCCGGTAGTACCGATGTCTATGCCCAGAAGGCTCAAATCTACCCCTATTATTTTAATTAGAGATTATAAAAATCTGGCAGATAAATCTTTTCCCCGCCCTTCATGGCAGACATGTGGGCACATAAGCCGGTACAAGTCCAGTTTGCTGCTTTTTCAGCATCTATTGCTGAATCCCTATCTTCTATAATAGCTCTTACGAACTCATGCACCATATGGGGATGTGATCCGCCATGCCCGGATCCTTGTATAAAAGATAAATGCTGTTTTTCCTCGTCATCCATTACTTCTTCGGATTTTGTGAATTGGGCAACTTCATCAGGAAGCATATGCCCTGTATCGGGTATCTCTACCCTTTTAGCATCTTCTTTTCCCAGATGCAGGATCGGATTTTCGCTTTCAAGCCTATTCCATTCAAAAGATAATTTTTTACCATAAACATCAAAGCTTTCTATATATTGCCTTACTGTATCATAAAGCGACCTGGTTATCTCTCCTGCTAAATCAGAATCCCTGAATTTTAAAAGGGTAGATTCTATTGCAAAAGGTGAATTGTATTCCTTTATATATTCTTCCCTGATTCTGCCTGACCCCAGGCAATAAACAGAATCAATATCAGCATTGGCTAAAACCGCCAGGGGGCTGACTGCATGTGTTGCATAATGCATAGGTGGAAATCCTGGCCATGGTTCTCCCCAATCTTCCATGTCTTGCAGGTGTGAGCCCCTTAAAAATTGGATTTTTCCCAGTTTGCCACTGTCAATTAAATTTTTAACATAAAGGAATTCCCTGGTATATGCCGATGTTTCCATCATCATATATATTTTATCTACCTTACGCCTTGTTTTTACTATTTTCTTGCAGTCATCAATGCTAGTAGCCATAGGCACAGTAGAGGCTACATGCTTTCCCGCATTTAAGCAGTCAAGGACAATTTCTGCATGTGTGCTTACCGGTGTTACCACATGAATAGCATCCACTTCACCTATTTTTAATATATCCTTGTAATTAGTAAATCTCCTATCCACATTGTATTTCTCTCCACATTTATCTAGCTCTTGCTTGTTCCGCCTGCAAATTGCATAAAGTTCAGCATCAGGGTGTTTTTGGTATATAGGTATAAAATCCGCCCCAAAGCCCAGCCCAATTATTGCAACTTTTACTTTTTTAGCCATATTATTTCAACCCCTTATAAATTATTTTGCCATGCTATCTATAAGAATATTTTCAATTTCTCCTCTATTGTTTTCTGGGTCGAAATAGGATTCCACTATTCTTTCATTTGGTAGACTGTTAATCCTATGGTTCATTAAGTTTAAAGCTTTTGAATTAAGCTCAATTGCTTTTTCCACGGGAATTCTTTCCGGGTTAATGTCAAAACCAAAATATTCATTAAATCCAGCCATTTTTAAGGCAAATAAGGAAGCTTCTGCCTGTTGCCATTCAACAACCCCTACATTTAAGTCCTGGTCATAATTTCCTAATGGCTGGCTATTCCAGTGGGTATGGAAAAGCCTCCCCAGTCTAGTTGACATCAGAAAAGCATAAGGGGAATCTTCAAATCCCATCCTGATATGACCGATTTCTGGCTGCATACCCAAAAGGGTATAACCCTTTTTTAAAATGTTTATATTTTTTTTGGACTTTAGTTTTCTCTCTATTTGTTCACATGCAATCAACCCATCAGATGTTGTCCTGTAAATATTATTGGGTATCGGCTCATAGGGCTTAGGTTCTATTGCAACTGGAACTCCCGGTACTTCATCCATAGCTAGGGCTACTGCCTCTTCAAATCTATCCCACATATCATAATAATTATTGCCCAAAGAATACAGGTATCCATCGATCCCTGGCCAAATTCCTGCATGATGCAAGTTGTTCTTTTTAGCAAATTTTAGGCAATCAATAAGGGTCTCAATAGCCTTTTTCCTGTATTTTTTATAGGGATTAGAAAGAGACCCAAATTCATATTCTTTGGGGTAAAAGATTGCAGGATAGCAGCTTAAAAGTTTAATTCCGGTCTCTTTTTCCAATTGCTTATACAGATGGTAGTTGTCTTCATTTACTTCATTGGGATAATGTGCCTCTATTGCCTTTACTCCATACTTTGCTAAGCCTGCTGCCATTTCAATTTTTTCAGGTATCTCCTTAAAAGGGACATAAGCAGCATGGAATCTTCCACCAACTGGTGTAAAATACCATATTCCAACTGATATTTTTAAATCTAGGGTGAAGGTGTTAAGATGTTTTAAGAGCTCATCCTTGCTTCGCCTCACTTTTTGGTAGCGAGTATCTAATATGTCATTCATTTTGCCTCCGAGCATATTTATTATTCAAGAACTATTTGCACCTTCATAGGATTATCCACTCTTTTCTTTAAATTGATTATGGCTTTTTCTGTTTCTTTCAATGGAAAAGTATGTGAAACTAAAGCCTCCACATCAACCAGTCCTTCCTTTACAGCTCTCACAGCAGTAGGCCAAACTTGGGGTGCTAACCAAGATGACCTTATTTCTTTGTCCATGGTATGGAAACTTAGCGCAGGAACATGTATAACATCCTCTTCATTAGGAAGGCCAAAATGGATAAGTATTGCACAATTCCCGGTAACCTCTATAGCCTGTTCAAAAGCATCATTTGAGCTGGTGGGTACAAGTGCTCTGTCTGCTAATTTTCCATCAGTAACTTCTGAGATAGATGACTTGAGATCATCGGTATAATATTTAGAGTTTTTATCCCTGATGTTGTAAATAAAGTCTGCTCCATATTTCTTGCCCATCTCCAAACGGTAATCCCTGGTTCCAATTAGGGCTATTTTCCCTGCCCCTACCGATTTAGCTAGCTGTACCATCATTTGCCCCATAGGCCCAGGGCCAAATATTACCACAAACTGCCCCGGCTCTATTTCTGCCTTCTTTATAGCATAAACCACACAAGCAAAGGGTTCGGTAAACGCCCCAGCTGGATAACTTACATTTTCAGGCAGTTTAAAAAGACCTGTATAATGGGAAGCACAATATTCTGCAAACCCCCCGTTTGTTGAAACACCGGGAACTTTTATATTTTCACACAGGTGTGTTTTCCCTTCAGCGCAATAATAACAAGCATTACAGTTTTGTACAGGATTTACTACTACCCTATCCCCCTGGCTAAACAGTCCTAGTGATTCAGGTACCTTGCCAACTTTGACCACCTCTCCTGTAAATTCATGACCCAGCACTAAAGGTCCTTTGCCATTTGGGGTATCTAGGGGGCTTAAGCCATAATAATAAGAGATGTCTGAACCACAAATGCCAACATTCTTAACTTTTACCAGTACTTCTACATCCGAAATTTCAGGAACAGGAATCTCTTCAAGTTTCATTTTTTCAGCTTCATAAAATACCTGGGCTTTCATTTTTTCAGTCACTTTCATCCTCCCTGTCTAGCCATATTTTTTTATTAATTTGTCTAAAAATTCCTTATTATCCTTAGTAACATCTAAAGCATTTGGCCAGAAACATAAATCTATAGGCCACCACTCATCATCATAACCTGCTTCCAGTATTGCTGGAATTATCTTATCAAAATCTAAAACGCCAGTCCCAAGGGGCGCGTGGGTACTAGTATCATCATCATGCAGGGTAGCATCCGAATCTATTAAGTGTATATGACCAATTTTTCCGGTTAGCATATGGGCAAACTGTACAACCCCTCCAGGTAGTATCTCTTTTTTTCCCATTTGTCTTGCTCCAACCACTCCGCACATATAAGCATGGCATGAATCAAATAATACTGAAAAATTAGGGTGGTCAACCTTATATACCATTCTTGTAACTTCGCTAGGTTTATTATAGAGAAATCCAGGTTCAAATTCCCATATTAGCTTAACTTCACTTTTTTGGCATAATTCTGCTGAATCCCTCCAAACATCAGCTACTTTGGAAAAACAAGTCTCATAATCCATATTACCAGGTACTTCGGTTGGAGGATCAATGGAGTCCACCCTTAACTTAGGGATATTTAAGTCCTTGCAAATTTCTAGATTAGATTTTACCGCATCCAAATATTCCTTTTTATCTGAAGTTGAAGGAGACGGAAAAGGTGCAGCAAGTCCCGATACCTCCAACCCTTTGCTGTCCAGTAATTTTTTTACTTCCATCCTTTTCTCTTTGGTGTTAGAGTCCAAATGTGGTGGAAATGCCGCCATCTCAATTCCATCGAAATCAAGTTCAGATAATTTTTCAACTACCGTATCTAGCGATATTGGCTCTTCTTGATATCCACCCCAGATATAAGCCCATCCGCCAATTGATGTTTTTTTAGTCATATTTGTTCCTCCTCTAATTACTTATACTTTTTAATCCAAGGTATATCCTTGTTTATATCAGGGCCAAAAAACTTAAATATTACCAGCTCACCTTTCCCGGTGTTTTTAATCTCTATTGGCTTTACTGCTTTGGAGTGGGTTACAAGCAACTCCTCATAGTCAAAGTTTTTAGCCTCTATTCTGTGACCGCCGTAAGTTCCCTCACCCTGCCATACCAGGATATTGTATACTCCTTTATCAACGCTCTTGTAGGTTTTGCCTGGCTTTACTATAAGTTTTTTACCACTGAATTTATGAGTGCTGTAATAGATCCAGTACTCCTCTCCCCCACCCTGGCTACCGGCAAGCTTTGGCTCTAAGTGGAAGTTTTCATAAAAGTAAGGGTCACCACTATCTTTCCAGTTTATCTGGTCCAGTACTGCCTTCTCTGCGTATTTTTCCCTGTCTATATCCCTTATGTCCTTATATAGAAGCTCTTTTGATATTATCTTTCCTGCTACCAGTGCTTGAAGCATGGCAAATACATCTGAGTCTTCCTGCAGCTCTATGGTAACTGCAGTTCCGGGGGCATGAAGTATTCCTGAGGGAAGGATAAAGCCTTCCCCGGCTATGTTTTTGTAAGCCCTGGAATGCTTAAGGATTAAGTCGCTGTCCCAGTCCTCAAGGTAGGAAAGGAGAATATCATGCTTTTTTTGTTCTGTTATGTAGGGGTGCACCCCAAAGAAGGTTTCAGGATGAGGACCCATATCCACATCTTCTGGAAAGTAGTAGGCTTCATCTTTTGAATTTCTTCCCAGGAGGGCAGCATCTTTTTGCATTTGATGTATGTGGTAGGGGATCCTGTCTGCAAAGTCATATATTTTAGCAAGCCTTCCCAGGCCCTGGTGGTTTTTGGCATAATCTTTTCCCATTATAAGGGTGGGGGCAGCTTCTACTGCCTCTTTTAGGGTAATATCATCATCTATTTTAAGATAGCTCAGTCCTTCATCAGGAGGGCCTATGGCATTGTCTGCCTTGGTAGTGGAGGCAAGCCAGCGTTCTGATATCCATCCCCTCTCCCCTACATCATAGTCTTTCTCTTTTAGGCCCAGCCTTTTTCCGGGGGGAAGGAAATCCCTTGCTACCCAGGCAGGTTTTAGCCTTAGGATGCCGTTTGACTGTTCTATTGCTTTTTCTACAATTTTTTTTGTGTTTTGCATTATCTGTCCTTCTTTTACCTAAATTTGTAAGTTATACATTCTTCGGTTTCGGGATCAAATAAGTGCGACCTATCAATTTTGATTGTGGCATATACGGATTCTTTAATTTCAGCCACTAGCTTTGGAGGTGCAATGGCCTTGAAAATAGTCCCGTTTATCTTAAGATTCAGTATGTCTTCAACGCCCATGCTTTGTTTAAAATATATCGAAGCCTCAAAAGAATTAACACCTTTTTTTTCCCTGGAAATCTCCACATCTTCAGGTCTTATCCCAATTACTACCTTTTTTTTATCATATCCATCAAGCATTTTACATTGGTTATCATGAAGTGTGCATACCATTGCTTCTTTTTCTACAATTACTTTATCCCCCTCTATATAACCATCCAACATATTTATAACCGGGCTTCCTACAAATTTAGCTACAAACATGTTTTTGGGATTATTGTATATATCATCCGGGCTACCAATTTGCAATATCTTACCTTCATTCAGTATGGCTATCCTGTCTGCCATGGTCATAGCTTCTATCTGGTCATGAGTTACATAGAAGAAAGTAGAACCTAGATCCAGGTGAAGGTGAGCTAGTTCTGCTCTCATCTCTTCTCTTAGTTTAGCGTCCAAATTAGATAAGGGCTCATCCATCAAAAATACCTTTGGACTCCTAACAATTGCCCTTCCGATAGCTACTCGCTGCATCTCTCCACCACTAAGATTAACTGTTTCTCTTTCCAGCAGGTGCTCTATATGAAGAACCTCGGCAACTTCTTTTATTTTTTTATCTATTTCCTGCTGAGGAGTTTTTCTTAAATTTGATTTAAGTGGAAACTCCAGATTCTCTCTTACTGTATAATTAGGATACAAAGTATAATACTGAAACACAAAAGCCACATCTCTTAATGCTGGAGAGAAATCATTGACCTTGGTGTCACCAAGATAGATATTCCCCTTATCAGGTTTTTCGAGTCCGGATATAAGCCTCAGGGTGGTAGTTTTGCCTGCCCCGGTAGGCCCCAGCAAAATAAAGAATTCTTTATCCTTTACTTCTAGATTCATGTTATCAACAGCTGTTATATCACCAAATGTCTTGGTTAGAGATTTAAGTTTTACATCTACCATTATGTTTCTCCCCGCTACTTATTTATTTCATTATTGATTGCTCTGTTTCCTTGTCAAACAAGGTAATACTATCCATATCAAAAGATATATAGGCGTCAGAACCAATTTCTGGTTTCAAATCAGGTAAAGACCGTACTCTCATCGTTTCAGGCCCTAATTTAATATCTATGATATTATAAGAGCCCATAATCTCAATTACATAAACTTTTGTCTTTGCATAACCTTGCTCAGGTTGTGTTGAAAATACAATATTTTCAGGTCTTACCCCTAATATAAGGTCTTTATCTTCAGCCTTTTTATCTACTATCAATTTCTGTATTTTTTCAGGAATAGACATCACAAATTCGATAGATTTAATAAGCAAACCCAGCTTCCCTTCTGAATTTCTTACAGGTTTACATCCTATGAAATTCATTCCCGGGCTTCCTATAAAGTTCGCCACAAACAGGTTATTAGGCTCAGAATATATTTCATTTGGGGTACCAACCTGCTGCAGAACTCCAAGCTTCATTACCGCAATCCTGTCCCCCATTGACATAGCTTCTACCTGGTCATGGGTTACATAAACAGTGGTTGCATCAATGTCAACATGCAGTTTTTTAAGCTCAGTTCTCATTTCTTCCCTAAATTTTGCGTCTAAGGTTCCAATAGGCTCATCTAGTAAAAAAGCTTTTGGCCTTCTAACAATAGCTCTTCCCAGAGCAACCCTCTGCATGTCCCCACCTGAAAGCTCTTTTGGCTTCTTTTTTAAAATATTTTGTATTTGAAGAATTTCTGCTGCTCTTTCTATTTCTTGCTTTATTTTTTTCTTACTGTATTTTTGAGCCTTTAATGGGAAAGCAATATTTTCATATGCAGTCAGATGTGGGTATAACGCATATAATTGAAATACAAATGCAATATCCCTTTCTGATGCTCTTTTTATAGTTACATTCTGGCCATCAATTAATATTTCCCCCTCATTTGGAATCTCAAGACCTGAAATACACCTCAATGTGGTGGTTTTACCGCAACCTGATGGGCCTAAAAGAACCACAAATTCCTTATCTTTAATAGTTAAGTTTAAGTTATTAACAGCAACCAGATCCTCAAACCTTTTTACCATTTCCTTTATTGCTATTTCAGCCATCAATTAACTCCGTTCTCTTTTTATAATATATTTTTATCCAAATAAGTTTTTTAAAAATTTAATTCCCTTTTCAGCAAGAGTAAAAGCATCTTTTTCAGTAGGTCTCCATATGGAGGCAGCTTTAGCAATAACCTTAACTTCCGGAGTAAACGATTCAATAACTACATACTTATCATATCCAATTTCCCTAATGGCTTCTGCAATTTCATTCCAATGTACCTGGCCCGTTCCTGGAGTACCCCTGTCATTCTCACTTGCATGTAAAAGATACAACAGGTTATCAGCATCCAGGATGGCTTGCCTGGAGCTCTTTTCTTCAATATTCATATGGAATGTATCCAGATGTATCTTTAACATTTCACTTCCAACATCTTCCACCATCCTGATGGCATCTTTGCAAATATTTATAAAGTCGGTTTCAAACCTGTTCAGAGGCTCAATAGCTATATATACACCATTTTCTTTTGCATAATCACAAACTTCCTTATAGCTTTCTACTACTGTTTCCCATTGCTTTTTTTTATCTTCTTCTGTTTCAAGATTTGCTCTTCCTACTGAAGAATAAGAGGGACCCACAAACAGGTTACATTCCAGGTTTACACAGGCATCTATACAGTCTTTTATGTAATTTATCCCGTTTTTAACATATTCCCTATTAGGCCCCCTTATATCCCTATCTGGGCCAAATAAGCCACAAATAGAGCAACATTCTAGTTTGTTTTCTTTATAGGCTTTCAGGGTTTTTCCATAATCAATATCTCCTTTGTTTTCTAGAGCAATTTCAACACCATCAAAGCCTATGCTTTTAAATTTTTTAAACAAATCTAGATATTCATCAGTAAAAGTACCGGCATACAGCAGAGTATTTATCCCATATTTCATTTGCTACCCCCAATATTAATAAACTATTTTTTCTTTTTTTTCTGATTTTGCAGATTTCAGTATAGCGTCACATATAACTGCATTTTTGTATCCGTCTTCAAAAGTAGCCACCATAGGTTCCAGCTGCTTATCATTTATAACCGCATCCACAATATTGTAAGCAGTATGCACAAAGGTATTTTCCCATCCTATGATATGGCCATGGGGCCACCATCTTTCATAATAAGGATGGAATGCTTCGGTAACATTTATAGCATGAAAGCCCACAGTCTCTTCAGGTTCTTCTTCCCTAAAATATACATGCAGGTAATTTAGGTTTTCCAACTCAAAGTAAATACTTCCCAACTCCCCGTTTATCTCTACTATCTGGTAGTTTTTCCTTCCGGGGCAGAACCTTGAAGATTCAAGGGTACCGATAGCTCCATTTTCAAATTCTATGGTTGCAGCAAATGCATCGTCGACTTCAACCTTTCCCTTCTTGTCAGGATTGTCTCCAAGCGGCCTTTCCTCTATAAAGGTCCTAGTGGTAGCAGAAACTGCAGTTGGTTCCGAGCAAAGCCACCTGGCAAGGTCTATAATGTGAGAGCCTAGATCACCAAGGGCTCCTGATCCTGAAACGTCTTTTTTAAGCCTCCAGACTAAGGGAAAATCCTTGTCAATTATCCATTCCTGCAGATAACTTGCCCTAAAGTGGAAAATCTTTCCAATTTTTCCATCTGCTATTAAATTTTTCGCAAGCACCAATGCCGGTACCATCCTGTAGTTAAAATTACACAGATGCTTTATGCCTGCACCCTTGGCTGCATCTAGCATCTTCTTAGCCTCAAGACTATTTATTGCCAGCGGCTTCTCACATACTATATGCTTTCCTGCCCTGGCAGCTTCTATACAGGGCTCATGGTGTATATTGTTAGGCCCTACATTTACCAAAACGTCAACATCCTCATCTTCTATTAACTCGTGCCAGTCTGTGCAGTACCTGCTATAGCCGTACCTTAGAGCTTCCTCTGCCACCTTGTCCTTAGTTCTTCCGCATATGTTTACCAGCTTGGGAATTGCTGGAGGTGGCCAGAATATATAGGGCATCTTCTTAAGTCCATTGCTATGTGCTTTACCCATGAAAGCATAGCCTAGCATGCCAATTCCAATCTCAGGTATGTCGCCTGCTGTTTTATCTGATGCCATGGAGGTAAAACCTACTTTTTTCTCAGCCATAATATATCTCCTTTCTTATTACTGTCTTTTTAAGCCCACCACATTTCACCGGGCTTTTCAAACAGGAGTACTGTATTTAGAAAGTCTATTGCCTTCTTTAGGCCTTCATCTGCTGACATTAAGGGATCTTCATGTTCAATGCTTATAACCCCATCATAGCCTACCAGTCTCAAGGTTGATACAAAGTCATTCCAGAACTCTGCTCCATGTCCGTATCCAACAGTCCTAAAAGTCCAGGCACGGTTTGCAATATCGCCATAATGCTTGGGATCATTTACTCCCCTGTACTCTATTACAGAACTGTCAACCTTGCTGTCTTTTGCGTGCACGTGGACAATTAGTTCAGATACCCGCTTTATTGCCACTATGGGATCTATTTGCTGCCAGAAAAGATGGCTGGGATCAAAATTGCAGGCAATCTGCCCGGCCCCTACTTCTTCTCTTAGCCTAAGAAGTGCCTCAGGGTTGTATACCACATCACCTGGATGCATCTCAAAGGCAAATTTAACTCCGGTCTTCTGCCCTATTTTTGACATTTCCTTCCAGAAAGGTACCACCTTTTCTTCCCACTGCCATTTTATGGTTTCTTCAAAATAAGGGGGCCACGGACAGGTAACCCAGTTGGGATTCCTATCATTATCCGAGCTTCCCGGACACCCTGCAAAACAGGTTATCACATCTACTCCCAGTTTCTGGGCCAGCTGGGCTGCTTCCTCTAAGTCTTTTTTGTGTTGCTTTGCTATATCGCTGTTTGGGTGCAGGGGATTTCCGTGGCAAGCCAGGCCACTTATTTCAAGACCGGAATCTTCTGCCACCTTCCTAAATTCATCTAATTTACTCCCCTCAGATAGAAGCTCTCCCGGATTGCATAAGTTTTTTCCCACGAATCCACCAGCACCAGGTTCTATTGCTTTTAGTCCGGCTTTTTTTGCCAGGCTACATGCCTCGTTCCATGATTTATTTCCATAAACTGCTCCCATAACTCCGAGTTTCATAATTATCCCCTCCGTAATATTAAATTATTTAAAATTATTTTAAATGTATAGAAAATATATAACCCAACGTACCAGTCATTAGAATAGCAAACCCGTAAGTATATAATGCTAAAAATAATGGTTGACAGAGGGCAACTATTCCAAAAATCATTATTCCCATAAACAAAGGTTCCATATATTTTCTTTTAAGCAATTTGAATTTCCAAAAAGTTATGCCAATTATTGCATAAAATGCCAGACAAATTATAAAGGCAATCATAATTCTCCTTTATTTTCTAATTGCACCAAATGTAATTCCTCTCAATAGGTGTCTCCTTACCACTATGGTAAAAATCATGGGAGGAATCAAAAATAAAAATGTCCCTGCTGCTGCTGCCGCCCAATCATATCCTAATACGCCCATCTGATATGGTAGCCATGCTGGAACGGTCTGTGCAACCCTTCTGGATAAAATTAATGCAAATGCATATTCGTTCCAGGCAAAAATAAAGCAGAATACTGCAGTAGCAGCAATACCGGTAGTTGCCTGGGGGACAACAATCTTCCAGAAAGACTGGAGGCGGCTATAGCCGTCAACCATGGCTGCCTCTTCATATTCTATGGGAATCTCATCAATAAAGCCTTTAAGCACCCATACAGCAAAGGAGACATTAAATGCGGTATACAGCAGAATAAGCGCAATATGGGTATCAGTTAAACCAACGGTTCTAAACATTATAAACACTGGGATAAGCACCACTATGGGTGGTAACATCCTAGTGCTTAAAATAAAGAACAGCACGTCATCTTTCCCCCTCATTTTAAATCGCGAGAACCCATAAGCAGCAAAAGTTCCTAAAATTATAGTGAACAAAGTACTAACTGTACTGATAATTACACTGTTCATATATCTTTTAGGAAGGTCACCTATCCGGACAAATTTTTCTCCCGTTTCAGTATAAAGAATCCGCTCATACCACTTCATCTGGGCCAACTCTTCTTCTGTAAACTCAGTGCCAGCTGGCCAGACAACTCTTGAAGTAAAAATTCTAACATAGGCGCTTATCGAAGGCTTAAAGGTTAATGTTGGCGGAACCTCTTGCACATCAGCCCATGACTTGAAAGATGTAGTAACAATATAAATAAAAGGTATCATATAAACCAAAGTAATTATTATAAGGAGAAGTATTATAAAATATCTAGCTACATTCTTTCTTTTTTTAACAATCTGTGCCATAGATATCCTTTCAAATCTGTTTATTAAGTTTTAGCCCTATTCAAATACTTAATAAATATGCTAGTAATAGCTATGATCATAACAAGCATTATATAGCCAATAGCTGAACCATAGCTTGTTTTCCAGGTAACAAAACCTACATTATAAAGGTACATTGAGAGAACTTGTGGTGCGGTAGCTCCCCTGCCGGTAATACCCATGATAACATCAAATATTTTAAAAGCTTCCATGGTCCTAAAAATTAATGCTACTAGCAAAAGAGGAAAAACCATGGGCATAGTAATTCTTGAAAATTTAAACCACCAGGAAGCCCTGTCAATTTCTGCAGCTTCATATAGATGTTTTGGAACCGCAGAAAGACCGGCAAGTGACAAAAGCATTACAAAAGGTGTCCACATCCACACATCCGCAATAACACAAGCAAATAAATTATATTGGGGGTTAGTTGCCCAATCTATTTTACCAAGTCCCAATATATAATTAAACATTCCCCAGTTGGGGTTATAAAAAAGTTTCCACATTACACCTACAATAATTGGTGACATGGTCATTGGTAAGATAAGCAAGGTGGTTATTAAACCTTTCCCGAAAAAATTAGCCTGGTGTAAGATAAACGCAATTCCAAAACCTAAAATCATTTGAGCTCCAACTGAAAGGGTTACAAATTTGGCAGTAGTTATAAATCTCCCCCACATACGTGCGTCTCTTAAGATATCCGAATAATTCTCACCCCCGATCATTTGGGGATTTTTATCCCACTCAAATCCTCTTTTCGCAGAATATTCAGAAAAACTTAAAAATAATGAATAAATTAATGGAAAAATATTCATTAATATCAATAATATGATTGTAGGTAAAATAAATGCTTTTAGCAGTGTTGAATCCCTTAAACTTCTGTAATGTCGGTTATTTCCACCATTTTTTTTGTTAGGTCTATTAATCATTTAACCATTCCTTCCAAAACTCCACTAATACATGCCCCCCACCAGGGATGAGGGGCATGTATATGATTAATATATTTAGAAGTCACCTGGATCAAAATCTGGATCATAGTATCCAGCCTGTTCAAATACATCAGTCCATTCTTCAGTAACTTCTTCTAGTACTTCTTCTGCAGATCCCTCGCAACCAATTACATAACGACCGATGATCTCACTAAAACTTCTAAGCATCTCATCGTATTCTGGAACAGCCCACCAATCCTCAAATATCTCAAATGTTTCTTTCATGTTTGGGTTAAATGGAGCTGCGTTTAGGAATTCATCAGATTCTAGTGTTGCCTTATGACAGGTAAATGAACCTGGCATAAGTCCCCACTTAGCCTGTGTTTCATCCCTCTGGAACCATTCCAGCCACATATAAGCTGCATTCTTTCTTGGCTCGGAAATATAGCTTACCATAGAAGCACCTTGGCCGCCTAATGCAGCAGTCTGTTTAACCTCTCCATCTACAGTTTCCTGCGGCGGACAGGTAAAGAATCCGGTATCTGCTGCATATGGATTTGTTGCTTCGGTTATAAGAGCTGGTAAGAATGCAAAGTAGTTTGTTGCCATAGGAACAATCCCATTTACAAAAGCGTCATTGGTAGCAACATAGAAGGCATCCCCGAATCCAGGCGGTACATAACCGTATAACTCTTTATAGTATTCAATACCTTTAACTGCTCCCTCGCTGTTTAGGTAACCATCAACTTCATATGTTTCAAAATTACCTAAATCTCCACCATATACCCTTATGGTCTGCATAGCAAACATGGCCAGTGAATCATAACCGTTATCACCATAGATGGCCACACCGTAGAAATCATTATCTGGATCATGGAAAAATTCAGCTATATCCCGTATCTCATCCCAGGATTCTGGAACTCGCAAAGGATATCCGTATTCTTCTTCAAAAGCAGCCATATTGTCTGGATCCTCAAAAAGGTCAGCCCTGTAAGCCCAACCTAGAGCATCACCCTCACAAGGAATTGCAAAATATCTTCCATATCCCTTTGGGTACTCACCAAAATAGTACATGGCAGACTCAAGGTATCTGTCAAGTATGTCATGCTCATGAACAAAATCAGTTAACTCAACAAAATGCCCATTAACAGCCATGTTGCCCAAATCCTGGCTATCTGCAATTATAATATCCCATGCATCACTTCCTGCAGCCATTTCAACATTGTACTTTTGCACAAAAGTTTCCCATGGAGTTTGTTCAACTATAACTTCGATTCCTGTTTCGGCAGTAAAATCCTGTGAAAGTTCTTCCAGATTGTCAGCGGGTGCCCATTGTGCCCAATGGATAATTATACTGTCAGCAACTTCTTCCTCCTCTGCAGGTTCCTCTTCAACAGCTTCTTCTACTTCTTCACCCGGTTCTTCTACTTCTTCAACCGGTTCTTCAACAGCTTCTTCTACTTCTTCAACCGGTTCTGCCGCGCAGCCGCTAAATGAAAAAGTTATTACCATGGAGATGCATATTGCAGATATTAGTAACAGTAAAGCTTTCTTCTTCATCATTTCCCCCTTTCATTACAAAAAATTCATTCCCCTTCGATTAACTAATAATTACGCGGTTTTGATAAAACAAAATTTCTTTTGATGCTATAAGATCACCCCTTTCAATATCACTTCAATAAGCTTAATATGTAAAAAATCTTGATATTACATATGATGCTGCACCCAGGACCCCAACATTATCACCAAGCTCTGAATAACTAATAGTGGTATTCTTTTTAATATTAGGTAGGGATATTTTTGAAACCCTATCCCTCAAGCTTTTAATAAAATAATTTCCTGCTTTTGAAAATATTCCTTGTATTACTACAATCTCGGGGTCATATAACAAAATTATATTTGACAGGCCTATTGAAAACCATTTGATGACATCATCCATTATTTTTAAGGCAAGCTCATCCCTTTTTTCTGCAGCCTGGAAAATATCATAAATATTTATACTATTATAACCTCTCCCATTAAATATTAATGATTCAGGATATTCTTCATATAGGACTTTTGCCATTTTAATCAAGCGCCCTGCTGAAACCATTACTTCAAAACAACCTTTTCCCCCGCATGCACATTCTTCATCACTATCAGGGTTAATTATCATATGGCCAACTTCTCCAATTAAGAAATGCTGGCCTCTTTTTATTTCATTCTCCAGCATTACTCCAGCACCTAAACCTTTTCCTGCTAGTATGGTTACAATGTTTTTTTCCTTCTTGGCAACACCTGCAATTTTTTCGGCATATACCTGAAACCTTATGCCATTGTCTACAATAACCGGTATATTATCCTGTATCCTTTCCATTACCTTCTTTTTTAAGGGTACATTTTCTCCCCATGAAGGAAAATGCGGGGAAAAAAGAACTATACCTTCATTTGAGTTAGTTATTCCATATGTGCCAATAGCTAGCCCTATTAGTTTTCTTCTATCGATATTGGTTCTTTTTAAAATTTCTTCATAAGAATATATTATCTTATCTAAAACTACTCCGAAATTTTCGTTTGACATAATATCAACTGAAATCTTTTCTTTTATATTCCCATTTAAATTAGTTACTGTGGTAAGAAGCCTATTAGCTAAAATCATCATTCCTACAGCATAACCGCCATTAGGATTGAACTTAAAAATATTGGGTTTTTTGCCACCCTCTTCGGTGGATTCTCCTTTGCCGGAAATATAAACTAGGTCCCTTTTTACGTAGTAATTCATTATTTTCATCAGGGTAGTCCTACTTAAATTCACTTTTTTTGAAAAAGCAGCAACTGACATTCCCTTTGAGTTGCGTAGTATATTAAGAATTGCTTTCCTGTTGGTTTGCTTTATTGTTTTTTGCTTACTTAATACTGCCATCATATGAGGAGTAAAAATTATAAAACAAAAACAACAATAATATAATATTAGATTAAAATAATTAGTTTGTCAAGTCAATTTTATAACTGGTTTTTATAACTATTTTGTCTACAAATATTGGATCTGGACCTAGAATAATAAACCGGTTATTTTCGCAAAAAAAATATCTTATTCGGACTGCAATAATTTAACACAATTTATAAGAAAACACCTGAAAAAAGTTAGTTTATAATTATATGCTTTATATGCTAGTGCTTTAATTAATTCTAAAAAATCGAAACCTATTGTATTAGTTAAATTTTTTGGATATTTTTTTAATTATTTAAAACAATATTTCTACCCCAGACTCTTTAAGTTTTTCTATTGAATCTGTATCATCGATTGGATTGCCGGTTATGTCCAACCATTCTAATTTTTTCAAATCTAATAACATTTTTATATCGGTAACCTCATTACCATGGAGACATAATCTTTTTAATTTAACCATATTTGAAATAGGAGAAATATCTACTATTTTATTATAATGTAGGCAAAGCATTCCCTCTAACTCGGTATGGTTTGAAAGAGGTGATATATCATCAACTTTATTATTCCTTAACCTAAGTTGTGAAAGTGAAATTTCTGAAAGAGGGCTAAGGTCACTTATAAAATTATTTGTAACATTAAGCTTTTTAAGGTTAACAAGATTGCATAAGGGTGAAATATCTGAGATTTTATTTCCCTGTAAATTCAGTTCGCTTAAACTTAATAAATCAGAAACAGGTTCAAGGTCTTCAATAGAATTATTCCTCAAAATCAGTTTCTGTAGATTTTTGGCGTATTCAAGGCCATTAAGATTTTTTATCTTTTTTCCCTCGCGGCCAACATAAGATAATTCAAAAATAGAATGCATATCTTTTTCAGTTATAGGGCCCTGTGGTTTTCCCAATGCTTCTCTTATTACAGTTTCAAGCACCGGATCAATAACTTCTACCAGCTGAAAATCTTTTGGGCTGTTTTGCTGGTTTTCTTGTTGTTGATATTCTTCAAAATAATTTTGGGAATTTTCATAAAGTCCTGAGTTTTGGGCCGGGAAATCCGCTTTATTGCAACCAGTCAGAATAAAAATTAATAAGATAACCCATGTAAATGAATATAATTTTTTTAAAAAATACTTCATTTCTCTTAATTTGGTAACTTATATCAAACTGGCAAAGTAACCATTGTTAACTTTTTCTAATGTCTATATTAATATTATATCTAATTTCTGAATGAGGTCTATTTCTAAATTTTAAAATATAAATGAAACAAATAAAAAAGCTGCCAAAAGACTTTAAAGAAAATGTAATAAATAAAAGATGCAATTCTTAAATTTTTTTAAAGCAATTCCTTGCTTGATTGTATTTTAAACTAGCTTTAGCCTATACTATTAAAAGTTAAATGATAAACATAAAAATAAAAAGGCAATGATAGAAGAAAAAGAAAATAAGTTTAATCCTTCCACTTCTGTTTCTATTACAATATTCTGGATTATTGTAATATTGTTTATAACGCTGCTGGTGGTTATACTTATCTCAGGCTTATGGGAATCCTTCAGAGGCTATGCCTGGTATTTGCTTTTATTTACATTATTTATACTCCTGGGATTAGGAATTACACTCATAGTGCTTGTGGTTAGAGAAAAAATAAGGGGCGGGCTTAGAATTCTTTTAATTCTTAACGGGATATCCGCTTTTTTTACCCCTGCTGGAATATTTTTACATAATCTAACTTACCCTATAATGAGTAATTATATATTTTTTATAATAGGAATAATTATTGGCCCCCTTTTATTTATTATATCCTCTATAGGCTCAAGAATAAGCCTTAAAAAGATTAAATCAAAGAAAAAGTAGCCTACTAAAGGCAACCATATAGATTTTGAAAATATGGGACTCACTTCTGTTTACTCCTTTTTAGTCACATCTGGACAAATTTAGAATAAACTGCAGGTAAATGGTTTTCTGTTAAAGGTATAAAATTTCAGATAAACTGAAATAGAAATATTTATAAACTTCTGTTTCTCTAAAAATATCCCAGCTACATGAAATATAAACTTTATAACTGGTTCTTAATATTAATTTTTTTTACCAGGAAATGTGACAAAACAAGCAAGAATGTAATACCCATAAAAATTACCGAAATTAAAACAGAAAGCTTAAGGTTTCTGTTTGATATTATTTTGGTTAAAAATGGGGCAAGAGAGATCCCAATGTTGGTAGAAGCAAAAAGAATGGTGGCAATAAGGTCTTTTCCCTTGTTAAATATTTTATTCCCAGAAGAAATTAAAAGTGGAAACAGCCCTGAAAAACCTAGCCCTGCTATAAAAATGGTTATAAAAATGAGAGTGGTAGAATCAAGATATATGGCAAAGGTAGTAGAGATTATAGCAATAATGGCTAGACCAAGCATTATATAACTTGAATTAACCCTTCCCGTTAAAGAACTGACTATCCCCCTGCCTATTATTATAGAAATCCAGAAAACTGACACTACCAAGCCAGCGGATTGAACATCAAAGGACCTTGCCAACCTAAAGAATGTAGGAGACCAGGTAGATATTACAGTTTCTGCAAGGCAATAAGTGATTATTGATGCAGAGATTATCAAAAGAAGGATATTATTCAATTTATTGCTAAACACTTCTCTAAGTTTGGTTTTTCTGCCTCCCTCTTTTGAAAAATATTTCCTTTTTCTGGTAATAAATATAAAAAGGATTATGGTAATTATTATAAATAAAATAATAACCCCATAAATATGCCTCCAGTTAAAATTATTTTTTACAATAAAAGAAGCAATCATGGGAGCAAAGAATGCCCCAATAGGGTAAAAAGTCAATGCCATAGTTGTCAAGCGGTCTTTGTTTTTTACAACACTTTCAAAGATATTTATATTGACCTGTATCCATATCAATCCCAATATATAACCTGCAAGGAAATAAAGGATATAAAAAATTATAAGGGTTTGGGTAAAATAAAGAGCCGTTGTAATGGGCAAAAGTATAAAATAGCCAGCCAATATTATATTTAGCCTTTTAAATGTTCTGCTATAGAAAACAGAGGTCAGCTGTCCTGTAATACCTCCCACCGTATATAGGGTAAAAATTAAGCTTAAATTTCCTGCTTCCAGACCAGTGTCCTTACTAATATCCAAAAGAATGGGGCTTGCAAGCAAGAAAAATAATGCAAATAAAAAGATAGATAAAAAATTTGGAAATTCAAGTAAATATTGTTTTACCTCTGAAAAATTATTTTTAGGCATAATTGTAACCAGTTAATTTTTAAATATTCTAATTGATTTAGAAATAAAATAGAAGTTTAAATTTTAATTTGTCTTAAAAATGGGGATTATCAGTGTCTTATTGCTTATATACTGGCAGGAATCTATAGAATTAATTTTTTTAAATTCGCTTACGAACTTTTCCCTATTTTCAGGTTCAGAGTAATTATTTATTATATCGTTTAGGTGTAGTGGCTTATCTACCCTTACCTGTGAATATTTTACCACTCTTGAGCTACTGATCTTGCTTGCGTTGAATCCAAGTGCAATAATTACAAATAGGCTCACAAAAATAATTAAAACTGCTAATATAATTTTCTTTAATACTTTACTTATTACCATATTAACGAACATACGTTTGTATTTGTAAACAATATAGCGAACATACGTTTGTATGTCAAGATAATTTTTTATTTTTTCCCGGTTTCTTATTTATGTTTTTTAACTATTATTTTAAAATGATATAAAAATAAGTTTATAGGAGGCATTATGGCAGAAATATTTTATGACAAAAATATTAATATGGGCATATTGGAGGGGAAAAAGTTTGCAATAATTGGCTATGGCAGCCAGGGACATGCCCATGCTCAAAATTTAAGGGAAAGTGGCATGGATGTAATTGTGGGTGAGTTGGAAGGTAGCAAACCATGGAATAAAGCCAAGGAAAGAGGTTTTGACGTATATTCCGCTTCAGAAGCTTCAAAGCAAGCTGATGTAATAATGATATTGGTTCCGGACCAGATCCAGCCAAAAATATTCTATGAATACATAGAACCCAATTTAGAAGAAGGAAATATTCTATGTTTTGCCCACGGGTTTAATATCCATTTTAGCCAAATTGTTCCACCGGAAAATATTGATGTAATAATGATTGCCCCCAAGGGACCAGGCCATATTGTAAGGAGAATGTACAAGGACCAAAGTGGGGTTCCAGCAATAATTGCCGTTAAGCAGGATTTTTCAGGCAAAGCTAAACAATATGCCTTAGCTTATGCAAAAGCTTTAGGTGCAGGAAGAGTTGGCATAATTACTACAACCTTTAAGGAAGAGACAGAAACAGACTTATTTGGGGAACAAGCTGTACTTTGCGGAGGAACTACCGAACTTATAAGGGCAGGTTTTGATACTTTGGTTGAAGCAGGATACCAGCCCGAAATTGCATATTTTGAAGTTTTAAGTGAATTAAAATTAATAGTAGACTTAATTTATGAAGGTGGAATATCCAGGATGCGGGATTCAATAAGTGATACCGCTGAATATGGTGATATGGTTATCGGTAAAAAAATTATCACCCAGCAGACCAGGGAAAATATGAAGAATATACTAAAGGATATACAAACTGGAAAATTTGCAAAAGATTGGATACTTGAAAATAAAGCTGGAAGACCTGTATACAATGCTATAAAAAGAAAGGAAGAAGAACATCCTATAGAAAAAGTTGGAAATAAACTGAGGAAAATGATGACCTGGATTGAGCCAGAAGAAGACTAAATTTTAAAAGCGAACTTATGTTTGCCATATGTTCGCTTTTTTGTTATAATTTCCTTTAAAATTAAATTAAAATATTTTTTTATGAAAGAAAAAGATATAAGCACAAAACAAATTAATATTTTAAAGTTTATCTATAAAAGTTGTCAACAGGTTGGGTATCCTCCAACAGTAAGAGAAATTGCTGAAGGAGTAAACCTAAGCTCTTCTGCTACTGTTTACACCCATTTAAAAAAATTAGAAAAAAATAATTACATTAAAAGAAAATCAAGTAAGCCCCGGGCCATAGAATTGCAGGGAAAAACTCTAGATTTATTTGCAAAGGATGAGGTAAAGCAAGACGAATCCTTAAACACCACCAAGGTTCCACTAGTTGGGAATGTTGCCGCCGGAACCCCTATTTTAGCTGAAGAAAACATAGAAGATTATATTCCTATATCTTCTGATTTTATTAGCAGCAATAAGGAGGTATTCATTTTAAAAGTAAGGGGCGACAGCATGATAGATGCGGGCATATTTGACAGGGACTACATTATAGTAAAAAAACAAAATACTGCTATTAATGGTGAAATAGTAGTAGCCTTAATAGAAGATGAGGCCACAGTAAAAAGGTTCTTTAAAACTGATAAATTTGTAAAATTAATGGCAGAAAACAAAAAAATGGAGCCAATCATCACTAAAAATGTATCAATAATAGGCAAAGTAATTGGTTTGATCAGAAAATATTTCTAGTAATTACTTATAGCACCTTTGTAAATATATTTAGAAAATCTAGAATAAATCTGGTGATCAGCATTTAATGTAAGCAGAACACTGTCTTTTAGGTATTTTCTTTTTAATACTTGGTAATTCTCAAACAAAAGGGATATTAGTTTATTCTCACTATAAGGGATCTTTAAGGTAAGTGATATATAATTTTCTTGTAAAGTTTGCTTTACCTTTTCCAGTAATTTGTCTAACCCCATTCCCTTTAATGCTGATATAAAAATAGCATCCTTATATTTAAACTTTACCCTGTTTATAATGCTTTCATTAACTTTGTCAATTTTATTAAAAGCCATTAGAATAGGTTTCTCCCCCACACCTATTTCCTTTAAGACTGAAATTACACTTTCAATATGGTTTTCGAAATTTTTATTGCTTATGTCTACAACCATAAGCAATAAATCTGATTTTCTTACCTCTTCAAGAGTAGATTTGAAAGAAGCAATGAGCTGATGGGGAAGTTTTTCAATAAAACCTACGGTATCAGATAAGAGTATTTCATAACCCAGATCTGTTTTTAGTTTCCTTACTGTGGAATCCAGGGTTGAAAATAACCTATTTTTGGTTTCAACAGAAGAGTCTGTCAGGGTGTTTAGCAATGTAGACTTCCCGCTATTTGTATAACCTACCAAAGAAACTTGCGGAATCTTGTTTTTCTCTCTCTTTTTCCTTTGCGTATCCCGCTGGACTGCCATGCGGTTAATTTTTTTCTTAAGCTGACTTATTCTTCCCCTAATGGTACGCCTGTCAACTTCAAGCTTTGTTTCACCAGGCCCCCTGGTGCCAATACCACCGCCTAGCCTTGAAAGCTCTATACCTTTTCCTGTTAACCTGGGAAGAAGATAATTTAATTGTGCAAGCTCAACCTGGAGCTTACCTTCCTTGCTATGCGCCCTTTGGGCAAAAATATCTAATATTAAGGCAGTTCTATCTATTATCTTTGCATTAAGCTTGTTTTGCAGGTTTCTTTGCTGAGTTGGAGATATCTCATCATCCATAATAATGAGACCTATATCTTTCTCTTCAATTAAAGATTTTATCTCCTCTAATTTACCTGTGCTTATGTAGTATTTAGGATTAGGCTCATTTTGGGAATGCACAACTACTGCTTCAGTTTTCCCCCCGGCACTGGATACTAGATTTTTTAATTCCAGGACATTCTCTTTTAAATCTTTTGGTTGCCTTAAAGTTGGCTTTTTAAACTTTATAAATACAAGTAAAGCTTTCTCGTAATAATTTTCATCCGCATAAATATTATTGACATTGTTAGAAAAAGTTTTTCTCATAAAATTAAAATCAGCTTATATTGCTTTCTCTATCCTCCTTAAAGCTTCCTCCAGTCTATTGTTTGAAATTGTTAATGATATCCTAAAATAGCCTTCCCCTTCGCTTCCAAATGCACTACCCGGGGTCACCACTACATTAGCCTCGTCTAATAACATTTTAGCAAAAGATTTGGATGTAAATCCACTAGGTACCTTAGACCAGACATATATAGTATATTCTGAATCATAATAATCAATTCCAATTTCATCCAAAGTTTCTTTTACCATTTTTCTTCTTTTATTGTATACCTTATTGTTCTGAGTTACCAATTCACCATAATTGTCTAAGGCTTTTACAGCAGCATACTGTACTGCATTAAAAACTCCAGAGTCTACATTTGTCTTGTATTTGCCAAGGCTCTGTATTATTTCCCTGTTGCCTACAGCATATGCTATTCTCCACCCGGTCATATTAAAGGTCTTTGAAAGGGAATTAAATTCAACCCCAACATCTTTTGCCCCCTTTTCGTTCAGGAAGCTTACTGGCTTCTTACCTTTATCTGAGTAGATATCAGAATAAGCGTTATCATGACAAACTATAATATTGTTTTTCTCTGCGAATTCAACTACGTCTTTATAAAAATCCACTCCACAGGCAGCAGAGGTAGGATTATTAGGATAGTTTATGTACATAAGTTTAGTTTTCTTAGAAATATTTTTATCTACAATACTTAAATCCATTAAAAAATTATTTTCTTCCACAAGTGGTACTTCAAATGAGTTACCACCCGCAAACATTGTTCCAATCTTATAAACTAAATACGAGGGATTTGGGACAATAACATAATCGCCTGGATTAACAAAAGTGTAGGCAATATTGGCAATGCCTTCCTTCGATCCCCATAAAGGGATTACTTCATCTTCGGTCAAGTTAACCTTAAACCTGTTTTTGTAAAACCTGATAACAGCTTCCCTAAATTCTGGCATCCCGTAACTTGAAGGATACCTGTGGTTTTCTGGGTTTTGCGCGCTCTTATGTAAAGCCTCTATAATTATATCTGGGGTAGGAATATCAGGATCCCCAATTCCCAAGCTTATTACATCTTGTCCTTTTTGTTTTTTTTCTTTGATTATTTCATCAATTTCAGCAAAAAGATAAGGTGGCAAAGATTTAAGCCTATCTGATTCAATTATATCCATACAAAGTGTCCTTTCTATTTATTTAAAAAATATTTGCCATCAAATACACTATTTACCTTTCCTTCAAGATAAACATCATTTTCCCAGGTTATTACCAGTCTTCCCCCGGGTAAATTTACCATTACTGTATTGCCGGATATTCTACCTTTTTTTAAAGCTGCAACTGCAGAAGCACATGCTCCGGTTCCACAGGCCAGAGTTTGGCCTACTCCCCTCTCCCATACCTTCATGGTAATTTCTTTTTTGCTATTTACTTTAACAAATTCCACATTAGTTTTTTGGGGGAAAATTGGGTGCTTTTCCATGGCAGCTCCCCATTTTTTAATATCAAAATTTTCAAGGTCTTCTTCTTCCTCTAAAAAAATAACGCAATGAGGGTTTCCCATTGATACTAGGTTAACCATAAAAGTCTTAGAGTTTATTTTTAGATTATAATTAAAAACCTCTTCCATGCCCTCTATTTTTACTGGAATTTTTTCAGGGCTAAACATAGGCTTGCCCATGTTAACCTTAATATTTCCCACGCATCCATTAGAAATATCCATGCAGATGTTCTTAATACCGGCCAAAGTTTCAATGCTTAAGTTAGCTTTTCCGGAGATATTTTTTTCATAAATAAACTTAGCCATACATCTTATCCCATTTCCGCACATCTCAGCTCTGGATCCATCCTGGTTAAAGTAATCCATCTTAAAATCACCAATTTTTGAATCCCTAACCAAAATCAAGCCATCTGCCCCAATGCCAAAATGCCGGTCACACAAATAGGTAATTTCTTCTTTGGACAGGCTTAAGCTATTTTTTATATTATTAATTAATATAAAATCATTTCCCTGTCCATGTAATTTTGAAAATATAATCTCCATATCAAAAGCTATTATACAATAATTTAGTGATATCTATTTTTAAAGACAAAATATTATCATAATTATCAACTCTAATCCAATTAATTCTTGGGTCATTCCTAAACCAGGTCAATTGCTTTTTAGCAAGCCTCCTTGTATTTTTTTTAACTTCATCTACGCATTGTTCATGACTAATTTTTCCTTCCAGGTAACCAATTACTTCCTTATAACCAACTGCTTGCTGTACACTATAGCTGTCTTTATACCCCTTATCATTTAATTTCTCAACTTCTTTAACCAATCCCTTTTCAAACATTGACTCTACCCTGTCGTTTATATCTTTATACAGGCTCTTCCTTTGTTTGTTTAATCCAATAAATACAACATCATATATAGATTCCCATTTTTTCCATGCTTTCTGAAATTTTGAATAAGGTTTGCCACTAATCCTGTATACCTCCAGTGCCCTGATAATTCTCCTCTCATCATTGGAACCTATTTTTTTACTATAGCCGGGATCAACTTGCTTCAACTTGCTGTATGTTTTATCCAGCCCCTCTTGCCTTATTTCTTCCTTTATTTTTTTTCTTATTTCTTTGTCCCTCTGGGGTGCAAAATCCAGTTTATCTAAAACTGCCCTCATATAAAGTCCGGACCCCCCCACCAGGATTGGAACCTTTTTTTTCTTAAAAAATTGGTTTTCTATAATATTGCGGCACATGTTTTTAAATTCTACTGCCGTAACATACCTATCAGGCTCAAATAAGCTCACCATATACTGCTTTATCCCTAAATCCTTTGTATCTACCTTGTCAGTACCAATATCCATCCCCTTATAAATTTGCATGGAATCTATAGAAATTATGTCTGTGCCCAAAAGGCATGCTAAATTTATACCTGTTTTACTTTTACCCACACAGGTAGGACCACAGATCATTAAAACTTTTTTTGATTCAATTAATTTATCTACCAGCAAATCTACTTCTATTTGTTGTTCGCTTAGCCTTTTTTTTAATTCTTTTTTTTCAATCTGGGTTATATCAATCATTGATTTCCCCTATCAGGTAAAAAGCCTTCGCTTGTTTTATATTTACAGTAATAATCCTTCCAGTTAAGTTGTCCCTGCCTTCAAATAATACAACTGTATTATCTTCCAACCTGCCCTGCATAAGATTGTGTTTGGCACTAATACCTTCAACTAATACTTTAAGGTATTTGCCCACCATCTTCTTGTTTTCTTCCTCACTTATTTTATTCTGGATTTCTACAAGCTCTCTAAACCACTCTTTTTTTTCAGCAGAGCTAACGTAATCTTCCATTTGTGCTGCTTTTGTTCCTTCCCTTTCTGAATAAATAAAAGTAAATGCCCTCTTAAACCTGATTTCTTTTACTAGGTCTAAAGTTTGCAAGAAATCTTTTTTTTCTTCTCCGGGAAAACCTACAATCAAGTCAGTGGTTATGGAACAGTCAGGCAACTCCTCCCTTATTTTCTCCACGATTTTTAAATAGTCCCCTGAGGTATACTTTCTGTTCATTTTCCTTAATATTTTGTCTGATCCCGCCTGCAGGGGGAGGTGTATGTGATTAGCAATATTATTCCGGTTAGAGATAATTTTAATAATGCTTCCGTCAAAATCTTTAGGATGGGAAGTCATAAACCTTATTCTTTTAAGCCCTTCTATATTGCTAACGCTTTCCAGAAGGTTGGCAAAAGTAACACCGGTACCAAGGTCATTTCCATATGAATTTACATTTTGACCCAGTAGAGTTACCTCTACTATTCCATTAGCTACAAGTTTTTGGGCCTTGTCTATAATTTTTTCTGGCTCTATGGATTTTTCCCTTCCCCTGACATATGGAACTATGCAGTAAGAACAAAAATTATTACAGCCTGTAATTACCGGTATATAGGCCTTGAATTTAGATTTTCTGGCCCAATGGTCAAGCTTGTAGTCAAAACCTTTATCATGTACCTTACATATGCTTTTATTTAATTTATTTCTTTCTCTTATTAAGCTTGGAAGTTCTGAAATATTAAAAGTTCCAAATACTATATCCACAAAGGGGAAATTTTTTAGAATTTCCTCTTTTAGGTTTTGTGCACTACAGCCGCCAACACAAATTATTGGGCTCTTGTTTTCCCTTTTAAGGTGTTTTAGGTTCCCAATATGGCCGTATAATTTATTTTTTGCATTCTCCCGCACTGCACAAGTATTAAAAATAATTATACCAGCATCGCTTATATTGTCTGTAAGGCTGTACCCTTCCTGTTTTAAGTAATAAGCAATTCTTTCAGAATCATATTCATTCATTTGGCAGCCAAAGGTACTGATATATGCTTTCATAAATTATCAAACCCTTTAGAAATAGATGTTTTTTTGCAGTTAAAGGCAGGGCTCATCTTTTTTCTACAGTTAAAACCATAGCGGTTTTAGTTTCACCGTTTACTTCAATATCCTTAAAAAAAGGTATGCATACAAGCTCCTGGCCTGTAGGCGCAATATAGCCTCTGGCAATTGCTATGCCTTTTATGGATTGGTTCAAAGCTCCTGCTCCAATTGTTTGTATCTGCACTTTCCCTTCATCCCTGATTATTCCAGCAATTGCTCCAGCAACAGAATTAGGTTTTGAATTTGAAGAAACCCTTAGAAGCTTCATTTTTATTGCCTTAAATTCAATCTTTTTGCTTTAAATTTATAACTATATTTATCCTGTTATTTATTTTTTTAAATTCTATATTATCTTCAACAGTTACAAAATATTTTTTTCCGGTTTTTTCTAATTTTTCTTTCAGGCCTTTTATTATACTCCTTATTTCTTTATCTTTGAACCTGTTAGCAAGCTTAATTTCATCATAAAGGAAAACAGGTTTTTGCTTCTTTTCTTTCTTGGGGGCAGCTTCATTTTCAAATTTTTTTAAATCATTTATATTGATTGGTTCCAAAACCTTCATTTCCCCATAGATTATTCTTTGTATGCTCCTTTGGGAAACATTTATGTTAAAAATTTTGCTGCTTATTTCCTCCATCAATTTATAGTCATCAGTTAAGGCAGATATTTGGGTTACTTTTATTTTATTCTTCTTTATATAGCTACAGAGGTCATCCCACTGGCTAAACTTTGGAAAATCAACATCTAAATTATGCATGGTGGCAAGCACTTGTGCTGGGGTACCATAATAAATATTTATACCAGGGTTCTGGAATTGGAACTCAATAATATTCTTTATTATATTATTTACCCCACCCACAACATTGGTACCATCTTCACTCTTAATGATTTGTGGGAGTATTGACTGGTCTTTTTTTTCCGGAAGTTCGTCCAAATTTGCTTCTATGAAAAAAGAAGAACCCTTTTGACTATCCGAGAAAGTAATCTTTATGTCAGAAACATTTAATTTAATAGAAAAAAGGGCCATGCCCCTTCCGTGGAAACCATAAGGGTCTTTTTTTCCATTCTCAAGCTTGGAAGTTACCCTTGATTCAAAAATTATTTTCTGGAATTTTTGGGGTATTCCTACACCATCATCAATAAAGTGTATAACCCTTTTTTTATCACCAATTTTTTTGGTGGCTATAAATATGTTCTCACACCCAGCATCCCTGCTATTTCTGAGCAGTTCTATTATTATGTCTTCAACACAGTTTATGTCCTGTAAAGCTTGCCTGCGCTCAGCTTCAGATATTTTTAACTTTACATAACCGCTTCCCAGGTCTTCTTCAATATTTATTAGACCATCAATATTTAAGTCAGCTAGAAATTTCTTTATATCTGAACTATTTTGCATATTCTATAGCTCTGCTTTCCCTTATGACAGTAACCTTTATTTGTCCGGGATATTCCATTTCACTTTCAATATTTTTAGCAATATCCCTTGCCAGCACAACTGCCATGTCTTCATCCACTTCACCGGGCTTGACAATTACCCTGATTTCCCTTCCTGCCTGTATAGCAAATGCTTTTTCTATTCCATTGAATTCGGTGGCAATTTTTTCCAGACTTTCCAGCCTCTTTACATAACTTTCAAGCGTTTCCCTTCTCGCTCCCGGTCTTCCACCAGATATGGCATCCGCCGCCTGGACAATAACATCTAAAATGCCTTCTACATCAATTTCGTTGTGGTGCGCTTCTATTGAATGGCATATTTCTTCACTTTCGTTTAGCCTTTTTGCAAGCTCTGCACCAATCTTTGCATGGGAGCCTTCTATGTCATGGGTTAAAGCTTTGCCTATATCATGAAGCAATCCTGCCCTTTTTGCCTTCTTTATATTATAGCCAAGCTCTGCAGCAATTATTCCCGATATATAGGCAACTTCTTTAGAATGCACCAACACATTCTGTCCATAGCTGGTCCGGTATTTTAACCTTCCCAAAACCTTTATAACTCCCGGGTTAAGCTCAGATATGCCTGTATCAAAAATTGCCTGCTCACCTTCTATTTTTATTTCATTATTTATTAGCTTGCTGGCCTTGTCATACATTTCTTCTATCCTGGCAGGATGAATCCTTCCGTCTGCTATTAAATTCTCTAAGGTAACCCTTGCTATTTCCCTCCTCACAGGATCAAATGATGAAAGTATTACCGCTTCTGGAGTATCATCAACTATAATGTTTATTCCGGT
>JBNJCV010000011.1:0-38108 GCA_051744245.1 Actinomycetota bacterium | reverse complement strand
ATCCCGGATTTGCTGTTCCACCCCGTTATGGGGATAACCACAAGATAAGGCCGGTGGCAGAGCTTGTAAGGCCTGAAAAAATAACCAAATGCCTGTGTAAGTATTTTCAAGGTCTTGGTTTTCATTTAGCACTTCTTTTTCTGTTTTGGCTAAAACTTTTTGCTTCCTGTCTTAATTTATTTTGATGCTGGAAATTAAATTCATTTTCATAACACCTGTTAATACAGCCTCTATTGTAGCGGTTTTGCTGCTGGTGGCTATGGCTATGGCAATATTGGATTAAGCTATCCTTGTTGTATTCTGCCCTTATACTGCAGTCCTTACTTATCTCTGCTACTTTCTCTTTCTGGTATGCATATAGAAAGCTAGTGGCACTTAGAAGTACAACTGCCCCAATGGCTAATGCTATTAAAATTTTTTTGATCATCTCGCCTCCCTTAAAGCTTTTATAATATATAAACGTACCTAAAGGTAATTTTGTTAGGAGGAAACTTTCTTAGTGCAATAAATATATGGGTATGTTATTATAAAAAAATACCGACTGGTAGGTTTTTTTATGAATAAACAGGACCGGGGCCTTAAAACAAGAAGTAAAATTTTAAAGATGGCATTATTATGTTTTGCCAGCAATGGTTTTGATAATACCAGCATAGAGCATATTTGCAATAGAGCCGGCATGAGCAAGGGAGCTTTTTACCACCATTTTGAAAGCAAGCAACATCTTTTTCTGGAACTGGTTAATGATTGGTTAAAAAGAATAGATGAGAGGCTGGAATCTTTAGGGCTTGAGTCGGGAGATGTGATGGAAACAATTTCCAAAATTAGCTCAGTTGCTGAATCTGTTTTTAAGGAAGCGGGGGATAATGTACCTATTTTCCTGGAGATCTGGCTTAAGATTGCCAGGGATCCTGCAGTCCATGATAAGCTTTTGCAGCCCTACCAGAAGTATTTAAGCTATTTTAAGGATTTGATACAAAAATCTATAGACAACAGTAATTTAAAAAAGGTAAATGCTGAAGCTACAGCAAGGCTGGTTATAGCCCTTTCGCTGGGTTTGCTTCTGCAGAGCTACTTTGAAAAAGAGAACCAGGATTGGGAAGGAATAACAAGAGAAGCTTTCCTGGTTTTTACACAGGGGATTTTAGCAAGAGAGGGGTGATGATATGAAAGTTCTTTTAACCGGAGGTTTTGGGTGTATTGGGCTTTGCACCTTGGAAAAATTAATTAATAATAGGCATAAAGTTAGGATATTTGATATAAAAAGTAAGGAAAACGAGAAAAAAGCAAAAAAAATGGCCAAGGGCGCTGAAATATTCTGGGGAAGTGTTAGCAACAGGGAAGATGTAGAAAGTGCTTTAAAGGATATAGATTTAGTTATACATTTGGCCTTTTTGATGCCTCCCAACAGTGAAAAAGATCCAAATAATTCTTGGAACATAAATATTGGAGGAACTAAAAATCTTACCGATGCAATGAGAAGAATGGAAAAGAAGCCTAAAATTATTTTTACTTCATCAGTTTCGGTGTATGGTAGGACGCAGCACCAACCTCCGCCTAGAAATAAACATGATGAATTAAAGCCAACCGATAATTATTCCCACCATAAAGTTGCCTGTGAGCAACTGGTAAAAATTTCTGGTCTTAAGTGGTCCATATTCCGGCTGGGTGCAGTTCTGTCCTTTTCTTTGACTGAGTTAAATCCCATGCTTTTCTCAGTTCCTCTGGATACCAGGATAGAAATAGTCCATCCCCAGGATGTAGCTGAAGCTTTTACAAATGCTGTTGACAATGAAAAGGTTTGGAACAAGGTACTGCTTATTGGGGGTGGAGAAGATTGCAGGCTATACCAGAAAGAATTTGTAGAAAGGGTAATGGATGCAACAGGAGTGGGGATGCTACCCCAGGTAGCTTTTGGCATAAGGCCATTTTACACGGACTGGTTGCAAACAGATGAAAGCCAGAAGTTGCTGAATTACCAGAAGCATAATTTAGATGATTTTACTAGTGAGATAAAGAAAAAACTAGGGCTGAAGAGACATTTTATAAAAATATTTTCTCCTGCTATCAGGTATTTTCTTTTAAGGAGGTCTCCATACTTGAAGAAAGGCAAACCAAAAAATAATTTTAATAAAAAACCGGGAATATCACATATCTAGATTATAAATTCTGCCAAAACCCTAAAATATAGTTTAGCTGAAAGCCTAATTTATAACCTTAAAGACCATTTTTTCTGTAGCTAGCATAAATAAAGGCTATTTGTTTATTTTGCAGGGGGTATATGGGCAATTCCATCCAAGCTATAATTTTGGGATTGTTCCATAAAAATATTTTAAAGGATATAATATGGCACTAAAGTGACTGAAATAAATGGGTTGCTTATATACATGTAAATTAGATTCTATTGAAGGAAGAACAGAGGATTTTGGTATTAAGTATATATCTTCTATGATAATTGTGATAAATAGTTAAAGATTAGTATATTTAATTTCCAGTTTTGCAGAATGGCTGAAAGTATAACCAGCAGCTTAAAAAATAAACAGGGGTAATATTAAAAGGGATTTTCCTGGTTGCAATAAAGGAAAATGAATAAATTTTTAAGAAAACTAAATAGAATTGCAGCTTACCTCCTAATAGTTCTTTTTATAATAATTATGATTACTGGTTACAGGCAGGTGGGATATTTTACTTTTATTACCAGAGGGGCTGCAAATAGCTTACACCAGATTTACATTAATATAATATTTTTGGTTTTATTTACTTTTCATTCTGCAATGGGGATAAGGATTGCTTTAAAAAGGAATAAAGTAAGTGGACTGTATGTGGATATTTTATTGATTATACTAGGCATTATTTTTATTGCCGGATTTTCTTACTTTGCTATGGCCTTAATTTAAAAAATGAAGAAAAAACTTTACATTACATTAATAGTTATAACCCTAGTTGGTTTAATTGGCTTTTTCTCTTATTATATTGCCAAAAATGAACTGGGCAAAAGGGGGGAACAAGCCTTTGATCCCACCAGTATTGATATTAGCCAAATTGATAGCGATTTGGAATTTGCAGAAACTATCCCTGAATACAGGATATTATTTAATGGACTGATTAAAGAAAGTTTGGAACTAAAATTTACTGATATTATTAAACAGTATGGGAATGGAGCACAAGTTCAGAGAGTACACGGGATAAGGTCTGATGGGGAAGAAATTAATATTGAGTATACTGGTATTGACATTAATTTGATATTAGAAGATTTAGGAATAAATGAAGAAGCGAAGAATATTACTATATATGCTACCGACCTTTATGCAGCTAATTTTAAGCTGGAGGAAACAAAAGAAGGTTTTTATTTAGTTTGGAAAAAAAATGGGGAATACATGAATCCTTCTGAAGACGGCGTGTTAAAAATAGTTAAGCATAACGGCCTTACCAGCAAATGGGTAAAAAATCCTGTGCTTTTTAATTTTATTGCAGAATTTAAAGATTTGGTTCCGGAAGGAGACAGGGAAACTATGGAAGCCATAGAGTTTGCTTCAGAGCAGAGCATGTTTACCTTATCCATAAGCGGTCCTCCAGAGATAGATGCAGAAGACTGGGAATTGAGGATAGGGGGGCTGGCAAATAATACTCTTGCCCTAAGCTATGAGGATATAAAAAGTATGCCCCAGGAATCTGTTTACGCTACCCTGGAAACAATTTCAAATCCCCCGGGAGGTCCATTAATTGGAAATGCAGTGTGGGAAGGAGTTCCTTTTTCTCATATATTAGAGCTGGCGGATTACGAGGAATCTGCAGTCGAAGTTGTGTTTTACTGCCAGGATGGATATTCTACAAGCATAACTATGGAAGAGGCCAAGCAGGAGGGTGTAATTTTAGCTTATAAAATGAATGGAAGGGAGCTGTCTCCTGTACATGGTTTTCCGGTAAGGATGGTAATACCTTCAAAATATGGAATGAAATGGGCTAAGTGGATTAACCAGATAGAATTTGTAGATTATGATTATAAAGGGTACTGGGAGAGCAGGGGTTGGTCAGATTATGCAGGCAGAGACCAGCCTGATAAAAGATATGACTGAGGTGGTAAATTGTGCAAAATTTGATATTGGGCCTGGGTATTACTTCATATAGCATGCTGGTGCTGACTTTAATAGGGCTGCTTCTTTTTAGGCTGAAAAAGAAGAGGATTTTTTACAAAATGCACAGGGCTTTAGGGATAGTTACTTTAATCCTTGCTTCCATCCATGGATTTCTTGCATTGTATTATTACCTGGGCTAATTTAGGGTAATTGATGTTTTCCCCCTAGCAGTATGCTTTTTATTAAAATCTGTATCGGTAGAGTTTATGGCAAGAAGTACTGTATATTCCCTTCCAGGAGCAAGCTTTTTATCGAATTGGTCTCCAGAATCCATAGGTATTACTATTTCATAGCTAAAGCCTTTTTCTGTGCTTTGCCCGGCATATCTGGTAATATCTTCTGTGCCCCCAAGCTCAGTGTCAGGGGAATGGCTAAAATTACCGGTGCCGAAGTCGTCCCTAACTATAATTTCATCATTAACATTTGCCAGAAAAATAAAATTTGCTTCCTTCATCACCCTTTCGGGATCCAAGCCTATTGAAATCCATCCCTTAGATTCTGACTGAAGGCCAATATAAAGGTTTGACTCATCATTAAACCAGTACAGACTAATTCCTGTTGACGTTTCCTCCAGTTTAAAGGGGTATTCTTCATCGCTAATAATGCCATCTATGACAATATCTTCTGCAGAGGAAGTTCCTTTTAGGATTTCCTGCTTTGCAGCATCCTCCGATTTTTTAGAGCATGAAGAAAATATCAAAAGGCTGCACAGTATTACGGCTAAAAAAATAAAGGGTATAGATTTTTTCATTTTATTTTCCATTATACTTATAAAATACCATAATTTTTTCCTGTTTGATAATTAAAAATAATTATACATATAATAAAAATGTTGACTTTAAAAAAGAAAGTGGTATATTAGTAGTAATAGTTATTATTACTAATTAGTAAAGATTATGAATAATTATAGAATGACACCGCAGAGAAGAGTTATATTGGAAGAGCTTAAAAAAACAAAAAAGCATCCTACCGCCAATGAAGTATACCATGCAGTTAGGGAAAGATTGCCCGATATTAGTATGGGTACTGTTTACAGGAACCTAGAAATCCTTACTCAGCAAGGAGAAGCCCAAAAAATTACCAATGGAGGAAAAAAGAAAAGGTATGACGGCAACGCCGGAAAGCATTTCCATGTAAAATGCACTAGTTGTGGAAGGGTAGATGATCTCCCGGATGATTTAGTAGATTTGATAGAGAAAAATATTGATATAAATTGTGGTTATAAAATTACAGGGTATAATCTCTTTTTTTATGGATTATGCCCTGATTGTAAAAAAAGATAAAGGAGAAGAGATGGAAGAAAAGATGCCATTAATAGGGGAAGCATTTCCAGAGGTAGATGTAACTACTACCCATGGCCAAATTGAGCTGCCCCTTGATTTTTCAGGAAAGTGGTTTATTTTATTTAGTCACCCGGCCGATTTTACACCGGTGTGCACTACTGAATTTGTTGCTTTCCAGAAAAGGTTTGATGATTTCAAGAAGCAAAACTGTGAGCTTATAGGGTTAAGCATTGACCAGGTATTCTCTCATATAAAATGGGTACAGTGGATAAAGCAAAACCTGGATGTAGAAATTAAATTTCCAGTGATTGCTGATGATACTGGCAGGGTGGCTAAAATGCTGGGTTTAATTCACCCAAACAAGGGCACCAACACTGTAAGGGCTGTATTTATAGTAGATCCCCATTCGAAAATCAGGGCCATACTTTATTATCCCCAGGAACTTGGCAGGAATATGGATGAAATACTGAGGATGGTCAAAGGGTTCCAGATAGCTGATAAAAATGGGGTGGCTATGCCAGCAAATTGGCCCAATAATGAATTGGTGGGAGAAGAAGTGATTGTACCACCCCCAAAAGATGAAAAGAGTGCAAAAGAAATTACTAAAAAATATGAATGCTTTGATTGGTGGTTCTGCCACAGGAAGCTTTAAAGGAGAAAACAATGACTGAAAAATTAGAAATTTATAAGTGTGAAGTATGCGGCAATATTGTAGAATTGGTTCATGGAGGCAAAGGAGAACTAGTATGCTGTGGAGAACCTATGAAACACTCTAAGGAAAATACTGTAGATGCCGGAAAGGAAAAGCATGTACCGGTAACGGAAAAAGAAGGAAATATGGTTAAGGTAAAAGTGGGGAGTGTTGCCCACCCTATGGAAGAGGACCATTATATTGAATGGATTGAAATAATTGATGGAAATAAGGCTTACAGGACATTTTTGAGTCCGGGACAATCTCCGGAAGCAGAATTTTATCTGGATTCAGACAGTTTTGTTGTCAGGGAATATTGTAATATACATGGATTATGGAAAGGATAGGTGAAAAAATGATAAGCGAGAAACTAGAAAATGCAATAAATGACCAGCTAAATGCAGAGCTTTATTCTGCATATTTGTACCTTTCAATGGCTGCTTATTTTGAGTCAAAAAATTTAAGCGGCTTTGCAAACTGGATGCGCATGCAGGCACAGGAAGAGCAAGCACATGCCATGAAGTTTTTTGATTTTTTAAATGAACGTGGGGGCAGGGTGATCCTCAAGGATATTAAGGCATCACAGTCTGAATGGAAATCCCCTTTAGATGTATTTAAAAATGTCTATAGCCATGAGCAAAAAGTAACCAGCTTGATCAATAATTTAGTAAACATGGCTATCAAGGAAAATGACCATGCTACTAATAATTTCCTGCAATGGTATGTGGAAGAACAAGTAGAAGAAGAATCCTCAGCAGATGAAATTGTTAAAAAGCTGGAACTGGTGGGGGATTCAGGGCATGCATTATTTATGGTTGACCAGGAATTAGGCCAAAGGGTATTTACCCCGCCTGGAACTTCGGAAACAGTAGAATAAAAAATAGATGAAATATATGGCTGTACTGGTTAAGTGCGGCCATATATTGTTAGGAGGTAATATTAATGGATAAAAAATTAAAAGAAGGAGTTTTTTATGTGGGGGCAGGAGATCCTGATAGGAGATTATTTGATGAATTGATACCCCTTCCAGATGGTACTAGCTATAATTCTTATTTAATAAAAGGCAGCAATAAGGTAGCACTAATAGATACTGTTGATCCCACAAAAAGCGGAACACTTTTAAACAATTTAGAAAAAATAGGGGTCGATAAAATAGATTTTATTGTAGCCAACCATGCCGAACAGGACCATTCAGGCTCAATACCGGTAATCCTTAAAGAGTTTCCGGAAGCAAAGGTTGTAACTAATTCGAAGTGCAAATCCATGCTGGAGGACTTGCTGTTGATAGATTCAAATAAATTTAAGGTAATTGAAGAAGGGGATACAATATCTTTGGGCGACAAAACATTGAGATTCATAATAGCTCCGTGGGTTCATTGGCCTGAAACCCAGTTTACTTACCTGGTGGAGGATAAAATTTTATTTACCTGTGACTTTCTAGGCTCCCATTACGCTTCAGGTGAGCTTTTTGTACAAGACAAGAATAAAACCCTAGAAACTGCCAAAAGGTATTATGCGGAGATAATGATGCCCTTTGCAAATATTATTAAAAAAGACCTGGAAAAAATAGAAGGCTTAGATATTGACATAGTTGCTCCAAGCCACGGTTTGCTTTACAGGGATTATGGATTCATTATCGAAGCTTACAGGGATTGGATTTCAGATAATTCCAAAAATGAAGTGGTAATTCCATTTGTTTCCATGCATGGAAGCACCGGGAAAATGGTAGAACATTTTTCAAATAAACTGAAGGCAATGGGTATAAGTGTCAAGCTGTTTAACTTAACCGGGGTTGATTTAGGGGAACTGGCAATGTCTTTGGTTGATGCTTCGACAGTAGTGCTGGCTACCCCCACCGTATTGGCAGGCCCCCACCCAAGTGCCGTTTATGCTGCTTATCTATTAAAAGCTTTAAGGCCTAAGATAAGGCATGTATCGCTAATTGGCTCTTATGGCTGGGGCGGAAAAACAGTAGAGACTATTTCCGGCCTGCTATCAGCATTAAAAGTAGAATTAATAGACCCGGTACTAATTAAAGGGTATCCAGAGGATAAAGATCTTGCATTGCTTGATAAATTGGCTGACAGGGTAGAGGAGAAGCATAAAGATCTTCTTTGATATATATGGTTGACAAAAAAAAGCTAGAAACCCTATATAAAAAGTATAACAGCAGGGAACACATTCATCCAGATCCTTTGGAACTAGTATATAATTATACTATAGCCAGGGATATGGAAATAGCTGGCTTGATCGCTTCCAGTCTTGCTTATGGCAGAGTGGGCCAGATACTTAAGTATGTTTCATATGTTTTGGGCAAATTGGGAAAATCACCTTATAGTTATCTAATGGCAGCTTGTGAATCTGATTTAGAACATCTATTTGATGGTTTTAAATACCGGTTTACTGACAGCAGCCAGCTGGTTTTTTTCTTGTTATGCACAAGGGAAGCCTTAATTAAATACGGATCCTTAAATGAATGTTTTCTGCAGGGCTATAATCATAAGTATAAAGATATATTGCCAGCATTGCTGGCATTTATTAAGAATCTTACCTGTAAGCCAAGTAATTTTTGCAATAGTCTTTTCCCGGCTGCCGGTGGCAAAAGTGCCCTAAAAAGATTTAATCTATATTTAAGGTGGATGGTAAGGTCTGATAATGTGGACCCCGGCTGCTGGGAAGGGATACCGGCTTCCAAACTAATAATACCCCTGGATACCCATATGCATAAAATGGCCCTTAAACTGGGCTTAACTTCCCGTAAGCAAGCCGATATGGGAACAGCATTGGAAATTACAGAAGCATTTAGGAAAATTGAGCCGGAAGACCCGGTAAAATATGACTTTTGCCTCACCAGACTGGGAATTAACAAATTAGGTTACATTTTTTAATTTTATCTAATCTAATTTAATGTATAATAATAGGAAATCCATTGTAAAATTTAGAGATGGGAGCTCTAAGATGAAGCGAAAAATAAAGAGGATTTTAAGCTATTCATTGGTAGTCATATCGGTAGCTGCCATGCTGTTGATGTTTACTCCAGGTGTGTTGGGGGCAGGCAATTATGAGCAGGTCCAGGCTTTTGTTTCCAGGTTTTATATTCATTGCCTGGATAGGCAGCCGGATCCCGCAGGCTTAAATGAATGGGTAAACAGACTAATGAGCGAAACACGGACAGGCGAAGATGTAGCAAAAGGCTTTATACTAAGCCAGGAATTTATCTCTAAAAATCATAGTAACCAAGAATTTGTTACTATTTTATATAGGGCATTTTTTAACAGGGAACCTGACTCTTATGGCTATAATGCCTGGTTGGAGAGGCTAAAAAATGGGCAAACCAGGAGCCAGGTATTAGACGGATTCCTAAATTCAAATGAATTCAAGCAGCTTTGCCAGAGTTACGGGATAATTCCCTTTGGAGGCGCTTCTACTGCTACCACCACTACTGTTTCAAATACTGCAGGAACAAGTACAAGCTTTAACGCCGGAAACAAGGTCAATTTTATGATATGGGGCGATGACAGTGCTTCTGACAGGGCTGGTGGCAGGGTAAGCGGAAGGACTGATATCAATATTTTTGTGCACCTTAATTTAGATACAGGCAAGGCTATTTTTGTTACCATTCCCAGGGATACCTGGGCTCCAATTCCAGGACACAGTACCCAAAAGATTAATGCTGCCCATGCCATTGGCGGTAATGATTTAGCTGTAAGGACCTTTGAGCAGTTTACGGGAATGCCTATAGATTTTTATGCTATAACTGACTTTGACGGCTTCCCTGCGCTTATTAACCATTTAGGTGGAGTTACTACTACAGTAGAGGAAAATATAAGTGACAGGTTTTCAAACTGCTACCTAACAGCAGGCACCCATACCATAAACGGAACCCAGGCATTAGCCCTTTCAAGGGCAAGGTATGGCAGGTCCCTTTATGGCGGAGGCGCATATGCCAGGGAAAAACAGTCCGCCATGATGTTGGTAGATCTGTTATTCCAGAAAAGGTCAATGGTTAATGCTTCTAATATAGGGAGTTTCCTTAATACTTTAAGGCAGTTTATATGGACCAATATTTCCGAACAACAGGCTTCCAAGATAGTTCCAGTAATCCTTTCTATGGATAGAAGTGATGTTACCATAACCACTTTTAATTCATGGCCGCAGAGGTTTGGAAATGCGAGTGCTGTTGGATATAACCAGGCAGAAAAAGACCAGTTCTTCAGATGGGTCTCAAGCCAGTAGTTTTGCTGTATAGTTTACTGTTATGGTTTCAAAAAGGGAAATAATACTAAATAATAAAATCAACAGCCTTTTATTTAGATTTTCGGCACCTGCTATAATGGGCATGATAGTGGGTGCCTTATATAATATAGTGGATGCTATTTTTGTGGGAAAAGGTGCAGGCCCTATGGCAATTGCAGCTCTTTCCATAGTTTTCCCGGTCCAACTCATAATGATGGCGGTGGGCATCATGATTGGTATCGGGGGAGCTTCCATTATTTCCAGGGCTTTAGGCAGAAAAGAAAAAGAGCTGGCTGCAAACACTTTTGGAAACGGGATAATACTCAATATTACATTCAGCATAATCTTTTTGTCTTTATGCTATGTTTTTATGGACCAGCTGTTAATTTTCTTTGGGGCTTCTGCTAGGGTTATGCCTTATGCTAGAAGTTATATGGAAATAGTTTTATTTGGTATGCTGTTTTTTTCGTTTGCGGTAAGCGCCAATAACCTTATTAGGGCTGAAGGTAGCCCAAAATCGGCAATGCTGGTAATGGTAATAGGGGCGCTCAGCAATATAATTTTAGACCCCATCTTTATTTTTGCCATGGATCTGGGTATAAGGGGAGCAGCTATTGCCACTGTTATAAGCCAGTTTTTCAGCGCTGTGTATGTATTTGGATATTACCTGGCCGGTAAAGGGTTTTTCAAGTTAAAGCTGTCCATATTTAGGATTAATTTAAATATTATGAAGGAAACTATTTCAGTGGGATTTCCTTCATTTTTAAGGGCTTCTGCTTCAAGCGTGATATTATTAATATTTAACCGCATTCTTGGATATTACGGGAATGACCTTTATATTGCCATAATAGGCATAGGCCTGAGGATGGTTAGCTTGATACAGATGCCTATAGTAGGGATAACCCAGGGATTTTCTACTATTGCCGGATTTAATTATGGTGCTAAACTAATACCAAGAGTTAAAAAGGTATTAGGGGCAGCTTTAGTGTGGTCGGGAGTGATAGCATTTTCCGGTTTTATAGCGGTAATGTTTTTTACCCGGGAAATACTTGGATTGTTCAGCAACAGTCCCCTGCTTGTAAATATGGGTATTTTGCCATTAAGGACAGTGGTAATATTTCTTCCGTTTATAGGGCTGCAAATAATTGGCGGAGGCCTTTTCCAGGCTATTGGTAAACCTGTACCTGCCCTGGTAATTACTGTTTCCAGGCAACTACTTTTTTTAATACCCGCACTTATAGGGTTGCCTGTTTTGCTAGGGCTTACAGGGGTATGGATAGCAATCCCTGTAGCTGATTTCCTATCAATTATTGTTACTGCCTTATGGTTGTACAGGGAGATAAATATATTTAACAAGCAAATAATAATGGACAATAAATTAAAATTTCAAGAAGGTTAAGGGAGTGAAGCATGATAATTAAAAACAGAAATAATTTCAAACCAAAAATAATGGAAAATGATGAGATTAAGGGGGTTAAATTTTATCCGCTTCTTACTGCAAAAGATGGTGCCCCCAATTTTGCTTTAAGGGTATTTGAGGTTTCCCCGAATGGTTATAGCCCCAGGCACACACATGGATGGGAACATGAGATTTACATAATAGAAGGAGGTGGTTTTGCGGTAAGCAAAGACGGGAAATTTAAAATAAAGAAAGATGACTGCATTCTAGTAAACCCTTCTGAGCTTCACCAGATAAAAGCAGGCAGCAAGGGTATAACATTTGTATGTGTCGTTCCTAATGAAGGCCAGCCAACATAATTTAGGAAAATGTTAAAAAAAATTTTCTTTATCCCAATTATTTTAATTCTTGCTTTTCTCTCTTTTTCATGTCTTCCCGAACCAGGATTTGGGAAATTAGTTGTATGCAGCTCAGTAAATCAGGATACCTATGAACCGGTTGGAATGAGTGAAGAATATAGCATGGATGAGGATAGTATTTATGCAAATATTAAGGTAGAAAATGTGTATGCGGGAGATAGCTGGACTTTTAAGTGGATTAGGCAAAAAGATAATACGGTAATTGCCCGGAAAAGCGGTAATTACATGCCAGGAAGAAATAATTATATTAATGGATATATTGTTAACCGCCTTATTCCCAAAGAAAATTTATTTATAGCCGAGCCTGGCAGCTACTTGGTTGAGTTTTACCATAATGGAGACAAGATTAGCTCTGCAGAATTTGAAATTAAACAGCCAAAATTTGAAATCATTGGAGCCACCTTATGTCCAGAGGTAGGGGAAAAGGGAAATCCTGTAAATCCAAAACAAAAATTTTATGTTAATGAAAGCATATATTTATCAGTCCAACTAAATTGCCTTCTGGAAGGAAAAAGCATTAAATCTGAATGGTTTACGGGAGAGAATAGAATAGATGAAATAAAAATAGAATTTGATAAAAACTATTTTTTTCCTACTTACAAGGTATTTAGCCTTGGCAAAACAAGGCTCCCATTAGGAAGATATACAGTTAATTTATATAAAGATAGCTTGCTGTATAAAAGCTATAATTTTGAGTTGGATGTAGATATGGCTGATATGAAGCACTATGAAAATGTAGAAGGGAAATTTAGTTTTAACTATCCCAATTTTTTAGAAGTAAATAAAAATGAAGCCGAAAACCGGCTGGAATTGTCTTTATCGCCTGACAGCCAGAGCTATCAGCTAAGCCTATGGATTCTAAACGAGGGATATTTTCCAGAAAATACTAACTGGGAACAGTTTAACGAAGATGTATTGCTAAAGGATTTGCTTTCTGGATATGATTTGAAAATTGTTTCTAAGAATGCAGGTAAAAGAAATGGATGCAGGGAGTATTTATATGAATTTAAAAATATGCAGGATCTTTGGTACCTTAACATATGTTACATGGAAGCTGAAAAAAACTTAATAATTTTTAGCGGGTTTTCAGATGAAAATTATAGGTATGAATTGAATAAGGTTTTTGGACTAATATTCGATTCTTTTAATTTCAGCCAAAAGGGCTCTTAGCCCAGGAAAGGTTTTACCGTGTTGGGATTAAACAATAAATTAAAAAATTTTGCTAAAAAAGGATATTCCATTAAAGTAGCCATTTGCGGGCTGGGGCACATGGGTACAGGCCTTGTTTCCCATATTTTATCTATACCGGGGATGGATGTGGTTGCAGTGATTACCAGGAATATTGGCAAGGCAGAAAAAGCTTTAAATACCCTTGCTCGTAATAAGCAGCTTGAAATAGCGGGGGGCAAGCCTTCTAATAGAAAAGACAGGATTATATTAACTGATGATATAAAGGCATTTGCCCACATGGAAGAGCTTGATGCAATCATAGATGCAACCGGGAGTCCCCAGGCGGGGGCAGAAATTGGGCTTTTCGCCATTGAAAACAAAAAAGACCTAATTTCACTCAATGTGGAGGCAGATACTGTAATTGGTCCAATATTAAGCAAGTTAGCTAAAAATGCGGGAATTGTTTATACTCTGGCGGCAGGAGATGAACCGGGTGCGCTAAAGGAGCTATATGATTTTGCTGATGCGCTGGGTTTTGAAATTATAGTAGCTGGCAAGGGGAAAAATAATCCTCTGGACAGGGAAGCTAATCCTAGCAAGGTTTCAGAATATGCAAGGGAAAAAGGAGCCAACCCTAAAATGATGTGCTCCTTTATAGATGGCACCAAGACCATGATAGAAATGGCCTGTTTCTCAAATGCTACCGGTTTGGTTGCAGATTGCAAGGGCATGCATGGAATTGAAGTAAATGTTTCAGGCTTGGTCAATGCTTTTAAACTTAAGCCGGAAGGGGGTATCTTAAACAGGAAAGGGGTTGTGGATTTTGTTATTGGGGATGTGGCTCCCGGGGTTTTTCTAGTGTATAGAACGGAAAGCCAGGTTTTAAGGGAAGAATTAAGGTATTTAATGTTTGGGGACGGACCAAATTACCTTTTATACCGGCCCTACCACCTGGCAAGTCTTGAAGTTCCTTTATCTATAGCCAGAGCCTTTTTTTACCGGGAAGCAACTATAATTCCAAAAGCGGGATTAATTTCAGATATTGCAACAATTGCAAAGAAAAATTTAAAAAAAGGTGATAGAATAGATGGAATTGGCGGATATAGCGTTTACGGCCTTATAGACCGGTATGAGACTATAAAGGGAGACCATATATTACCTATTGGATTAAGTGAAGGCTGCAGGATGGTCAGGGATAAGAAAAAAGGTGAAATTATTACCTTAAATGATGTTGAAATTAATGATACAATGCTATATCAATTAAAGTTATTGCAGGAGAAAGTATTTTAGATGGACTTTAATTTAAGTTCAGACAAAAGTAAGGTATTTTATTTTGTAATCTTTACCGCACTTACCATTATTTTACTTACCTTTAATTTGACCACCGGGTGCAATTTCAGGACTTTCCAGAAATTCCAGGAAAACCGTGAAATGATGGGAACTTTTATTAGCATTACAGTATATGCTGCAGAAGAGGACTTTGCTTTAGGGGCTATTGATTCTGCCTTTAGAAAAATCAAAGAAGTTGAAGAAATAGCTTCTATTTATTCTGAGCAAAGCGAGGTTAGCTTTTTAAATAAGAATGGGTATATAGACAATCCTTCTGCAGAATTGTATGAACTAATTACAGAGTCCAAGAATTATACCGAAGTTACAGATGGGGCTTTTGACATTACTGTGCAGCCAATATTAGAATTGTGGGAAACTGGTTTATGGAAAGAAGAAGAAAATGTGCAAAAGCAAAAAATAAGTGATGCTTTAAATCTGGTTGGCTCGGACATGATTTCTATTGATGTTAATAGAATTGAATTTGAAAAAGAGGGAATGTCGGTTACCTTAGGAGGGATAGCTAAGGGTTATGCTGTTGATCAAGCTATGGAAGTGTTGAAGAACAAAGGCATAGAATATGCATTAGTTGATGCTGGAGGCGATATAATGGCATCAGGGGAAAAACCAGATGGCAGCTACTGGACAATAGCTCTTCAGAACCCAGATAAAGAAGATGAAGAAATTGTGGCTTTTCAAGTTCATGACAGGGCAGTGACTACTTCCGGGAATTATGAAAGATATTTTGATCCTGAAAAAGAGGTGCATCATATAACAGATCCCCGCACTGGCTTTTCTGCTAACAAATGCATAAGTGCAACTGTTATCTCAAACAGCTGCATGGATGCAGATGCATTATCTACATCAGTTTTTGTGCTGGGTCCTGAAGAAGGGTTAAACTTGATAAATAAACTGGATAGTGTAGAAGCTTTAGTAATAGATAGTAAAAGAAATATATTTGAGTCAAAAAGCTTGGATGAATATAAATATTAAGGGAAAGAAATGAGTATTTTAAGAAAAAAAAGCGCTTTTAAGGGAGTCAAGTTACCAGAAAACAAATATACAGAAGATGAAAAAATAGAAACTATACCTCTACCCGAAACTGCCACTGTGCCTCTTCAGCAAAATATAGGTGCGCCTTGCCAGCTTAAAGTAAAGAGAAGGGATAAGGTTAAGACAGGGCAAAAAATTGCGGATTCGGAAAGTTTTGTCTCTGCACCTATTCATGCTCCAATTTCAGGTAAAGTTGGAAAAACCATACAGCTAATGAATCCAGTGACAGGGACTCTAGTTGATGCTATAACCATAAAATCTGACCAAAAAGATGAGTGGGTTACCCTGGAAGGTATGGCAAAGATTAAGGAGGCTGGTAAGTGGGAAGAGATATTTTCTGGAATTGATAAATTAGCCAATAAAGAGATATTAGGGAAGATAAGGGAAGCAGGCATCGTAGGCCTTGGTGGGGCAACATTCCCGACTCATGTTAAACTGTCTCCGCCTCCTGAAAAAAATATTGACACATTTATTTTAAATGGGTGTGAATGCGAACCGTTTATAACTTCTGACCACAGGATTATGCTTGAATACGGTAACTCCGTTATATTGGGCCTTTATATTATAAGGAAAGTGTTAAACCCGGACAAAGTATACATTGCTATTGAGGATAATAAAGAAGATGCTATAGAAAATCTTCATAAAATACTTGCTGACATGGGGTTAGACAAAAATATAGATATAATATCATTGCCCTCACGGTATCCAATGGGAGCAGAAAAAACGCTTATCAAGACACTGGTAAACAGGGAAGTTCCCATGGGAGGGTTACCCATGGATGTGGGGGTAGTGGTAAATAATGTGGCTACCTCTAAAGCTATTGCAGAAGCTGTAATTGAAGGAAAGCCACTTCTGGAAAAGGTGGTAACGGTTACCGGGGCTTTTAGGAAGCCAAAAAATTTATTGGCAAGGATAGGCACTCCCATTTCAGAATTGGTGGGTTTATGCGGCATGGTTGAAAAGGAAAGGTATAAAATAATTTTGGGAGGCCCCATGATGGGAGTAACTGTTAGCGATATAGATTTTCCCGTAATAAAGGGCACTAATTGTGTGTTGGTAAAAGAGGCTGATGAAGGCTTAGAGCAAAATTGTATAAGATGCGGAAGATGCATTGATGTTTGTCCCATGGGGTTGATGCCTTTAATGTATCCCAGGTTTGTAAGGCATGAGAAATATGAAGGGTGTACCGGATATTATATAGATGACTGCATAGAATGCGGATCCTGTTCATTTGCATGTCCTGCAAATATCCCCCTTGTGGGCTATATTAAAACAGGGAAAAAGAAATTAGCAGAAAAGAAATAATATTTATAATATAATCAGAAAAAGAGAAAAATGGATAAAGAAAAATTAATTATATCGCATTCTCCTCACCTGTGGAGAGGTTTTTCTACCTCTAAGATAATGTATATAGTGGTAGCGGCACTGCTATTACCGGCAGGCGCAGGAATTTATTTTTTTGGCTATTGGGCAATTTTTGTAATAATTGCCAGTACAGCTACTGCAGTACTGACCGAATTTACAATCAAGAAGTTAAGGCGGAAAAGGTTTGTAAATGATGGCAGTGCTATCATAACCGGGTTACTTCTAGCCTTGGTTCTTCCTCCCAGAATGCCTATCTGGATGGTGGTTATCGGCTCTTTTTTTGCTATAGCAGTAGTAAAGGAAGCTTTTGGCGGATTAGGGCATAATATTTTTAACCCAGCTTTAGGCGGAAGAGCTTTCTTGTCTGTATGTTTTCCCCAGGAGATGACCTCATGGATACTTCCCACTAAATTTAAAATAGATGCTGTTACTACAGCAACTCCCTTGAATGAAAATTTTGCTTACCAGGGCACCAGGCCAGAATTATATGAAGACCTTTTTTGGGGGAATGTAGGCGGGTCGCTGGGGGAAACTTCGGCGCTTTTAATTTTGATTGGCGGAATAATACTTCTGGCTTTTAAGATTATAGATTGGAGGATACCAGTTTTCTATATTGGTACTGTAGCCCTGGGCTCACAATTGCTGGGAAAGGATGTGCTATTACAGGTGCTTGCTGGAGGCCTGATGATAGGCGCCTTTTTTATGGCTACAGATTATGCAACTTCTCCAGTTACAGGAACAGGCAAAATTATTTTTGGAGTGAGCTTAGGGGTACTGACTCTTTTAATAAGGAATTTTGGTGCTTTACCCGAAGGCGTAGCGTTTTCCATATTGATAATGAATGCATTTACGCCTTTGATAGATAAATATATAATACTAAAGCCTTTTGGCTACCAAGGTAAGAAGGCGGGATAAATTATGGCAAATTTTAAAAATACTAAAGTTTATCCAATATTTATTTTAACAGTTGTGGTGCTGGTTTCTGTAGCTGTGCTGATGTTTATAAACAGCCTGACCAAGCCAGTGGTTGCAGAACACAAGAGGGAAGAGATAAATGCCCTATTGCAAAATATTTACAGCAATATGGATGATTATGAGTACACGGATGAAATTTATAAAGTGCTGGAAGGTGAGGAAATTATTGGCTATGCCTTCATGGCAAAAGGGAAGGGATATGGCGGTGAAATTACAATAATGGTGGGGCTGGATAAAGACCTGCAAATTAAGGATGTTACTATCATGTCCCATACTGAGACCCCGGGCCTTGGGAGCAGGGTTACCGAGAATTCATTTACCAGCCAATTTGAAGGGCTGACCGCAGAAGATATAGCATTAGCCAAAAATGACGGTAAAATAGATGCCGTATCCGGGGCAACTATCAGTTCAGAGGCTGTTGTTTCTGCTGTAAGAGAAGAAATGAAAGAAAAGATAAAATCTATAAAGTAAGAGGTCTTGCTTATGGAAAATAAGATAAACAATTACAATAATCAAAAAGATAGGCCAGGAAAACAAAAATTCGGAAAAGAATTCTGGAAGGAGTTTGCAAAAGGAATAATTATTTCAAATCCGGTCTTTGTTTTAGCTCTTGGATTATGCCCCACGCTTGCGGTAACTGGAACCATAGATAATGCTTTAGGAATGGGGGCAGGAGTTATTTTTGTTCTTTTGGGGGCTAATATTATTATTTCACTGATGAGGAATATAATACCCGATTTAGTTAGGATACCGGTTTTTATCGTGGTCATTGCTACTTTTGTAACCATATTGAGCCTTGCCTTTGAAGCTTATATACCTCCACTTTACGAATCCCTGGGTATTTACCTGTCCCTGGTAGTAGTTAATTGTATAATACTGGGCAGGGCTGAAGTATTTGCTTCAAAAAATAGTGTTGCCTTGTCAATTGCAGATGCATTTGGAATAGGATTCGGCTTTACAATTGCTCTAATTTTAATTTCACTGTTTAGGGAAATACTTGGAACAGGCTCATTATCAGTTTTTGGTTTCCAATTATTTAGAATACCTATTCTTTCTTCGAACCCTCTGGGATTTTTCGTATCACCGCCTGGGGCTTTTTTAGTAATAGGCGTTTTGCTTGCGTTATTTAGATGGATAGGGGTGCTTAATAATGAATAATCTATTTTCAATTTTCTTACTCATGGCCATAGTGAACAATATTGTTCTGGCAAAATTCTTAGGCTTATGCCCTTTTTTTGGTGTATCCAAGAAAATTTCCAATGCTATTAGCATGGGCATTGCGGTAACCTTTGTTATGCTTTTAGCCTCTATTTCAACTACTGTAATTTATAATTATATACTGGTTCCCTATGAAGTAGAGTTTATGCGCATAGTCCTCTATATTTTAGTGATAGCTTCCCTGGTCCAGATAGTGGAGCTGACTATTAAAAGGACTAATGTTACTTTATATAATGCCTTGGGTATTTATTTGCCTTTAATTACTACTAATTGTGCAGTGTTGGGCGTAGCATTAATTAATTCCACTGAAAATTATTTAGTTCTGGAAAGTATCTTCAGTGCCTTGGGGGCAGGATTTGGCTTTAGCTTGGTTTTAATAATAATGTCAGGAATAAGGGAAAAGCTTGAGATTTCTGAGACTCCAGAATCAATGAAGGGCTTACCTATTGCATTTATAACTGCAGCATTACTGGCCCTGGCTTTTCTTGGTTTTAGCGGAATGATATAATTGTAGAAATTGTGTGTAAGGAGAATTGATAAATTATGGATTTAGTATGGATAATATTAATTTTAAGTGGTATCGGACTTGTGAGCGGCATACTTATATTCATAGTCAACAGGATGCTTCCCAAGGAGTCTGAATCATTAAAAAAAACTGAGGATATTGAAAAAAGGCTACCTGGCTATAATTGCGGAGCTTGCGGATACCCGGGCTGTTTTGCCTATGCGCAAGCTTTGGCTGAAGATAAGGACTTAATTATAACGAGCCCCTGCACTACGGTGCTCCAGAATGAAGAAATGCTTTCAAACATAGAAAAAGTTCTGGGTATGGAAATAGATACTTCTGAAATGAATAAAAAAGCGGTGGTTTGCTGTTATGGTGTAACTAAGCCTTTGGGGGATTATAATGGCATTGATTCCTGCGAGGCAGCTAATAATCTACTGGGGGGATTTAAAAAGTGCCCTTATGGCTGCTTGGGATTAGGGGATTGTATGAAGGTTTGCCCCCAGGATGCAATAGAAATAGATAAGGAAAGAAATGTTGCCGTAATAGATCCTGATAAATGTACAGGCTGTGGACTATGTGTAAAGGAATGCCCAAAAAATATTATTGAGTTAGTTCCAGCGGATGCAAATATTGTCTATAGGTGCAGCTATGAACCAATTAAGAATATCCCTGGCAGGGAAAAATGTGATGAAGGATGCATACATTGCAGGAAGTGCTTTAAGGCATGTGAAAATGATGCCATCATTTGGAATGATGAGAAAAATATACCAGAATTTGATTTTTCAAAGTGCACTTTGTGTGGGGAATGTATAGAAGCTTGCCCCCATAATAGGCTAATAGAATTTTCGGAACTTTCTCATAAAGAAAAAGGGAAAAAAGCAGAAGAAAAAGTTGTAAATAGCAAAAAATAGTTATATTAACTTTAAAAGTACTGGTACTTTTTATAGGTTAAAATCCCGGAAAGAACAAGTAATGCCAATTAATTTCTTCTGCTTATGCAGTTTTCTCTTGGGCATAGTTCGCAGGCAACCTTGGTTTTGTCTATCTTGTTTTCTGGGCCGAATCCATAAACTCCGGAAACTGATTTAAAGGGGACCATTAGATAGCTTGGATTTAGCTTTACCCCAATTTTATCGGCAGGAAGCATTTTAAAAATTTCTTTTTGTTCTTCTATAGTCCATTTATACTGCCCCGGTGAATAGGTGCAGGTTGCATTCCAGCTATCTTTTTCTTTACCTTCTTTTTTAGCAATTTCTGTGAAATGCTTCCCCAGAAGTGTTAGCAGGCTTGTAGTTATAGTATCCATTACAATAGTAGAAAGGGTATCTCCGCTTTTGGTTGTTTCTTTTATTATTTTGTCTACTTTCCCCCCAAGGGTGAACACAAATATGAGGGCAATTTCTGAACCGGTAAGGATTTTGGCAATATTGGGGCCCTTGAAGGTGTTTTTAGTTCCAAAATATACTGTATGATCCTCTATTTTTTCTATCTTAAATTTATCATAAATAGCTTTTGGCTCAATGTTCTCTATGCATTGCTGTTTTTTCTCTTCCAGAATTTTCTCTAGCTTGGGGTTTAATCTTCCGCCCATAAGCTTAGTTAAAAAATCTTTACCAATGTCTTTTGGTATATCCATTTCTATTTTATCTAAAACTTTCATATATCCCCTATATTTAATTGTGAATTTTCATTATTATAATATAACATAAAAAAGAAACAAAGAGGTTAGAAATGGGCAACAGCCAATTAGAATTAATTAAAAAATTTGTAGAAAAAGAGCCTTATGTCAATTTATTGAACATAAAGGTTTTAAAGCTTGAGGAAGGCCATTCGGTGGTAGAGATGAAGGCTGATAAAAAATACAATAATATTTTTTCAATTACTCATGGGGGAGCAATTTTCTCTTTAGTTGACGTTGCTTTTGGTTCAGCTGCAAACTCTTATGGTAATATTGCAGTTGCATTATCCATGTCCATAAATTATATTAAGCCAACAAGGGCAGGGCAGACCCTTACAGCGGAAGCTACCCAGATAAGCAGGGGGAAGAAAATTTCTGTTTACAATATAATCGTAAGAAATAGCTTAAATGATACAGTTGCTTCTTGCCAGGCAACTGCCTATTTAAAAAAAGACAAATTGCCTATTTTAAAAGAAATTGAAGATAATACATAGCTCAGATTTACATCTAAATGCAAAATATCCTGAAAGAATCGGCGCTTTGGATGAAATATTAAGGATATCCGGGGAGGTGAAGGCAGATTTATTGCTATTCGCCGGGGACTTTTTTGATAGCAGGAAGGATGCCCAGCATTACAGGCCTGAGTTAAGGAAAAAATTTTCCTCACTTCCTTTCAGAGTATGCTTAATTCCTGGCAACCATGACTACGGTTCTTATCCTGAGGACCTGTTCTTTGGTGATTCACTTGAGGTAATTACCGGGAGACCTTTTGATGTTATAGATTTTAAAGGGGTGAGGGTAATAGCTGTCCCGTATTATAACCAGAGTTTTAATGAATTATTATTTGACATCAAAAAAGAAATGGGTCCTAAAAAAACCAATATACTGCTGTTGCATTGCTCACTGGATATGGGCGAATTTGAGGAAAGCCAGGAAAAAAGCGAAGCTTATCTTCCGGTTAGCTCCAAGGTGCTTGCAGATCTTAACCTAGACTATATACTAGCCGGTCATTTTCATAGTAGATTTGTATTAAACAAAATTTCGGACAGCAGCAAATTTATTTATCCCGGCAGCCCAGTTTCTGTCACCAGGAAAGAAACCGGCATAAGAAATGTAGCTTTAATTGATACTGCTAAAGATACAGTAAGGGCAATAAATTTGAACAGCGTATATTATGAAACTCTTTATCTTTTGTTTGAACCGGAAAAAGAAGCTGAAACCCTAGAGGTTTTAAAAGAAAAAATCAAGGAATATGATTTTAATTTTACCAGGCTAACCCTTATTATTGATGGCTTTATAAGCAGTGGCGAAAAAAGCTTAAAAAGGGAAATTGATAAACTATTAGGAAGATATAGGGATAGCATAAACGTAGATTACAGGTATAGGGATGTAAGCGAGGTAATAACGGACCCCCTGTATAAGAAATTCAGGGAAAAGTTAGAAAATTTGGATTTAAATGCTAGTAATAAAGGTGAAATTGATAGGATTGTAAAATTATCGTTTTCTAAAATAAGATATAGCAGGTAACAGATGAGATTAAAGAAAATCTTAATAAACAGGTATGGGCCGCTTAGAGATATAAGGCTGGATATAGGGAAAGGTATCCAGGTAATTTATGGAAAAAACGAAGCAGGAAAGACCCTAACCATAGATGCTTTGCTAAAGATAATGCTTGGCAAAAAAATTAAAGAATTTGACGGGATAGATAGGGTGGAAGAGTTTCCAGAAGGTTACCTGGTATTAGAGGATAACAATAATGATGAAATAAAGCTGGATAAGGAACTAAGTCTAAGCAAGTATGCCCGCATAGATTCCACGGATTTAAGGAATATTTTTGTGATAAGAAATAGCGATTTAACTATAAGGGAAGAGGATGCTTATTTTAATAAAATCACAGACAGGCTAACTGGGCTGGAGACGGAAAAAATTAACAAATTGATGACTGAATTAATGAATTATGGCAAGCTAACTTCTGCATCCAGTGATGCAGATCTTTCAGATAAAAAGGGTTACGGTAAAATAAAGAGTAGATTAACAGATTGCAGGGAATTAATTAAGGATATAGGAGAGTATATAAAAGAGGTGGAAGAAAATGGCTTAGACAGTTTGGAGTTGGAACAGCTTAAGATAAACCAGAAAATAAGGGAGCTTAAAAAAGAAATATCCATTGCAGAAATAAATTTGAAACATAAAAATTATTTGGAATTGAAGGAACTTTTCAAGAAGCTTAAAAGCACTTTAGGGGAGTATAAGGGTTATAATGCATTTAGTGAAGAAGAATACCAGCAGCTTATAGATTTTAATAATAAATTAAATAACCTTTCAGAGAGACAGAAAAGCTGCAATGCTGACCTGGAGAGATTAGAGAAGAGGCAGGATAGCTTTAAAAAAGAAGCAGCAAAGCTTTCTTCTGAGCTGGCCCCCTACAGGGAAAAGGAAAAGGAGGTAGTAAGGCTAGAGCAAAAAGCGCAGGGTATAGAAGGACAAAAAACCAGAACTTCAAGGCTGCCTTTAGTTTTTATGATAATATTTCTAGCTTTATCGGGAATAAGCATTATACCCTTGTTTTTATTTAATGACTTATTTTATGCCTTTCCCCCCATATTTTTTGGTATTATGTTTGTGGTTTTCTTTGTCCTTTATTTTTTAGGGCAGAAAAAAGTTTTTAGTGCTAAGCGGAGCGAAGAAGAGATTATAAATGGCTTTCTAAGTTTGGGCATCAAGGTAACAGAGATTGAAGAAATTCCCCTTGCAGCCAGCAACTTTTTAGAAACCAAAAGTATATTAGATAATAATTTGAGAAGCATTGAAAGTGAAATGAAAGCCAATGAAAAACAAAGAGAAAGACTGGTAGCCGAATTAAAGAACAATGAGAGGGAAATAAAAGAGATAAAGGGCAGTATCCATAATAAGATCGGCAAGTTAAATATTGCAAACACCAATATTTATCGGCAGAAACTAGACAAAAAAAGGGAATTGGAAACAGAAATTTTTAGGGCTTACAGGTTAATAATGGATAAATTAGAATTGGAGGTTAGCAATTTAACTGCAGAAGCTGTGGAAGAAGAGATTGGTTTTCTAAAAGAGAACATTGAAAAAACAAAACCAAGGGAGAAATTAGGAAAAATTGATAAAGATTACAATCAGCAGTTATATGAGGAGAAAAAGAAGGAACTTGAAAACCTTCAGCTAGAACAAGATGAAATAGCCAAAAAACTTGAGGGTCATAATTACAAAATAAAAGAATTGGAGTCAAGGTATTTAAACTTGGTGTCGGAAGATTTTTTAAATAAGTTAAAGATTAATAATTTGAGCAGCTTAAAAATGGCTTTGCAATCCCTCAAGTCAGAGGCTGAAAAAATTAAGGATGCACATAGCATATCCAAACAAGCTATAGGTATATTTGAAGATATACTAAGAGATGAGCAGATTAAGGTAGCTGACTTATTTGAAAATTTAAGTATTTCTGACTATTTTTCAGAAATTACCCTGAGCAAGTATAAGAAAGTTTTTTATGATGCTGATAAAAAAAAGGTTATGGTTGTTAACAGCAACGGCAGTACCATGGCCGATAGCAAGCTAAGCAAGGGAGCTTATGACCAATTGTATATGGCAGTAAGGGTTGCATTGGCCGAAAAAATTTTAGATACGCCTGCCTTTTTTATAGTAGATGATGCTTTTATATATTCTGATGAGGAGAGGCTGGAAGCTCAATTTGAGGTTTTGAATAAGCTGGTGACACAGGGATGGTCTATTGTTTACTTTTCGGTAAAAGATGAGATAAGAAAATTGGCTAAACAATATTCTTCAAATAATATTCTAACCATAGGGGATAAAGTTGGATAATAAAAACTTTAGGGTGGATCCAGTAATTTATGACTTACAGGTTAACTGGAAGGCAAGGCTCCAAAAAGAAAAAAACCTTTTCTTGGGGTTAGTGAGAGAAAAGAAAATAAAAAGGATGCTGGATATCGGGTGCGGGACTGGGCATCATGTTGAATTTTTGTCCCGGTATATACCAGAACTGGTAGGAATGGACCCGCTGGGAGAGAATATAAAATACGCGGAGGAAAAGATTGTAAAGTCCAGTAAGGTTAAATTAATAAATGCCGGCTTTGAAGATTTAAATAATTTAGACATAGGAAAATTTGACCTGATAATCTCGGTAGGCAATACCTTACCCTTGCTTAAAACAAGGAGGAAGGTTAAGTTAGCTTTAAAGCACATGAAAAAAAAGCTAAATGCCGGGGGCGTAGCTGTTCTTCAGTTTTTAAATTTTAATAAAAAAATAGTAGAAAGCAATAACTACTACCGGCCTAAGTCTATTGAATATAATGGCAGAAGATATATTTCCCTTAAGCATTTTGAGTACCAGAGGATAAAAACCAAATTTGACTTTTTGTTTATAGTATTAAATATGGATGGAGAAGTGATAGATTTTTTCAAGAACACATCTTACCTTTGCACCTTAAGGAAAAATTTGTTTTTAAAAATGGCTAAAAATGCCGGATATAAGGAAATCAGTTTGCTGGGACCCGGGGGTCAGGGTGAATTTGATGAAAAAAAGCATGTTAGCTTAACTGCATTGCTACATAAAAGCGGATAGGAGAATATTCATGGAAATATTAAAAAGGTTTGGCGTCTCGATGGAAGAAAGCTTGCTTGAAAAATTTGATAGATTTATAAAGGAAAATAATTACCAAAACAGGTCTGAAGCAATCAGGGATTTAATAAGAAAAGAGCTTGTAGAACAGGAATGGCTGGGGAAAAGCCAAGCAGTCGCCGGGGCCATTATTATGGTTTACGATCACCATAAAAGGGACCTTATGGATATTTTGGTTGACATACAGCATCATCACCAGAAATTGATAATCTCAAGCCAGCATATACATCTTGACCATAAGATGTGCCTTGAGGTAATAATTGTTAAAGGCCAGATAGATGAAGTCCATAAGCTTGAATCTGAACTTAGGTCAGTAAAAGGGGTAAAACATGCTTCTTTAGCTAAATCAACTTTAGGAAAAGGAATATGAAAAAGACGATTATTATTTTAGGTTTGGGTTTTTTATTATTAATTATAGCTGGCATATCATTAATTGATGAAAAAGTCAGAAAATTTTAAGCATTTTCCTGGCCGAACCTGCAGTATTTTAATAATTTACAGACATTGCATTTTGGGTTCCTTCCCAGGCAAATAGTCCTTCCAAAAGAGACAATTTTATGGGAAAAATCAGTCCATTTACCTTTGGGGATTAAATCCATGAGGTCAAATTCAATTTTTGTAGGATCTGAATTTGTGGTAAGACCTAATCTCCGGGAAATTCTTTTCATGTGGGTGTCAACTATAATTGCTTGTTTTTTAAAAGCATTACCCAAAACCACATTAGCAGTTTTTCTCCCCACACCAGAAAGGGAAGTTAAATCTTCCAGGTTTTGGGGGACATTGCCCTGAAATTTTCCTGCTATATCCCTAGAGCAATTTTTTATGCTTTTAGCTTTGTTTCTGAAAAAACCAGTAGATTTAATATCTTCCTGAAGCTCTTCCAGTTCTGCGTTTGCAAAATCTTCGGGCTTTCTGTACTTCTTAAAAAGTTTTGGGGTTACCTTGTTTACTAGCTTATCAGTACTTTGTGCTGCAAGTATGGTAGCTATAAGTAGTTGGAAAGGATTATTGTAATTTAAAGTTGTATCTGTCGAGTCAGGATATTCTTTTTCTAATGTTTTGATTATTTTGTCAATATTATCTATTGCAGGCTGGTACTTATTTTTCATTTGTCTTCCCTTTTTTTCTTTTTTAAATAATTACCTATTTGTTTAGAATCCATTGTATTAATTACATCTTTTTTTTCAAGCCAGCCTTTTCTTGCTATATACACTCCGTAGCGGTAGTCACTTAAATTTTCCAGGTGGTGAGCATCAGGGTTTATAAATATTTTTACATTTTTTTCTTTAGCATATTTTAACATTCTCCAATCAAGGTCCAGGCGGTGGGGACTGGCATTTAATTCTAAGTCTACGCTGTTTTTTGCAGCCGCATTTATAATTTTTGTAATATTTACTTTGTAGGGGTCCCTGGCAAGGAGTATCCTGCCGGAGGGATGTGCCAGAATAGTGGTATACTTGTTTTCAATTGCTCTTATTATCCTTTCTGTCATTTCCTGTTCCGGCATATTAAAACTGGAGTGTATAGCAGCTATTACAAAATCAAACCTTTCTAAAACCCTGCTGCTGTAATCCAGGCTCCCATCTGCTAATATGTCTGCTTCTATACCTTTAAAAATTCTAAAACCTTTAAAATCCTGTTCGGCAGATTCCATTTCCCTTAAGTAGTCATCTATTTCGGAGTCTTTTACGCCATTTGCATATGCTGCCGTTTTACTGTGATCACTTATGCCTGCATATTGCATTCCCATATCCTGTAGCTTTTTGCATACTTGCCTAATGTTCATGCTGCCATCGCTAAATTTAGTGTGAATATGGAAAATGCCTTTAATGTCTTCTGCCTCAATTAGCTTAGGTAAGCTGCCTTTCTTTGCAGCTTCAATCTCCCCAAAATTTTCCCTCAGTTCAGGTGGAATGTACTCCATTGAAAACAAATTAAACAGCTCTTTTTCATTTTTGCATTTTATGAGCTTGCTGTCTTTAAATATCCCATACTCATTTATTTTCATGCCTGTTTTTTTAGCCATAGATCTCAGTGCAGTGTTATGTTCCTTGCTGCCTGTAAAATGGTGTAGAGCATAAGGGTACTGGTTATCTTCCACTGCCCTTATATCCACCTGTATTCCTGACTCAAGCATTATGCTTGACTTGGTGTCTCCCCTGGCAACTATTTTTTCGGCCTGGTTTAGGCTTGTGAAGAATTCCATTAATTTTGTGGGATCGTTGGTGCTTGCTACTATATCTATATCCCTTACTATTTCCTTTTTGCGGCGCATGCTTCCAGCTATGCTTGCCCTAATAACATATTTGTTTTTCTCAATTTGGCTAAATATTTCTTCAGCCTGGTCTAAAAAGTCTGAATAAAGATATTTTCCCCGGTATTGCTTTACAATGCTTATACCCTTTAATATGTTTTGTTGTGTTTTTTGGCTAAAATTTGGCAGGTCAATTAATTTATTTTCATTGCAGGCTAGCTCCAGCTCAGAAATGCTTTCTATACCCAGATTTTCATACAAATATTTTATTTTTTTTGGCCCCAGGCCGGGTATTTTTAGCATGTCAACCAAGCCTTCAGGGATGCTTTCTTTAAGCTCCTGGTAGAGCTTAAGGTTGCCGGTATCTATTAATTCTTTTATTTTAGCTGCTATTTTCTTCCCAATGCCTTTTATACTTTCTAGGTCTTTTACTTTTGTATCCCGGGTTAGGCTTATGTTTGAGGCTTCAAGCGCCCTGGCTGCGTTTTCGTAAGCCCTGATTTTAAAGGGATTTTCATCTTTTAATTCTAAAAATGTTGATATCTCTTTTAAAATTTCACTTATTTCTTTTTTATCCATAGAAGTCTGCCAGCCTCTTTATTGCTTTGGCTTTATCAGTTTTACCGATCTTGCTTTCTTTTACTGCTTTATGCAATATGTCTATCGATCTGTCATATTCCTCTCTGTCTACAGGGTAGGGGATTCCGTCCTTGCCCCCATGGGCAAAGCTAAACCTGGCAGGGTCTTTTATGCTGTGTTTTGTGCCATAAATTAATTCTGACACCAGAGCTAAAGCTCTAACCGTTTTGGGGCCTACCCCCTTTATAGCTATAAGCTTTTCAAAGTTTTCAGGCTTTCTGTTATAAGTGTTGGAAAATACTCTATCCAGCCTTTTGAATTCCATGTCGTTTAACTTGATATAATGCCTTTTGGGCAGGTAATAGTTTTTTTCCTGGGATTTTTTAAGGGACTTTAAGTCTTTTAATATTAATTTGGGCTTTTCAGTGGCAATTTGGGTTATAGCTTTTTTTGCCGCCTTGCTTTCTTTGTCAATAAGGTTAAGGGTTACATTTTTCTGGTTGCAGCATATGGCATTATGGGGCTCGGTAGTAAAATCCCTGACTGTATTGCTAAGCCAATGGTATCTTCTCGCACTCTTATTGCTATCGTTCATCCCTTGCTGGACCACGGACCAGTTCTTGCCGTCGCCGGTAAAAAAGAAACAATGGTGGTATAACTGGTAACCATCCTGGAGGGCTGAGCTATCTACTTTTGCCACTATTTTGCTATTATAGACAAGATGGTTAAAATCGATTCCCATTAGTTCGGAGGCAGCTGTTATCTCGGAGGGGGTTTTTCTTGAAGTGCCGCCCTTGCCTCCCGCAATAAAAAGCCCCAAGTCTCTTTCAAGCCCTTTTGCCGCTTCTTTTAGAGCGCCACAGACAGTGGTTGTAACTCCGCTTGAATGCCAGTCAAAACCCAATACACAACCTAAAGCCTGAAACCATAGAGGGTCCGATATTTTTTGTAAGACTTCCACGGCTCCATGCTCTGAAACCATTAATATCAGTATTTCCCTTGCCATTTTTTTCATCCTGTTAAACAGCCAATAGGGAGCTTTTCCTCCATGCAGGGGAAGTTTCATTGATCCAGTTCTCATGATTCCTCTTTCCAATTAAAAATTTTTCTTTAAAGGGACAAAGGCTACTCCACAAATTGGTTTCCTTGCTATTTTATTATTTTTCTTGGTAACTTTGTAGAGGGTTTGGTTAAAGCCTGTGGGCCCTACGGGTATTACCATTATTCCTCCATTGGAAAGCTGCTCTATAAGGGGCTGGGGAATTTTTTTGGGGGCAGCAGTGGCTATTATCCTATTGTAAGGAGCATGCTCTTCCCATCCATAATACCCATTCTTGTTTGCCAGATTGATATTAGGATAATCTTTAAGTAGTTTTTGGGCCTTACTATAAAACTCTTCAATTATTTCAACTGAATAAACTTCTTTTGCAATTTCAGCCAGTATGGCTGTCTGGTAACAGGAACCTGTGCCTATTTCCAGCACTTTTTCCCTGCCGCCTAGCTCTAAAAGTTCTGTCATGTAGGCAACTATGTATGGCTGCGATATTGTCTGGCCACTGCCTATGGGTATGGGGCCGTCATAATAGGCTTGACTTTTTTTATTTTCAGGGACAAATTTTTCCCTCGGCACCTTAGCCATGGCTTCTAAAACCTTTGGGTCACTTATTCCCCTGGAAATTAGCTGCGTTTCTACCATTTGCTTTCTTAAATTTTTAAAGTTCCTATTATTGACCATTTTGCTGGTGAAAGTTTTTATTTTTTTGTGTATAATGTCTTTTTTTGTAAACCTTTTTTATTATATTAACATAGTTAATTTAGCTTTAATAGAAAGCAAGGTTTTAGATGGAAAACTTAAGATTAGGAAATATCCTTACTAATATTGCAGAATTAAGCAAGGCAAACCCTGACCAGAAAAAAGCCCTTTTACTTATGAGTGCTGCCAGGACTATAAGGGATTATCCTGGTGATATTGAGAAAGTGTATTATGAAGGCAGGCTGCGGGATCTTCCCGGCATGAATGAATTGGCTTATAAATATACTGACCAGTATTTCAGTGAGGGATATATAGAAGAGTATCAGGAGATAACCAGTGAATATTCAGAAGGCTTACTTAAGCTCATAAGGATGAGTGGGCTTGGCAGGAAAAAGATGGAAAAAATATATAGGACTCTTGGCACAAAAGATATAAAAGATTTAAAGGACAAGATTTATTCTAAAGATATTTCTAAATACCTGGATGATTTTACAGTTGATAGGCTGAAGGCAACCATAGGGTATTATGAGAATGTAAGGGGCTATATGCCAAGGGGATATATGGAAAATCTGATAAAGCCATTCATGTTAAAGGTAAGGGGTATAAAAGAGGTAAAAAAGCTTGAACTGGTAGGCTCTTTCAGGAGAAGAAAAGCGGCTGTTGGGGATGTAGACCTGATAGTTTTAACTGAATTTAATAATAAGGAGCTTAACCGGGAGTTAAGCAAAAGATTTTTGGATAGCCTATTAAAATTTGAAGGCATAAGTTCAAAGAAGAGCCAGAAAATAATCGGGGAAAGTATAAGCTATAGGTATAGAACCAAATTTGGTTTGGATCTGGAGGTAATTCTAGCTACGGAGAATAATTGGGCTTTACAGCTATTTTACTGTACAGGCAGTAAAAGACATATATCCCTTATAGAAAATACAGCAAGGGATAAGGGATTCTGTAAGCAGGGAAGAGTGCACTTCCAAAAGCCTGCATTAAGCGAGGAGGAAATATACGATAATTTGGGGCTCTGCTTTATTCCCCCGGAACTCAGGGAAGGAAAAGATGAGATATACTTGGCCAGGACAGGTAATATGCCTAATCTTTTAAGCATAAAAGACATAAGAGGTGACCTGCACACCCATTCCAAATGGAGCGATGGCCTGATTGAAGATAAGGAATTTTCAGAGATTATTGACAAATACGGCTATGAATATCTTGCTTTGACTGACCACTCAGAAAGCAATATTCATGGCAATGGCCTGGATGGAGAAAGGCTTCTTGATAAATTAAACCACAGGGGAAGTTTTAATGAAATTTCCAAGAAGGCTAAAATATTAATGGGCTCTGAGGTAGATATCAAAGCAGGAGGCAGGCTGGACTACAGGGAAGAAATATTAAGCAAGCTTGATATTGTCATAGGGTCCATGCATTCAAGTTATAAATACAGCAGCAGGGAGAATAACTTAAGGGTATCTAATGCCTTGAAAAATAAATATGTTGATTTTATAGGCCACCCTACTGCAGTAGTTTTTGATAACCGGGCTCCACATTTTATAGATATGGATAAGGTGATAGAGGATGCAAGGAGATATAATAAGGGCCTTGAAATTAATTCATATTTCCTGCGGTTAGATTTGAATGAGGAAAATGCCAGGAAAGCAAAACAAGCTGGAATAAAAATTGTCATAAATACTGACTCACATAGGCCTGCTAATTTGGATAACATAAAGTTGGGGGTAGATATCGCAAGACGGGCCGGTCTGGGCAGGGAAGATGTATTAAACACTTGCAGCTGGGATGAGATATTAAAGTGGAAAGCCAATAGGTAGGCTAACTTTCGTCCCGGTAGGATTTGAAAACTTCCCTATCTTTAAAATCAGGCATAAAGGGATCATCTTTTACATAGTCCTGGATATATCCTGAAGAGAAGCCCTTCTTTTCTGCATATTTTACTACCTGGTAGTATTCTTTTGAAGTAATGCTCCTGTTTATTTCCGGATACTGCCTGGCTTTAAAGGTTGGATGATACTGGGCCATTATGCTCAGGTAAACATCTGCCGACAGACTGTTTTTTATAAAATCTATAGTTTTTTTAATTTCTCCAATATTATTAGGCAGGACAAGCAACCTGATGAGCATCCCTTTTTTTGCAATATTATTCGGGCCAAGCTTTAATCCTCCTACTTGGCTGTACATCTCAATAAGGGCTTTATGATTATAATCTACATAATTGTTAATGCCTGAATATTTTTTAGCCACTTCATTATCGCTATACCTTATATCTGGCATGTAGATGTCTATAATTCCTTCCAGCATTTTTATAATTCTCGGGTTATCATAACCGCCTGTATTAAATACAAGCGGAATATTTAACCCTGATTTTTTGGCAATGGCGGTTGCAGATACTATTTGGGGGATCCAGATAGAAGGGGAAACAAAATTAATGTTATGGCAACCCCTATTTTGTAATTCCAGCATTAGTTCTGCCAGTTTTCCTACTTTTATTTTTCTGCCCTCATGTTGCTGGCTTATCTGATAGTTCTGGCAATAAACACATCTCATATTGCAGTATGTAAAAAATATGGTTCCAGATCCGCTGGTTCCCGAAATGGGTGGCTCCTCCCCATGATGGGGCATAGATGAGGAAATGACCGGGCTAGCAGGAGCTTTGCAGAAGCCTTTTACCCCTTCTGCCCTGTTAACCAAGCACTTATGGGGGCAAATGATGCAATTGCTTAACAGTTTGTTTAAAATTCTGGATGCATAATTTGGATCCATAAGATAAAAATACCCTATTTTTTGTTATTTGTGAAAGGGTTTTTGTCTTCAGCAACCTTTGGTTCCTTTTTGCTCGCTAAATTTTGCACATAAGAAAAAACCTTATTTATAAGGTGGGGATTGTCTTTAAGCAGCGACTTTAATTTTTCAAGCCTGTATTCAAAAAAATATTCAGGCTTGATACCCAGGCCTTTAGAAATAAGCTCAATGGTTTCTTGTGGAGGCGGGCTATGCCTTTTTTTAAGTTTGCTAAAATAACTGTAATCCAGGTTGGTTTTATGGGCAAGGCTTCTTAATTTTATATTTTTCTTATTAATTATTTCTTCTAGGGCCTTGCCAAAATATTTATTTGAATAATACATAAGGTAAATTAATTTTTAAATAAATACTACCTCAATAAAAAATACAAAATAAGAAATCCTGGCAAATTTTCGTTGACAATTAAATCAACAAGTTAATTAGAGACGTACAGGTTCCATTATTTAAGGCAAAAAAAGCAATTTATAGAAGGAGGGGTAATATTTTACATTATTTTTTAATAATATATAATAGGTAAATACTTTATATATAATATATAAAAATTCTTTTACACGTAAATATAAGGTTATTAATGGTTGATGGTAAAGAATGTAAATACAACCTTTTAGAGGTTTTAGATTTAATCAATCAGCTTCTAATTCATGAAGATGATATCAATTATATATTTACAAAAATTACCAGTATACTGGATAAAAGTTTTTTATCAGATTATTCCTGTGTCTTTGCTAGTAGTAATGGCCGACCGGGGAGAAAAATTTATAGTCACAGGAATATTAGTAAAGATTTTAAAGAGTTTCTAAACTTATTGGTCTCAAGATGTGAGCTTGGCAAGGATGTCTGCACGCTAGAGGATTTAGGCAATAGTGGAATTGATACAAAAATTAAGGGCTATGGCTATAAATCCATTTCCATCTTTTATTTTACCTATCTAGGTAGCAGGGCATCCCTATTTCTTTTTTCCTGCAAGAAAAAGAATTTCTCCAAAAAAACTATAATTAGATTGACAAGCTTGGTAAAGAATTTGGAAAAGGTGGCAACCCGGCTACAGAAAATCAAGGAAGGGATGTGTCTGGTAAAATTCCAGAAGCTATTGGATGAATTATGTCCGCCTCCAGTTAATAATTTGGAAAATACTTTCGGGGATAGCCTGAGGAAAGTGAAAGAGCTCCTACCGGTAAAAAAAGTTGGTTTGAAGCTGTTGCCTGAAAGCGAGAAGTTTCTAAAACCCTTCAGTATAGGCAGAAAGGAGTTTGCCTGCACTATAAGTGATTATAGCTGCATAAGTTCTGCAAACAAGGCAAATACTGATTCCCCAGCTTCTTCTGTATACCTTCCCTTAAAAAAATATGATGGTTGCCATTATGGGTATTTGGGGCTGGATTTCGATCCAGAGGTAAATGGAGTAGATGAATATTTTACTCAAATTAATGTTTTAAAAAAACTGTATTCTAATTTATTAAGGTTTATGGAAATAGAATGCTTAAATACCTGGGGTAGGGAGAAATATAAGAAGCTATTTGGTTTATCCCCAGTAGCAATGGTGGAGTTGAATTTTCCGGAAATAGAAAATTTTATTTGTATGCAAAAAGGCAGAAAAGGAAATTTAAACAATTGTACTGGTTCCAAAGAATTTGAAGCCAGGGAATTACTAAAAAAGGTAAAAATCTTAAATATTAACCAGAAAGCACTTAAGCTGTGCGGGGCTACTGGTAAAGGCCAGTTTAAGAAGAATATAGGCTGGATATTAGTCCCAGGTTTTTTACCGGTATTTAAAAAACAAGTGATTGCTCTTGCTGGGGGCAGGGAAGCAACAGGGGCTAATACAAGAATAAGGACACTGGCCGGGGAGAAAAAGGAAGTTTATATAAAATTGTCAATTTTAGAAAAAGGTGAATATGGTTTCACAGCCTTATTGTCTATTATTGAAACAGGTAGCCAAAAAGATCTTAGAAAAAATACTACCAAGAACGAAAGCTATTTAGGGGCAATTGAAGCTTTGTCAATTATTGTTAAAGTTAAAGATCCATATACTGAAGGACACCAGAGAAGGGTGGCTAGGCTTTCCGTAGCACTGGCAAGAGAATTAAAATTAAAAAAAGATAAAATTAAGTCCATAAAAATTGCGGCATCAATTCATGATGTGGGTAAAATAAATATTCCTGCTTCTATATTATCAAAACCTGGAAAGTTGACGGATATCGAGTATAGCTTAATTAAGACCCACCCCAAGCTTGGGAGCATAATATTAAAGAGAATAAATTTCCCCTGGCCTATTGAAAAAATTGTATTGCAACATCATGAAAGGTTGAATGGTAGCGGATATCCAAATGGCTTGGTAGGAGAAGAGATATTGCCAGTGGCTAGAATAATAGCAGTAGCCGACGTTGTGGAAGCAATGTCTTCACATAGGCCCTATAGAGCAGCAAAGGGTATTGATGCTGCATTAGAAGAAATTCAGAGCAATAAGGGTATCTTATATGATCCACAAGTTGTTGAGGTTTGTGTAAACTTATTTACCAGCGGAGGTTTTAAATTTTGATAATACTTATTGAAAGCTGCTTTCAATAAATTAAGCATAAATGGCTGGCTGGGTAGTGGGCGACCAGGTATGATCAGCAGACATGTATCACGATAATTTTGCCTGCCATGGCTTAAATTAAAAATATAGAGATATTGGAAAAATAGGATAAATCTACATCTTTAGAACCGGTATTGAAAATTTCCCTAAAATTTATACTTGGGAGAATTTAATAATCGCCGCTTTTTATCATTTTTGGTTATTTTTATTAATATTTTAAAATTACTTATTTTGCAAATATAGTAACCTTAAGATTAAAGTCTATACGGTCTCTTGGTATCCGGCTGTATCGGTAATATTTGATTGCTCAGCCTATTATTAGAATTGTTGTTTTATAAATACTTGTCTGATAGCATATGTTATTAAGGAAATTTAGCATTTGATGAATTCAAAGAGAAGCTTATATAAACCTTGTAATATTAAGGAGTTTATTGAATCTAGAATAAATATTCTGCCATATATAGTGACAATAAGGAAATATTTTCTGGAGCTAATGGAAAGGCTAGAAGCTTTGAGTGTTTTAACGTAAAGAATAGTTTTAAAAGAAAGTGTAATTTCCTTTACTTTTCTTGTACATTTCATTTTTAAAAGTAAATTTTGGGAAATAAAAAGAGGATATGTGTTTTTCAATGTAAGGTAGTTCAAACCTTTATGGTAAATAAAAATTAAAACATGGGTAAGTGACTAAATATTATTAAAAAATTTATCTATTTTATCAAAAGTGCCTGCTTCTTTTTGATATTAATTTATAATTAAATTACAGGCACTTAAATAACAGGGGGCAAGATGAAATATAGGGAATATGGCAAGACTGGTCTAAAGGTATCTGAGATTTGTTTTGGAACCATGAGATATGCACCGAAGGAAAAGAAGAATAATGAACAAACCAAAAAAGCTAAAAGGGCGCTTGAAGAAGCTGTTGATCTTGGAATAAACTTTATTCACTCAAGCTATGAATATGGAACACGGTGGTTAACTGGTGAAGTACTTAGACAGCATCCGAAACGGCATGACTTGCATCATATAGTAAAAATAAATGTGCCGGACTGGGGCCAAGAAGATTTTGATGCTAAAATTTTTAGAACCCGGGTAGAAGAAGCCCTTAGAAGTCTTGGGGTGGAAAGGATAGCAATTGTTCAGCACCTGCACCGCGGAAGCCTAGATCCAGAACTTGGCTATCGTGCGGAAGGTGAACCTAAACGGCTTTCAGAATTTGATGCTGTAACGGAACCATTGGTGGAAGTTTTCGAAAAGATGAAACAGGAAGGAAAAGTAATGCACCTTGCTACTTTTCCGTATACGGTGGGTTATGGTCGAAGAGTAGTGAAGTCAGGTAAATTCTCGGGTATTGTAGCTTATTTTAATGCTTTGGAGACTGAGATTTTGGATATCTTCCCGGATATGCAGAAACAGGGAATGGGCTTTATAGGTATTAGACCACTTGCTGCAGGACTTTTAACCGACCGTAGAATAGACCGTAGTTCACTTCCTAAAGATGACCGGATGAAGGATGCACAGTGGGATAGATTATATGATCAACTGGGCGAACTCCGAAAAGAATTACCCCAGGAACCGGATTCTTGGACAAAATTCAGCATACGTTTTGCATTGGCACATCCACTGGTTGCAAGTACAGTTATCGGAATTAATAAACCTGAACATCTTCATACAGCGGTTGAGGCTATAGAAGAGAAGTATCCGGAGGATGAGGTATTGCAAACCGCGCACCGTATTTGTAAGAACTTCAGGGAAAAATATGGTGTAAAGGGAAATATGGCAGGTATACCAGTTTATTAAATAAATGGAGATTATTTTCTTTTTATGGGATGTCAAAAAATTTAATAATTTAAGAATACATCTCAGCTAAGCTAGTCCATGGTCCGAGAGAAGAATTTTAAATCAAGAACGTAATTGATTTTTTCGATCTCAATTTTCACCCTTCGAATTAATATCCTGGCATCTTTAAAAGGGTTTCTTAAACATTTGTATCAGGGATTTTTAAATTGGCATTATCTCTAA
>JBNJCV010000010.1:0-38372 GCA_051744245.1 Actinomycetota bacterium | reverse complement strand
CCTTTAAGCCATGGTGGCTTCTTCTTTTATCTCTTTTTGTGCTTGTTGTTCTTCTCTTTGGTACTGCCAAATTAATCAACCTCCTGATTATAAAAAATGTTACATACTTGTTATAAACCAACCAACTACTATAACATAAAAAAATTTTTATGCAATTAATTGCAGGGCTCAAATTTTATGTTTTATCTGTCTTCAAGGTATTTTTGAATTGCTCTCTCCCCTTTTCAACAGCAGAGAGTAATTTATGCAATACTGCCTCCAGGTTAGCCAGCTTTTCATCAGCATAATCCTCTGCTTCCAGGCGGATAGTTCTTGCTTTAGCTTCCACCATAGACATAAGTTCCTCAGATTTCTTGTTAGCCTTCTTTAGCACTTCACTTTCGCTAACTAGAACCTGTGCTCTTTCTTCAGCCTCCTTTGTTATCCTGGCTGACTGCCTTTTTGCCTCTTCAATCATACCTTCTCTCTCCTTAACTATCCATCTTGCCTGCTTTAATTCCTCCGGTAAAATACTTCGAAGCTCATCAATCAAGTCATATATTTCATTTTCGCTTACCACTACATTAGATGAAAAGGGAATCTTTTTGCTTTTATCTACCAGCTCTTCTATTTTGTCAACAATCTCTAAGGCATCCATAATACTCTCCAATTCTTAATCAAATTTTTCATTTTTAAAGCTACTTATAATGTCTTTTTCAATTTCTTTGGGCACTAGCCCACTAATACATCCCCCCAACTCTGCAATTTCCTTAACCGCACTGGAGCTAAGGTAGGCATACCTTGGGTTGGTCATCAGGAAAACAGTCTCAACACCCACATTAAGCTTCTTGTTAATTTGGGCCATCTGAAACTCATATTCAAAATCTGATATTGCCCTTAGCCCCTTGACAATTACTTTTGCCTTCTTTGCTTCAGCTAAATCCACCAGCAAACCATTAAAAGAGGTCACTTCCATACTATCATATTTTTTTAAGACCTTTTCTACAAATTCTATTCTCTTTTCCAGGGAGTATAAAGGCTTCTTTCTGTTATTATTTGAAACTGCCACTATGACCTTTTTAAAAATTTCTGCACATCTCAGTATAATATCCTTATGGCCTGCAGTAACTGGGTCATAGGTTCCAGGGCAAATAGCTATTTTTTCCATATTATCCTCTCTTCCTGGGGGTAAGGTATACAACTTTCTTATCACCGAAAAAGGATTCCTTTAGAATTTCCAGGTTTCCAATTTCACTTTTTATATCTTTTTTAAAAAAATATTCATAAACCATTAAAGTCCCGTCTCCTATAGTTCCTCCTGTATCCAGCAGCCCGAACACATCTTTCATTTTGCTGCTACTAATATTATAAGGGGGGTCTAAAAAAATTATATCCCACTTAAATTCATTAAACCTTTTAAGAAATCTAATTACATCACTTTTTACTATTTTATACTTTTTTTGGCTAATATTTAAACTGTTAATATTATAGCTTATTATTTTTATCGCTTTAAAGTTTTTTTCAACAAAATAGACCAGGCTTGCCTGCCTGCTTATAGATTCCATCCCAAGAGAACCTGTGCCTGAAAAAAGGTCAAGGACTTTTTTATCCTGGATCCTTGAGCCTATTACATTGAATATGCTTTCCTTTACCCTATCAGTGGTAGGCCTGATATTATAGTTATTGGGGGTTTTCAGCCTTCTGCCTTTGTACTGGCCTGCTATTACTCTAATATTGGATCACCTTTTGCCTACTCTATAGAAAATATGTACGGATACAAGGGTTGGCCTCCTTCATGAAACTCTACTTCAATATGGGGAAATTTCTTTTGGATGCTTTCCGTAATTTTCTTATTCTCTTCCTTTCCTGCACCCTTGCCTACATAAAAAGTTATCACTTCATCATTTTCATCTATCATGTCCCTTACCAGGTCAAGGGTACCTTCTACCAGGTTGTCAGATATGACCTTAATCTTTCCATCATACAAGCCAATGTAGTCACCCTTTTTGATTTTTCCAACTAAAAGGTTTGCATCCCTTACTGCTGTAGTTATTTCGCCACTCTTTACACGGTTTATAGCTTCTCCCATATTATACATATTTTCATCCAACTCAAGATCAGGGTTATAATTTAGCAATGCCGAAATTCCTTGAGTAATAGTCACGGTGGGCACAATTTCAATTTCTTTTTTGGTAATTCTTTTAGCCTGTTTGGCGGTGGGAATAATATTTTTGTTGTTCGGCAGCAGAATTATTTTATCAGCCTTAATTTTATTTATTTCCTTCACCAGGTCATAAGTTGAAGGATTCATTGTCTGGCCTCCAGTTACAATATAGTCTGCTCCTATGCTTTTAAATATTTCAGTCAGTCCATCGCCATTTGCAACTGCCAGTATGCTCTTCTTTTTCTCAACTTTCTCTTCTTTTTTTGCCTCTCCCACTTGTGCTGCTTCGCTCTGGTCAACCATATTGTTTATCTGGATTTCATGCAAGCTGCCTTCCGCCAAAGCTCTCCTTAATACTTTGTGGGGATGATTGGTATGAACATGTATTTTAACTACCTTGTTGTCCCCCACCACCATGGCAGAATCCCCGTAACGGTTAACCCTTTCTTTAAGTCTATCTACATTTATTTTTTCTCCCTTTACAATTAGCTCTGTACAATAAGTATACTTTAGGTCAGTATCTACATTCAGGTTGCTTAAATCCCCCTGCTGAACAGATGGATTAGCATTCTGGTCTGCTTTTTGTTTGGACCTTTTCTTATTTTTATTATTACTTTTTACCATACTTCCCTCAATAATGTTAAATTCTTCCATTGCTACCCTCAGCCCCTTTAATATTACCAGCAGCCCCTGGGCACCTGCATCTACTACGTCTGCCTCCTTTAAAACGGGCAAAAGGTAGGTGGTCCTGGTTACAGAATCCTCTGTTTCCTTAATAATAGCATCCATTAACTCAGAAAAGCTTACCTTATCCCCGGACCCATTTGCCATTTCCTGAACACATTGGTGAATGTCTTTAATGGTGGTAAGCATAGTGCCTTCAGTAGGATTTTGAACTGAACTGTAAGCAAGATTCCTAGAAGACTCTAAAGCCTTCCCTATTAGAGCTAGGTCGAAATCCCCATCCTGAACAATAACATCCAAAAAACCTTTTAGTATTTGTGAGAGTATCACTCCAGAGTTTCCCCTTGCCCCCATTAATGCACCAAAGGAAACCGATTCTGATATTTTTTTTATATTAAAGCTATCCAGCTTGTCTACCTCGCTTTTGATAGATTTCAAGGTAAGCAGCATATTGGTTCCAGTATCCCCGTCGGGTACCGGAAAGACATTTAGATTATTTATCTGTTCTTCATTTTTTTCAAAATTATCGATTATAATGTTTACTACTTTTTTAACTGTTTCACTGTCCAATTTTTGAAACATCATCATTCACCTTATAAGTCCCTTTACCCAATGGTAAATATTTTAACACATTGAACCAAAAAAATAATTCCTTTGTTTACACTATAGTATGGACTATTTTTCTTAAAAATTGTTTCCATTATCCTAATTTTATTTTAAACCTAAAATACTTGCTAATTAAAAAATATAATGTTAACATTTCAATCTGTTTTAGAAATTATTAATAGGTGATTTTATGTCAAGGAAATGTGATATATGTGGAAAGGGACCCTTGTTCGGCAATAATGTATCCCATTCCAATAAAAAGGCAAAAAGGGTGTTTAAGCCCAATATTCAGAAAATAAAAGCAGAAATAAATGGAAAAGTAAAAAGGATTAACATTTGCTCTAAGTGCCTTAAAGCAAACAAGGTAAGAAAAGTAGTGTAGTCTAGGCTAGTTTTACCAGGCTGCAAACAAATCCGGCCTCGCTGTTAAAAAAATAAGGCATTATTTCAAGCCAACCATCATCCTTTTTTGGTCCTGGCAAATATTTACACGGCTCTATCTTGTAACGCCCCCGGTTTCCTTCAATAAATTGCCTTACTGTCTGCTGGTTTTCTATCCTGGATAAGGTGCAGGTATAAAAAATTATCCTCCCCCCGGGCAATAAGTACTTCTTTGCATTATCAAGTATTTTTAGGGAATTGGCTTGTAACCTTTTTAAATCCTCTCCTTTTTTATTGTACTTTACATCTGGATTTTTGGATATGGTGCCAAAAGCACTGCAGGGAGCATCAATAAAAATTTTATCAAATAACTGGTTGCCCAGATCGAGGTTAGTTGCATCCCCTTGCACAACCTTGACATTCTTTATATTTAACCTGGTGAGGTTTTCTTCTATTTTCTGGAGCCTATTTGTGTTTTTGTCCACCGCCAAAATATCTGCGCTACTTGCCAGCTGGGCCATTAATATTGTCTTTCCCCCTGGCGCTGCACATAAATCCAGGATCTTCTCCCCCGCCCGGGGCCTGGCAAAATACTCTACGGCAATCTGTGAAGCTATATCCTGGATATAGAACAGGCCTTGCCTAAAAAATGGGCTCCCGGTTACCCCTGACAGATTTGCAACCTGGATATTGCTTCTAGAAAGGCTTCCGGGCAGTTCCTGGTTTTTTATTGCCTCCTCTTTCAGACCTAGTTTTTTTATTAATTCCGCCTTTTCTATTCTCTCCGGGTCAAACCTTATGCAGTACAGGGGTTTTTCATTTAAGCTCTTGCATATCTTTACAACTGTCTTGCGGCTGTAGCTTTCCAGCCAATAAGCTAGTATCCATTCAGGAAATGAATACATTATGCCTATTTTTTTTTTAAAACTAGCTGTATTTTTTTCTATGCTATTATTTAAATAATCCCTGAAATTTTTAGTGGAACTTATTTTCCTCAAAATTGCATTGACAAATTTAGAAGGGCCTACAGCAATTCTTTTTTTTACCAGTTCTACTGATTCGTTTATAGCTGAATACATGGGCACTTTATCCATAAATAATATTTGGTATAAGGCCATTCTAAGTATGGTTAACAGGTCTCTGTCAATATTTTTTAGTCTCTTGTTTGAAAACACTGATATTGCAAAGTCCAGATAATAAAGTTGCCTGACCACCCCTTTGACTAGGGTGTATGTAAAACGTTTGTCTAAACTGGATAGAGTATGGCTGGAAAATTCCCTATCCAGAAGATCCTTTAATAATTTATTAGAAGCAAAATAGCCCTTTAGAATGTCGAAAGCAACGTTTCTCGCCTTATCCAAACCTGTCACCGGCTTCCAGGGGGTAGCCGTTTAAAAAATCCTTGTATCCGATCATATTCTTTCCTGCGGGCTGGAGGGTTTTAATAGATAGTGCCTTTCCATCACCACAGCCTACAAGTATACCCTTGCTCTTTTCTGCTTCCAATACAGTGCCGCCCAATCCCCTATCAGTCTTAACAGGAGCCATCCCGGCTTCCAAAATCTTTATTCTTTTCTTCCCCAAAAATGTAAAGCATCCAGGTTTATAACTAAAGGCCCTTATTTTATTATAAATTTTTAGGGCATCCTCTTCCCAGTTAATTTTAAGGTCGTCCTTACTTACTGTTTTTGTGTAAGTTGCCCTGCCCTTCTGGGGAAAGGGTTTAATTTTCTCCTCCCTTAACATATCCATTGTGGATAAAAGAAGTGGGCATCCTATACAAATAATTTTTTCCTCTAGCCTATCCTTGTTGTCATCCCTGCCTACCCTAAACTTAGCCTGAGTGTAAATAGGTCCGGCATCCAGCTTTTCTGTTACTTCCATTATGGTTACCCCGCTAACTTCTTCCCCGTTAACAAGGACAGAAGTAATAGGGGTCGGGCCTCTGTATTTGGGAAGCAGTGAAGGGTGTACATTTATATTTTTGCCTGGCTTTATTTTCAAAAATTCTTCAGGCAATATTTTTCCAAAAGAAACCACTAAAGTTAAGTCAAAATCAAGGCCTTTTATTTTGCCCACCTGGCCGTCCATAGAGGATGTTTCAATTATTTCCAGCCCCAAATCCAGGGCCTTTTTTTTGACCGGATTAGCCAGCTTTTTTTTGCCTCTTCCCTTTTTTTTATCAGGGTTAGTTATAACTAGCCGTACCTGATGCCCTGAATTTTGCAGGCAATCCAGAAAAGGGACAGAAAAATTTGAAGCCCCTAAAAAAATAATCTTCAATTAAACCAACCCTTTAACCCATTTCATTAATTCTGGATATTACTTCCCTTTTTTTCTTTTTACCCAAACGGTCTATGAATAATATACCTTCAAGGTGGTCTGTTTCATGCTGGAAAATCCTGGCAAGCATTCCTTCTGCAACCATTTCTGTGTCTTTTCCTTTTACATCCTTAGCCCTCAACCTGACTTTTTTATACCTTTCCACCTGTTCCCTTATTCCAGGTAGGCTCAGGCAGCCCTCCTCATCTTCCTCTTTTTCTTCATCCAGCACTTCTATTTCCGGATTTATAAATACATTGATCTTCTCATCAAAATTTATAATTATTACCTTTTTGGAAATCCCTATCTGTGGCGCAGCCAGGCCTATCCCCGGCTGGTAGCCAGAATCAATAGAATCTTCCATGTCACTTATTAAAGCCATAAGGCTTTGGTCAATTTTTTCTACCTTTTTACTTTTCTCCCTTAGCACGGGATCTCCAAAAGTTCTTATTTTTCTCTTTGCCATAATCTCTCCTAAAAAATTATAGTATCCAGATGGGATCAACATCCACAATTAGCCTATTATCCCTGGCTTTGCCAAAACTTTTTAAAGCATTTGCCAGTTTTTTATTTATCTGGTTAATCTTTTTTGCTTTTATCATTAAGTGCCACCGGTAATATTTATTTATTCTTGAAAACGGAGCTGGTGCAGGACCAAGTATCCTATCCCCCATTTTAATTATTTTATTGATTTCTGCAAATAGATTATTTATGTCTTTTCTAACCAGGTCTTCATCCTTTCCAGAAATAATGACGTTTATTATATTGGAAAAAGGCGGATACCCCAATTCCTCCCTGTTTTGTAGCTCTTCCCGGTAAAAACTATCATAATCCCCTTCTAGAAAGTTCCTTATTACTCCATGTCTGGGGTTATAGGTCTGGATTATGACTTTCCCCTGCTTATGTTTTCTTCCAGTCCTACCTGCAACCTGATGAATTAGCTGGTAAACCCTTTCATACATATGGAAATCAGGCAATTCCAGCATGTGGTCACAATTAATAATCCCCACCAAGGTAATATCCTCTATATCCAGCCCCTTGGCTACCATTTGGGTGCCAATCAGAATTGCAGAACCTGGTGAGCTAAAGCTTTTCAATATCCTTTCATGGGACTTCCTTTTTGTAGTAGCATCTGAATCCATCCTCAACACCGGCACCGGTTTAAACCTAAGTTTTAGTTCTTGTTCTACTCTCTGTATACCAAAACCTTTCAAAAAAATATTTTCGCCCCCACACTTTTGGCACTTCCCTAAAAATTTTATTTCCAGCCCGCAGTGGTGACATACCAGTTTTTTCCCGGCAAAATGATATTTTAGTGCCAGGTTGCAGGATGGACATTTAGGGACATTACCACAATTATTGCAAACTATAAAATTACTGTAGCCTCTCCGGTTTAAAAAAATTATGATTTTATTGTTTTTATCTGTTTCCTTTCTTATCTGGGAATGCAACTTATTGCTGATTATAGGGTTGTTTTTAAATCGGTCAATTTCCTTTAAGTCCACTACTTCCTTTCCTACCTTCTGTTTGGTCTGCGCTTTTACAGGAATACGGAGGATTTGGAAATTATTTGCTTTTTCAGCCCTATACCTGGTTTTTACCGAAGGAGTGGCACTTCCCATAACTACAGGAATGCTGAATATTTCACCTATTTCTAAGGCTACATCCTGGGCATTATATCTTACTGCCGAATTCTCCTTATAAGAGGGGTCATGCTCCTCGTCAATAACAATTAAGCCCAATTTCCTTAGGGGCGTAAAAAGGGCTGACCTGGTTCCTATAATTATCCCATACCTGTTCTCCTGTATTTCAAGCCACCTTTCATATCTTTCTGAGCTGTTCATGTTAGAATGAAAAACCGCTACCGCATCCCCAAATATATTTTTAAACCTTCCATAAAGCTGGGGAATTAAAGATATTTCAGGAGCCAGCACCAGGCAAGTATTTTCCTTTTTTAATGCTTTTTTACAAATCTCTGCATAAACTTCAGTTTTTCCGCTTCCTGTAACTCCCTGGATTAAAAAGTTGGAACTCTTACCCATGGCCATTCCAATTTTCTCCACGCACTTTTTCTGGTATTGGTTCAGTACAATTTGCGGTTTTGGTTCTATGTCCAGATCATACTTGAAGTTTCTACTCACCCTTTCAGTGCTTTTGGACAAAATTTTTTTATCTACCAGGGAATTCAAGCTTGCATAACTTGCACCAGTTTCCCTTATTAGTTTTTCCTGTAGCGTTTTTCCTTCCTTTAGAAGGTAATCTATCATCTTTTTTTGCCTGTAGCTTTTTTTCCAATTAATACTTTCCTTTTTGCTTAGATACTCCTGCTCATTTAAGCTTATAAAGTTTTTGTACTTCAGTTTGGCTTTAGGCTCTTCTAAAATATAGTCGGAAGTTATTGCTTCTTTTTGGGCAAGCCTTCTTAAGGCTTTCTCTGCCTGGGGGGTTTTGACCCCTTTTGGATATATAAGGTGGCCACAGATTAACTGTCTAGCCCCGGCTTTTTTAAGTTCTGCCTCTACAGCTTCCCTATCCCTTATCCTCCAAACCTTTATACTCTTTACTTTTCTTCCCGGCGGCATAAAAAGCTTAAATGCACTTCCTATAGGATGTATGTAGTAAGAGCTTAGCCAGTTTATAAGTTTTAATTTATTTGAATCAAAAAGAGGTTTACCGCTTAATATTTTTTTTATAGGCTTTAGCTTTTTTTCAGGAAGGGAGGTTTTCCCTTTCAACCCTACTATATACCCTATTTCAAGCCTTGACCTGAAAGGCACTAAAACTGCACAACCAATACCGGCTTGGCTACAAAGGTCAGTAGGGATTATGTAATCAAAGGCATGATCTATCTCATATGTTTTTATGTCTAATATAACTTCAGCATATTTGTTTTTATCATTCATTTAAAAGCTATTTTAACCCAAGCATATCTTTTATTTGGTCCACTTTATCTAATTTTTCCCAGGTAAAGTCACGGTCATGCCTTCCAAAATGGCCATATGCTGCAGTTTTCTTATAAATTGGCCTGAGTAAATTTAGGTCCCTTACTATTGCTCCCGGCCTTAAGTCAAATATTTCTTTAATAGCTTTCTCGATTTTTGCTAAGTCAACCTTTTCTGTTCCAAAAGTATCCACCATAATTGAGACAGGATGGGAAACTCCTATGGCATAGGCAACTTCTATTTCCAGCCTATCTGCAACCCCGGCTGCTACTAAATTCTTTGCCACATACCTTGCGGCATAAGTAGCGGAACGGTCTACCTTAGAAGGATCTTTTCCTGAAAAACAGCCGCCGCCGTGTCTTGCCACCCCGCCGTAAGTGTCAACAATTATTTTTCTTCCCGTTACTCCTGTATCCCCCATAGGACCTCCAATGGTAAACTCTCCGGTGGGATTTACATAAATTTTTATGTCTTTTTTCATCAGTTCATCAGGAATAATTGGCTTAATTACAAATTCTTTAAAATCAGGTAGAATTTGAGTATCTATATCTATATTGGGTGCATGCTGGGAAGAAAGCACTATAGTTTCCACGCTGACCGGTTTGTCGTTTTCATACCTTACGGTAACTTGCGACTTTCCGTCTGGCCTTAGATATGGCAAAATACCCGCCTTTCTTACCTCTGATAACCTATGGGCCAGCCGGTGTGCAAGCGAGATAGGCAAAGGCATATATTCCGGGGTTTCATTACAGGCATAACCGAACATCATTCCCTGGTCACCAGCCCCCTGGTAATCTATTTCATCTTCATAGTCATTACCAAGCCTGGCCTCAAATGATTTATTTACCCCCTGGGCAATATTTGGGGATTGCTTGCCGATAGAAACAACCACTCCGCAGGTTTCATAATCAAAACCATACTTAGCCCTGGTATAGCCTATCTCTTTTACCGTATTTCTAACTATATTCGGTATTTCTACATAAGTCTCTGTGGTCACTTCTCCAGCAACCATTACTAAACCTGTCTTCAGCATTGTTTCTATAGCTGTCCTACATTTTGGGTCATCTGCAATTATAGCATCCAGTATTGCATCAGATACCTGGTCTGCCATTTTATCAGGATGACCTTCAGTTACAGATTCAGAAGTAAAAAGATAATTACCCTTTTTTGACATATCTTGCCCCTAACTAATCCATTAAATTATTAATTATTTCATTAAATATTTCTCTTGCTATTATTCTCTTTTTGGCTTTCCCTATTTTTTTCTGTTTCATTTTCTGGTTGATTAAAACTACTTCATTAAAGTCACTGTCCAGCCCTATATCTTCCCTGGAAATATTATTGGCAACTAAAAGGTCGATATTTTTCTCTTTTATTTTTTCATGTGCATTTGAAATTTCTTCTCCTGTCTCCGCCGCAAAGCCCACCAGTATCTGGCTTTCTTCTTTTCTAGCCTGCAATATTTCCAAAATATTTTCATTTATTTTAAACCTTAATTTCGATAATATATCATTTTTTTTCTTTAACTTGTAGTTATATCTGGAAACAGGCACGATATCGCTAACCGCGGCTGACATTATAATTATATCCGAAGAGCTATAATGTGAGAGCAGTCCTTCTTTCATCTCCTGGCTACTTTCAACATAAACAGGCTTGACCCCGCAAGGGACCATTCCCTTTTTTGTGGTTACCAGAACCACCTCGCCTCCCCTGAATACAGCTTCTTCTGCTAGTGCATAGCCCATCTTTCCGCTTGAAGCGTTGGATATAAATCTTACCTTGTCTATGTATTCCCTGGTTCCCCCAGCCGATACTAATATTTTTTTGCCTCTCAGGCTCTCATTTAATTTTAAAACCTCCAGGCATTTTTCAATAATTTTTTCCTCAGCTTCAAGGTTGCCCCTGCCCTCTTCACCGCATGCCAGCCTGCCCTCTTTTGTGCCCATGATATAAAACCTTCCCGAATCAGCCAATTTCTGTATATTTTCCCGGGTAAAGCTGTTTAGATACATGCTTTCATTCATTGCCGGGGCTATAACTGTAGGGCAATTTGCTGAAAGCACGGTAGTGCTCAAAAAGTTGTCGGCAATTCCATGGGCAATTTTTGCAATAGTATTAGCAGTAGCCGGTGCAATCAGGATAACATCAGCGCTATGGGCAAGCGATATATGATAAGCTTTCCCCTTATTTTTAAAAGATTCAATAATGGTTTTGTTGCCACTAATTGTGCTTAAGCTTAAAGGGTTTATAAAATTAGTGGCATTAGGCGTCATAACCGGAAAAACATTAGCTTTCCTTTTTACTAGGCTGCTGCAAATGCTGCAGGCCTTATAGGCAGCTATTGATCCAGTAACCGCTAATATGATATTTTTGTTGCTAAAATTTGAACCGGCCAATTCTATCTGCCTGCTTTAATGTAACTTACTTTTCCTTCCCTTATCTCATGCAGTGCTATCTCTAAAGGATCATTGGATTCGATATCCACCAGAGGTGGAACTACATTTATTCTTTCCATATTTCTCTTAGCCGAGAGGTAATTTCCCAATTCCCGAGCTCTTTTTGCCACCGCTATACATAATGTATATTTATTGTCTATTTTTTTAATATAAGTATCTATATACGGTATTTCCATCAGCAATCAGCCTCCTTTTTTAATACTTTCTCTAAATTCAACAAAGATTCATTATAATTGTTATTTACAATTATGCAATCATAGTATTTTTGGTGCCTGGTCTCTTCTTCGGCAATTTCAAGCCTTCTTTTTATTTCCTCTTCCTTATCAGTTTTTCTGGCGAGCAGCCTTTTTTTTAATTCCTCCAGGCTGGAAGTTCTTATAAATATCATGTAGGAATCCTTGATTTTCTCCTTTACCTGCATTGCTCCCTTTACTTCAATTTCAAGTATGACATTTTTACTCTTTTCTAAATTATTAAACACGAAATCTTTGGGAGTTCCGTATAAATAGCCACAATATTCTGCCCATTCCAGAAACTCCTTGTTTTCTACCATTGCCCTGAAATCTTTTTCACCTATAAACCTGTAATGCTTTTTTTCCAGTTCATCTTTTCTCATTGGCCTGGTTGTAACAGAGAGGGACTTGACAAAGTTGTCCAGGTTTTCTAAGGCATTATTAATTAAAGTGCTTTTTCCTGCCCCTGAAGGTCCTGAAATAATAAATAGTCTTCCTTTTTTTTTCATATTCCTATATTAAAATAATCATAAAATTTTTTCTGCTGTTTTTTGCCCAAGCCATTGACTTTTTTACTTGTACTTATATTTAGCTTGTCTTCCAAAATCTGTTTTGCCCTTACCTTTTCCATATCCGGAAGCGCGCTTATAAGGTCTATTACTTTCATATTTGCAATATATTCATTGAACAATTCTTTGTCAGCAAACAGGGCGGAAAGGTCAGTCTCCCTCCTTTTTAATGATTTTTTTATAGAAGCTCTTTTCTTCCTGACCCTTTTTGATTTGAGCCAACCTTTTTGCCGGTCCCCTTTGCTTAAATTATTAACAGACATTTAAAAACTCTCCATGGAAAAATATAAAAAGATAAAACTTGTTACTTTTTGCTCCCGGGATGATCTATATCTACATTATTTTTGCATAGTTTGCATTCTGAAGGATGGTATTTGTCTATTTGCAGTTTAATTAGCGGAATATAAGGGATGCCGAAATCAACTCCTTCTGAGCGGTCAACTATGCTAACAATCCCCCTTATATCTGCTCCAAAGCTTTTACATATATCTATAACTTCCCTTACCGATCCACCGGTAGTTATTACATCCTCAGCTATTATTATTTCTTCGCCTTTCTTTAAGCTAAACCCCCTTCGGAGTTCCATTTTTTCTGTCTTTCTCTCGGTAAATATCATCCTTTTACCCATTACATCCGCCAGCATATAGCCATACAGTATTCCTCCCATTGCCGGGGATACCACTGTTTTTATACTTCCATTATTTATATTCTTTAATAATATACTTTTTGTTTCATTTGAAATTTTTCTGGTGAGTCCCGGAAACTGCAGAAGCCTTGCGCATTGCAGGTAATAACCACTATGGTATCCGGAACTTAACTTAAAATGCCCCTTCATTATGGCCCCGGTTTCCTTTAACATCTCCAAGATGTCAATATTTTTGTTTTCCTCCACCACTTTCAGCATTTATAGATTCCTTTCTATTTCCTGGTAGAATAAGTTAATTGCTTTTTCTATATTATCTTTTTGGGTTATGGATCTGCCAACAATTAAAAAGTCGGCCCCATCTGAAATTGCTTTTCCCGGAGTATTAAACCTTTTCTGGTCCCCACTTTTATCCTGATTAAGCCTTATACCAGGAGTTGCAATAAAAAAATCCTTACCAAATTTTTTCCTGATTTCTGCAACTTCATTTGGCGAACAGACAACTCCGTCTATTCCAGACTTTAGCCCAATTTTAACCAAACCCAGCACTGTATGCAAATAATTTCCCTTAAAGCCTGCAGCCCGCAGGTCACTATCATCAAGACTGGTCAAAACGGTTACCCCGAAAAGAAGCGGCGGGTCAATCAGCTTCTGTTTAGAAATTTTTTCCAGCTCTTTTTTAGCAGCTTCCAGCATGCCTTTACCGCCCAGGGTGTGTATAGTTATTCCAAAAACACCCCTGGAACCTATAGCTTTAGCAGCCCCTGATATGGTATTGGGAATATCAAGCAGCTTTGCATCAAGCATAACCTTGTATCCAAAGCCCTTCACCATGTCTATAACCCCCAATCCCTGGCTATAGATTAATTCCAGGCCCAGCTTTAAGGTTCTTACCCTATTGCCTATTTTTTTGCACAGCTTTTTTAACTCATCAATCCTGTTTACATCGATACTTACAATTAGCCTATCTTCTATTTTTAGCATGAGCCCTTCCTATGATATGGTTTATGTCTGAAATATTTTTTGAAACCAGGTATTTCCCTAATGATTCTATAATTTCTATTCCTGCTTTATAATTTACAAAATTTACTGTCCCCAGCCCTACAGCTTTAGCTCCTGCTATTAAAAATTCTATTGCGTCCTCCCAGCTAAAAACACCGCCCATTCCTATTACCGGCAAAATATTTTCCCGGCAGAGTTTATATATATGGGCACATGCCACCGGTTTTATAGCAGGACCGGAAAGCCCTCCTACTACATTGCCAAGCTTGGGCTTAAAATTGTTAATATCAAAAGCAGCCCCTATTAAAGTATTGACCAGGGAAACTGCACTAGCTCCGCCTTCCTTTGCACTTTGTGCCGGCATATACAGTCCGCCCACATTAGGGCTTAGCTTTACTATAACCGGGATATCTAGTATTTGCTTTACCCGATAAGTTATATTTTTAATGTCTGGGCCTGAAGAGCAGAATGCCATTCCCCCTTTTTCTACATTGGGGCAGGAAAGGTTTAACTCAACTGCCAATATATTGGACTTTACGCCAGCTATTTTTTTTGCAATTTCTCCAAATTCTTCTAGATTTTCACCAAAAATGCTAACTATAGCCTTTATGCCTAAATCTTTTATAGCTGGAAGATGCTCTTTTGTGAAACTGGTAATACCTTCATTCTCCAGTCCTATGGAATTAAGCATCCCGCAAGCTGTCTCGCATATCCGAGGGGGCCGGTTGCCCTTTCTTCCCTTGAGGGAAAAACTCTTAGTAGTTACCGCTCCCAGCTTGCCTACATCATAAAATTTGCTGTATTCAAGCCCGCTGGAAAAGGTGCCAGAGCAGGCAATAATAGGATTATCCAGTTCAATGTCCCCCAGCCTAACTTTCAAATTAGGCCCTTTTTGTTCAATCAAATATTACCTCCGCTAAATTAAATGCTGGCCCATCGTTGCAAACTTTTTTATAGGCAATCCCACTGCCTTCCCTCACCTTTATGGCACAACCCATGCAAACCCCTGTCCCACAAGCCATTTTTTCTTCAAGTAATGCAGTAACCTCAATATCTTGCCCCATAAATATTTCCTGTAATTTTCTAAGCATCTCCTCCGGACCACAGCAGTATACTCTAAACCCTTTGAACTGGTTTAGTTTACCCCCTAGGCCTTCTGTAACCATTCCCACTGAACCCCACATACCATCTTCACAAAATATCTGGTAATTGACACTAAGTCTCATTAGTTCTTTTTCCCATAGCCTAAAATTACTTTCCTTAAACCCACACATAAAAAATACTTCCTTTCCCCTGCCGGAAAGTTGTTTAGCAATGAAATAAAGGGGGGCAACACCTATTCCTCCCCCCACCAGTAATACTTTTTTTTCCCCATTGGTATTTAGGGGATTGCCTAATGGCCCACAGTAATCAACTTCATTGCCTTTCTGTAATTTTGACAAATACCTGGTTCCCTTACCCCTTACCAAATACAGTATTGAGGCTACATTAAAGTCTTCTTCTATGTCATAGATGCTAAAAGGTCTCCTTAGTAAAGGATCCAGTACATCTGGAGGCGAACACTTTATGTTTATGAATTGTCCCGGGTAGCTGTGTTTTACCAGGTAGGGGGAGAATATTTCCATCTTAAAAAGCCTGTCTCCCAGCTTCACATTGTTAATTATCTCGCCTTTTAATGACTGCATCAATATTCCTGTATAGCTTTAACGTTAACTTTAAAGTTTGACCTTAATTCTTTAATTCCCTGTACTACAGCAGCAGCGCCTGAAATGGTAGTTATGGAAGGAACATTGTGCAGCACTGCAGCAGTCCTAAGGTAATATCCATCACTTCTTGCGCTGCTTCCTTCAGGTGTATTTATAATCAAATCCAAGGCTCCATTCTTAATTAAGTCCATCACATTAGGTCTGCCCTCCCTGATCTTTAAAACCCGGTCGCATTTTATATTTTTGCTTTCCAAAAACTCTCCTGTTCCCTGGGTAGCTATTATATTGAAACCCATATCCATAAAACTTCTGGCTGTATCCACTATATCTTCCTTATCCTTGTCACTAACGCTTATAAAGACAGTGCCTTTAACCGGGAACTTCTGGTTGGTAGCAATTTGGGATTTTGCAAATGCCACTCCGAAATTAGAGTCAATTCCCATAACTTCTCCCGTAGACTTCATCTCCGGCCCTAGAATAGTATCAATTCCCGGAAACCTGTTAAAAGGCATGACTGCTTCTTTTATGCTGAAATAATTAAGTTTGGTTGAATCTTTCCTTTCAAAACCCATGTTTTTTAGCTTTTTGCCGGTCATTACCCTTGCCGCTATTTTAGCCAGAGGTATGTTGATTGATTTACTTATAAAAGGGATAGTCCTTGATGCCCTGGGGTTTGCTTCTAATACAAAAACCTTGGAATTCTTGATTGCATACTGGATATTCATAAGCCCTCTTACTTTTAATTCTCTGGCTATTTTCAAAGTGTAATCCCTTATATTCTCAATTACCTTGCTGTCCAGAGTAAAGGGTGGTATTACACAGGCGCTATCGCCAGAATGGATCCCTGCTTCTTCAATATGCTCCATTATTCCGCCTATAAACAATTCCTGCCCGTCAAAAACAGCATCAACATCAACTTCTATAGCCCTTTCTAAGAATTTGTCAATCAGTATTGGTCTATCCGGAGAGACCAGGGCAGCGTCCCTTACATAACTGATTAAACTGCTTTCATTATATACAATGCTCATGGCCCTCCCGCCCAGTACATAAGATGGCCTTACTAGCACTGGATAGCCAATGCTTGCTGCAATTTTCTTTGCTTCACTTATGTTCATGGCTGTGCCATTGTCTGGCTGGGGTATGCCCAGCTTGTTTAACATGGCCCCAAATCTTTTCCTATCTTCAGCCAAGTCTATGCTGTCGGGAGAAGTGCCTAATATATTTACTCCTGCTTTTTGCAGAGCCATTGCCAGCTTTAAGGGTGTTTGGCCCCCAAATTGCACTATAATCCCCACAGGTTTTTCAATCTTTATAATGTTTAGCACATCTTCAAAAGTTAAAGGCTCAAAATAAAGGCGGTCAGAAGTGTCATAATCGGTGCTTACTGTTTCCGGATTGCAGTTTACCATTATGGTTTCATAGCCATCCTCATGCAAAGCAAAAGAAGCATGTACACAGCAATAGTCAAATTCAATTCCCTGGCCTATCCGGTTGGGCCCGCTCCCCAATATAACTATTTTTTTCTTGCCTGAAGGCTTTACCTCGTCTTCGGTTTCATAAGTAGAGTAATAATATGGGGTATAGGCTTCAAACTCTGCAGCACAGGTATCCACAGTCTTAAAGGTTACAGTAATGTTTAGCTTCTCCCTTAATTTCCTTACATTCCCTTCAGTGCTATTGCATAAGCTGGCTATCTGTATGTCTGAATACCCTAACCTTTTAGCTTCCCTTAAAGCTTTTGGCCCCACACCCTTTATATTCTTGCATTTAAACTCTTTTTCAAAGTCCACCAGCTGCTTTATATTATGCAGAAACCAGGGATCAATTTTTGTATAGCTATATATCTCGGATACACTTTTCCCCATCTCAAAAGCATGTTTTATATAAAATACCCTGTCCTGGTTAGGCACAGAAAGTTTTTCATTTAGTATACCTTCATCTATATTGTTGTAGCCGTCAGACCCCAAGCCGTATCTGTCAATTTCCAGTGACCTTATGGCTTTCTGCAAAGCTTGTTTAAAAGTCCTCCCTATGGCCATTGCCTCGCCCACTGATTTCATCCTAGTGGTAAGCGAACTGTCAGTCCCAGGGAATTTCTCAAATGCCCATCTTGGAAATTTAACCACCACGTAATCTATGGAGGGCTCAAAGCAAGCCGGTGTCTCCTTGGTTATGTCATTAGGTATTTCATCCAGGGTATAGCCAACTGCTAGCTTTGCTGCAATCTTGGCTATGGGAAAGCCTGTAGCTTTAGAAGCAAGAGCGCTACTACGGGATACCCGGGGATTCATTTCTATAACTGCCAATTTCCCGTTATCAGGATTTATGGCAAACTGGATATTTGACCCCCCGGTTTCTACCCCTATCTCCCTTATAATCCTCAAAGCTGCATTCCTCATGTTCTGATATTCTGAATCAGAAAGGGTCTGGGCAGGGGCTACGGTAATGCTGTCACCGGTATGCACTCCCATGGGATCAAAGTTTTCAATTGAGCATACTATAACTACATTGTCTTTTTTATCCCTCATTACTTCCAGCTCAAATTCCTTCCATCCGGCTACAGATTTTTCAATCAAAACCTCAGCTATGGGAGAAAGATCCAGGCCCCTTACTACGATGTCTACAAATTCCTCCTTGTTGAAAGCAACCCCTCCCCCAAGTCCACCCAGGGTAAAGCTTGGCCTTACCACCAGTGGAAATTTCAACTCTTCGCTAAATTCCAGGGCCTCCTCCAGGCTGTGTGCATACCCGCTGGGGGGAACATGCAGTCCAATGCTTCCCATTGCTTTTTTGAATTTGTCCCTGTCTTCAGCCTTGTTTATAACATCAATATTGGCTCCCAAGAGCTCAACCCCGTATTTTTCTAGTATCTTTTCTTTTTCCAGGGAGACTGAAATATTTAAACCAGTCTGCCCTCCTAAAGTCGGAAGTAGTGCATCGGGACGTTCCTTTTTTATAATCTTTTCCACAAACTCTACTGTTAAGGGCTCAATATAGGTTTTATCCGCAAATTCGGGATCCGTCATTATAGTTGCAGGATTGCTGTTTACTAAAACAACTTCATATCCTTCTTCCTTTAAAACCTTGCAGCCCTGGGTGCCGGAATAGTCAAATTCACAGGCTTGCCCTATAATAATAGGGCCTGAGCCTATTATTAATATCTTTTTTAAATCTTTCCTTTTAGGCATCAGTTCTTCCTATTTATTATTTTCAATAATTTTATTAAACCATTTAAATACATACCTTGAATCATGAGGGCCAGGCCCAGCTTCCGGGTGATGCTGGACAGTAAAAGCTGAAATTCCAGGATAAGCCACTCCTTCCATGGTGTTGTCATTTAAATTCAGGTGGGTCATTTCGTAATCAGTACACTCTATGTCTTTTAGTGAATCAATATTTAGGGAGAACCCATGGTTCTGGGTAGTTATTTCAACCTCCCCTGTCCTTAAGTTCTTGACAGGATGGTTTCCCCCATGATGGCCAAACTTCAGCTTGTAGGTTTTGGCCCCCAAGGCCAATCCAAGCAGCTGATGGCCAAGACATATGCCAAAAATCGGCTTTTTCCCCACCAGCTTTGAGATATTGCGGATGGCATAATCAACTGCTGCCGGATCACCCGGTCCATTTGACAGCATTATCCCGTCAGGATTATAGCTTAGTATCTCCTGGGGACTAGTATCTGCGGGAACTACTTTTATGTGGAATCCCGCATCAGACATTATCCTCAAAATATTAAGCTTTACCCCATAATCTAGGACTACCGCCTTGTATTTCCCGTCCTTTTTATCCGGGTTGTAAATATAGGGTTGTTTGCAGGTAACATGTTGCACCAGGTCCCTTCCAATAATTTCTGGGTACCCAGAAAGCTTCTTTTTAAGCCTTTTTATGTCTCCGGTCTTGTTTGATATTATGCCTTTCATGGCACCTTCGAGTCTTACATGCCGGGTTAATTTCCGGGTATCAATTTCTGAGATGCCCACAATACCATTTTCCCTCAGGTAATCCTCCAGGCTTTTTTCTGCCCGCCAGCTGCTGTAGCGGTCAATGTATTCCCTTACTATAAAACCTTTTACCTGGACCTTGGCTGATTCAATATCCTGGCTGTTAATACCATAATTTCCGATCTGAGGATAAGTCATGGTAACTATTTGCTCATAATATGAAGGGTCGGTTAGTATTTCCTGATATCCAGTCATGGAAGTATTAAACACTACCTCTCCTGCTATTTCTCCTTTACAGCCAAAGCATTTTCCTTCAAATATTTCACCGTCTTCTAATATCAGTATTGCATCATTTGCCATAAGCATCACTGTTTACAAAACAGATCCTCCCTTTATTAATGGTAAATATTATTTCCCCGTAAAGCTCCTCCCCGGTAAACGGGCAGTTGCTACTTTTAGAATAAAAATATTGCTCAAGTTTTCCCCTGGTCTCAGTATCTACTATAGCCATATCAGCTATTTTCCCTTCAGCAATACTGGCTGTATCTATGCCTAAAATTTTTGCTGGTCTAATGGTTAAAAGCTTTATATATTCCTTTAGAGGTATTCCTCTTTCTTTACATAATTTGGTATAAGTAGCTTTAAACAATGTTTCCATCCCTATTGCCCCAAAGCTGGCTTCCCTGAAAGTGGTATTTTTCTCTTCTTTCAGGTGTGGAGCATGGTCGCTGGCAATAGCATCTATGGTCCCATCTTTTATTCCTTCTATTATTGCCTCCTGGTCACCGGTACCCCTTATTGGCGGGTTTACCTTTAAATTGGTATTATAATCGCTTAAAGCATGGTCATTAAAATAAATGTGGTGGGGAGTCACATCACAAGTTACTGGCACCCCTTCTTTTTTAGCCTGCCTTATCATTTCCACAGAACCCCTGGAGCTAACATGGGTTACATGGATTTTGGCTTTTGTTTTTTTGGAAAGCTGGATATCCCTGGCCACCACTATTTCTTCAGCCAAGCTGGAAAAACCTTCCAAACCCAGCCCAATTGATGGATATCCTTCATTTGCCAATGCCCCTCCTGAAAAGCTATAGTCTTCTTCATGGAGAATAAGCAGGCACCCAAAGCTTTTAGCATACCTCATTATTTCAAGCATCAGTCTAGAATCAGCCACACACTTCCCATCATCTGAAAAAGCAATAGCACCTGCCTCTTTAAGCAGGCCAATTTCAGCAATTCCAGTGCCCTCCAGGCCCTTAGTCATAGCCGCAACCGGATACACATTAAATCCGCATTTTTCTGCTTCGCTTAGTACAAATTTGACTAAAGCCGGGCTGTCCACTGGAGGTTTGGTATTGGGCATACAGGCAATAGAAGTTATTCCGCCCCTAAGAGCTGCCTTTACACCGCTTTTTATATCTTCTTTTTTTTCTTCTCCTGGCTCTCTTAAGTGCACATGCATATCTGTAAAGCCCGGAAAAACTGTATAACCTTTAGCATCTATGCGGAGGGTGGCGTCTTCTTTTTTTAAATCTTTGCCTATTTTTTCAATTTTTCCGCCTTTTATATAAATATCTCCCCCATATCCTTTATTTTTTGCAGGATCTATTATTTTTGCCTCTTTTATAAGTAAATCGCTTTTGCCTAATATATCTAACATCTTCTTTAACCCAATATTAAATAAAGGAGTGCCATCCTTATGGCTACCCCATTTGTTACTTGCTTACTTATTTTAAATTTTCTGGCAATCTCTTCATTACTGTCTGCCAGGTCCATAAGCTCTTCGCTTATTTCAATGCCCCTGTTGACTGGCCCAGGATGCATGACTATTGAATTCTCTTTTAAAGAAAAGAACCGGTCTGTATCCAAGCTTAAAAACTTATTGTATTCTTCAATTGATGGATAAAATTTCCTATCCTGTCTTTCAAATTGCATCCTTAACATATAAATAATATCGGCTTTTCTAATTACCCTGTCAATGCTATGCTCTATTTCCAGGCCCAAACTAGCCTCATCCTCTGGAAGCAGCATGGTGGGAGACACTATAGTGGTTTCCAGCCCCATTTTTTTAAACATCTTTATATTGGACCTGGCCACCCTGCTGTTTAAAAAATCACCTATTACCGCAACCTTTAGGCCCTCCAGTTTTCCAAAATTCTCTCTTATAGTATAAATATCTAAAAGCGCCTGGGTAGGATGCTCATGCTTTCCATCCCCTGCATTTATTACCGGAACTCCGGCCAGCCTGGACATAAGTCGGCAAATCCCGCTATCAGAATGCCTGATAATAAGCAGGTTTACCTTCATTCCCAGTATGGTATTTATAGTGTCAATTATTGACTCACCTTTTTTTAAGCTGCTGGTAGAAGCAGAAAAATTAATCAAATCTGCACTTAGCCTTTTTGCAGCTATTTCGAAAGAGTTTTTAGTCCTGGTACTTGGCTCAAAAAAAAGGTTTGCTATTGTATTCCCCCTTAAGGTAGGAACTTTTTTTACTTTCCTTTCCAGGACTTCAATAAAGGAGGTAGCGCTATTCAGTATCAAATTAATATCTTCCCTGGTCAGCCCGTCTATCTCTATTATGCTTTTTCCTCTTATCATAAAATTTAATTCTCCGAAATAAAAACTTTGTCCATGCCGTCAGTTTCCTTTACCCGCACATCGATAAATTCATTTAAGGAAGTGGGAATATTTTTGCCCACGTAATCAGCTCTAATAGGAAGCTCCCTGTGGCCCCTGTCTACTAGTACCACTAGCTGGATAGTCTTGGGCCTTCCCAAGTCAATAATGGCATCCAATGCCGCCCTTATAGTCCTTCCGGTAAACAGGACATCATCCACTAAAATTATATTTTTATCTTTTATGTCAAAGGGAATATCAGTTATTTGAATGTCTGATTTTATCTTCTTCCCTATATCATCCCTGTAAAATGATATATCAAGCTTCCCTACTGGAATATCAACATTTTCCAGCTCCTTGATATTTTCGGCTATTCTCTGGGAAAGAGGAACGCCCCTTTTCTGGATTCCAATAAATACTAAATCTTTGCACCCCTTATTTCTTTCCAGAATTTCATGGGAGATCCTTTTTATAACTCTTTCCATGTCTTCTTTGCTAAGGATTAGGGCCTTTTCCTGCATCTTAAAAAAAAACCCCCTTACACCTAGTAAGAAGGTTAATTAAAAATTTCCTATTTATATTTTTTTTCACTGTTTACCCCTTTTAGTCTCTCTGGACTATTTTAAAGGTTATTTTATTCTCCAATATAATATAGGAGATTTAAAATTAAAACAAGTATTTAAAAGTTTAATAAAATGTTGTATCACTTATGTAAATATAAAATGAAAAATAATTATTAGTATTTGTATTAATTTAAAAATAATAATATAATATATATTCGAATAAATAAATCATTAATTATTTTAATAAAGTTTAATGGGCTACCAAATTACACCATTTATAATCTCTCCGTTTCTGGGCGTTATTTGCGCACTTATCTTTATCGCCTATATTCTAGCCTACAAGCCTACCTACTATTACAAGCCCCTGATACTGCTATGTTCTGGAGTTACTATCTGGCTATTGGCTAATATACTACAGCTTATGAGCACCAACATTGACTTTAAGATACTTTTTAACCGGATATCAAGTGTCGGGATTATAATGGTTACTATCTACTTTTTTATCTTTACTGCCTTATATACCGGTAAAAAAGAATGGACAGCATGGCCTAAATTGATATTTTTATTCATAATCCCGGCAGCGGAACTTGTCCTGGAATTTACCAATAAATACCATCACCTTATAATTACTAACTACGAGCTTATAAATGCTAATGGAAACCTGTTTTTAATTAGGGAATATGGATTATTTTTCTGGGTATGGATTATTTATGCATACCTGCTTTTGGCAGTAAGCTGTATTATGCTAATAAATCTACTCATAAATTCTATTAAATTTTACAGGAAACAGGCAATTTTTTTACTTTCTGTCCTTGCCCTCCCCATAATTGCAAACCTTCTATTTTTTGCTAAAATTACCCCTTTAAGCCATATAGACTTTACGCCCATTGCCCTGACTGCCAGCATACTTATTATGCTGCTGGGAATAACCAGACTGAAGCTAGGAGAGATAGTTCCTATTGCCCGCAGTGCATTGGTTGAAAATATGAGGGATGGGTTGATAGTTATAGATACTGAAAATATTATCCTGGATATAAACCCGATGGCAAAGAAAATTATGGGGATGTCCAACTCCGGCCAGCTTCTAGGCAAGAAAATTACTGCCACCTGGAATAAAGCCGGAAGATATATAAATTCCGGATCCGGAAAAGAAATTAAAAAAGTTACAGGCAAGGGAAATATCAAAGTTTATGAAGTAGATATTTCCGGCTTTAAAGATTATAGTGGAAAACTAGCCAGCAAAGTAATACTGTTGCGGGATATAACTGAAAGAAAAAAAATTGAAGACTCTTTAAAAGAGAGGGTTGAATTATCAAAGCTTATATCAAAAATATCCACAAGCTTTATAAGCTCAAACATATATATTGACAAGAAGATAAATTCTGCCCTGGGCCAAATAGGGAAATTTGCCGGGGTGGACAGAAGCTATCTGTTCCTGTATTCGGAAAAAGACAGAGTATTCAAAAAAATAAACAGCTGGACCCGAAAGTCTTCCCACTCTAAGGTAAATGAGTCAATTGAAGGAAAACCCTGGCTGATGGATTTTTTAAAAAACTATGAACAAATTTATATAAGTAATCTGCAAAATGCAAAAGACTTGCCTGAGAAAGCCCAGTCATTGAGGCATGAGCTAATCCAGAAAGGCATAAAATCCCTTCTTATTGCCCCTATTTACATGGGAGAGAATATATTCGGCTTTATTGGATTTGACTCCATAAGGGAACTAAAGCAATGGAATGAAGAAGACGTATCCCTTTTAAAAATTGCTGGAAACATGTTCCTAAATGCCATCCAAACCAAAAAAGCTAGAAGAAAGATTAATTACTTAAGCTTCCATGATCCGTTAACCGACTTATACAACAGGGCTTATGTGGAAGAGGAGTTTAAAAGGCTAAACCATAAAAGATATCTGCCCTTAAGCTTTATTATCCTTGATATCAATGGCTTAAAGTTAATTAATGACACCCTTGGTTTTGAATATGGCGATAAGCTTATTAAAAAAGTGGCAAGGATTTTGCAAAAAACCAGCCGACGGGGAGACATTATAGCAAGATGGGGAGGAGATGAGTTTGCCATCCTTCTTCCCAACACAAAAGAACAAGACGCAAATAAGATAATGGAGAGAATAAGTGGAGAAGTCCAGAAAACAAAAGCTCACAAAATTAAGGTTACCCTTTCCATGGGCATATGTACTAAAATAGAACCCAGCCAGAAGATAAGGGAAATAATAAAAGAGTCAGAAAGGAGACTGGATAGGCAAAAGCTTACCGAAAGCAAAAGCATTTCCTCTTCCATTATTTCTTCCCTCAGCCAGTCATTATGGGAGAAAAGCAATGAAACTGAAGAACATGCAAAAAGAATGAAAAAGCTTGCAGTAAAACTCGGCCAGATTATCAACCTGCCAACTAACAAGATTGATGAGCTTAAGCTACTGGCTCCCCTCCATGATATTGGAAAGATTGCGGTTCCTGACGGAATACTCGAAAAGAGCAGCAAGCTTTCAAAAAAAGAATGGGGCAAGATAAAGACCCATACTGAAGTAGGTTACAGGATTGCAAAATCTTCAAAACAGCTAAGTTATATAGCAAACGGCATTTTATGTCACCATGAAAGGTGGGATGGTTCTGGTTACCCCCAGGGATTAGCAGGTGAAGAAATCCCCATAACCTCAAGGATAATAGCCATTGTGGATGCATTTGATGTTATGGTTCATGGAAGACCTTATAAAAAAGCAATGTCAGTAGAACAGGCTGTAAAGGAGCTAAAAATATTTGCAGGAATCCAATTTGACCCACATTTGACCGAAAAATTCATAAAAGTCCTAACTGGCACTCATGCATTCAAATAATGCAAACCATTTAATCAAACTGCATAAGTGTTGACATAAAAAAGATAAATTATTAGAATTTCTTTTTGTATCAACCTATGATATGCAAATTATAATTAATTATAGAAAAAGGAGTCTTGTAAGTGAATACTAGAAGCAAAAAGATAAAGACAGCTGTAATAGCAATAATAAGTGTTTTTACATTATCCATTATCTTTTCTTTGCCTAGCGCATTACTGGCCCAGGAAGAAGAAGGGGCTACAGAAGAAGAAACGTTTGAAACCCCAGAAGAAATTACCTTTGATGTTTCTTACCCTGAAATTAAGGCAAAATCAGGGCAACCTTTTGAATTCAGCCTTGATTTAACTTATGTTGGGCCGGACCCATTAACTTTTGACTTAAAATGGGAAGCACCAGAAGGATGGTATGTACAAATAATGCCTTCATACCAGGAAACAGAAATCTCTGCAGTAAAGCTAGAACCTGATAAAGCAGAAACACTAAATGTAACTGCAATGCCCTTAGTAAAAAAGCAGCCTGGCGAATACCCCATAAAAGTGATCGCTTCACATGAAGAAAGTGGCTTGGAGGAAACAGCAGAAGTAAATGCCATAGTTACAGCAACTTATGAGCTCGACTTTACCACCAAAACAGGCAGGCTAAATACTGAAGTTACATCAGGAAAAGATAACAAATACACGCTGGTATTAAATAACAATGGTTCTGACTCTATTGAAAACCTGTCCTTAAGCGTACAGGAGCCTGAAGGATGGATGGTAGGTTTTGAAAATGATGAAATAGAAACCCTGGAAGCAGGAGAAGAAAAAGAAGTAGTGGTTACCATAAAGCCTCCAGAGAAGACAATTGCCGGCGACTATATGCTTTCCTTTTCAGCTTCAAGCGATAATGCCAATGATTCCCTGGAATTAAGGGTAACAGTTTTAACCCCTACCATCTGGGGATGGGTTGGAATAGGAATAATAGTAGTGGTAATAGTAGGAGTAGCAGTAATCTTTGCAAGATTAGGAAGAAGATAAAATTATGGAAAATATAATTTTTTCTGAAAATTTATCCAAAAACTATGATGGCACCCAGGCAGTTGATAATCTTAATCTGTCAATAAAAGAAGGTGAAATATATGGCCTGTTGGGCCCAAATGGGGCGGGAAAATCCACTATCATATTAATGCTGTTAGGCTTAACGGAGCCTACTTCCGGCACTATTAGTGTAGCCAGCTACAATTCCACCCGGGATCCTTTAAGAGTTAAAAGGATTACAGGTTACTTGCCTGAAAAAATTGGCTTCTATGAAGACATGACTGCAGAAAATAACCTGGCCTACACAGCTGAGTTAAACAATATAAATTACAGGGAAATACCTGAAAAAATTGATGAGGCATTAAAGATAGTTGAACTGCTTAACCATAAAAAGCAATTGGTAAAGCAGTTCTCAAAAGGAATGAAACAGAGGCTTGGTATTGCTGATGTTTTAATAAAGGACCCCAAGCTAGTAATATTTGACGAGCCAACAGAGGGCTTGGATGTCAAGGTTGCAAATAGCATCCTGGATACAATTACCAGGTTAAATAAAGAAAAGGGCATTACTTTTATGCTTTCTTCCCACCAGCTTAACCTGATCCAGAAAATTTGCCACAGGGTAGGAATCTTGTCCCGTGGAAGGCTTATAGGGGAAGGCAATATAAAAGAATTGGGCAGGAAGCTATTTGGTGGAGGCAGATACAGGATAGAAGTTGAAATATCTGGAGACACCAAAGAGCTATTAAATGAATTTAATAACATGGAAGACGTTATAGATATAGGAAAAGAAGGCAATGTTTTCCAAATTATCTGTAACCAGGATTTAAGGTCCGATATTTCCAAAGCCATAGCTAAATCTAATTCAGTACTTACAAGAATGAATATAAAGGACTACGCATTAGAAGAAATTTACCTAAAATATTTTAAAGAGGAGTAATATGAGAAGCATTCTTACTGTATACAGAAAAGAGCTGGCCGATTATTTTGGCAGCAAAAAGTTTATCATACTTTTAGGCTTAGTATATGTTGCAGGTCTCTCTTCGGTTTATGTTTCATTGCAAAATATCAGGGAAGCTGCTAGCGGGTTAGATAATTTTGTATTTTTAAAACTTTTTACAACTTCCGGGGATATACTACCCTCTTTTATTTCCTTTATTAGTCTGTTTATCCCCATAATAGGAATAATATTTGGATTCGACGCTATCAACAGCGAAAGGACTACTGGAAACTTGAGCAGGTTACTATCCCAACCGATATTCAGGGACAGCGTTATAAACGGAAAATTTTTAGCCGGCATTACTACCATGAGCATAATTATTTCAAGCATAGTTTTTCTGATTGGGGGTATTGGACTAAGAACAATTGGAGTTCCACCCACATCAGAAGAAATTTTAAGAATTTTCTTCTTTATATTCATATGCATCTTTTACGGGACTTTTTGGATGTCCCTTTCCATGCTGTTTTCAATTATCATGGAAAAGACTGCAACTTCTATACTTACGGCCATAGCCATATGGCTATTTTTAATTGTGTTTTTGCCTATTATTGCTAATGCAATTGCGAATGCAGTTGTTCCTCTGGAAAATGCAACCTCTGCCGAACAGGTAAAAAATTATGTCATAGAACATAATATACTCAGAGCATCTCCCTCTACCCTGTTTTCTGAATCTATAACCACCCTATTGATACCTGCAGGAGGGCATTTCTTCCTGAATCCCCAATCCCTTGCTTCAGCAGATTTGGGGAAGATGATTTTAAGTCCGCTGTCATTAGGACAAAGTTTGGTACAGGTATGGCCACAGCTGATAGTTATTATAGCTTTAGCCATTATTTGCTTTGCAATATCTTATGTAATATTTATGAGGCAAGAAATAAGGGCCACTTAATCCTGTTGGGTTAGGACTTCTTCTATTAGGCTGTTGCCAGCACAAACTTTATCTACGCTGTGAATGGAGGCGCCGCTGTCAGTTATTACTTTTTCTAATTCCTCAAATATTATATTGTCTCCTTCACAGGTAATCTTTACATTCTCAACTTTCTGGTCCATTTCCTTCAATGTAATATCCACCCCATTTATCCCTTTTATATCCGCTATCTGGCTTACTAGATCTACAATATTCGGCAAATGGGGCTTTAGTACATCCAGGACAATTCTTCTAATTATTCCCAATTTTATCACCTTTCTTATTTTATCACTTAATTTATTTCCTTAAAACAACCAGGCATTTTTGTAAGTCGCTTGCCAGGCTGTCTTCTATCTCTATCGCCTTGTCAGTAACCGGATGCATAAATTTTAATTTCTCTGCATGAAGAAATTGCCTTTCCAGGCCAATCTCACTGGCAATTTTCCTAGATTCTTTACTTCCGTACTGGCTATCCCCTATAACAGGATGATCAATATATGAAAAGTGCACCCTGATTTGGTGCGTCCTTCCTGTCTTTAGCTTTATTTTTACCAAGCTGCAATTCTTCCTATACTCCTCTATTACCTTAAAGCTGGTTTGTGCTTTTTTGCCCCTGTCTATAGATATAGACATTTTTTTCCGGTCTACCCTGGACCTTCCTACGGGCAGTTTGATTTCCCCTTCCCCTGCAGGCAGTTTTCCATAAATCAGGGATACATAAGTCTTTTCCACTTCCCTATTTTTAAATTTTTCTGCCATTAGCCTATGAGTTTTATTATCTTTGGCAACTACCAGCAGCCCTGAAGTATCTTTGTCCAGCCTGTGGACTATCCCTGGTCTCTCACCCTGGCCACAGCTTGAAAGACTGTTGTAATGGTAAATTAAGGCATTCACTAAGGTATCTGTAGTCTTGCCCGGTGCTGGATGAGTTACCATTCCAGCAGGTTTGGAGACGATGGCCAGATAACTATCTTCATATTTTATGTCCAGCTCTATGGGCTGGGGGATGATTTTCTTTCTGTAATCAGCCTTAGTTCCAGAAACTACAATTATATCCTTTGCCTTTAATGTATAATTTTTATCTACTGCACTGCTGTTTACAGTTACTTTTTCTTGGGCTATAAGTTTTGCAATATAACTTCTGGAAAGGCTTTCTATCCTATCTGAGAGGTATTTATCTATCCTTTTTCCGTTATCTCCGCTTTCCGCTATAAATCTGTATTGGCTTTCCTTCAAGTACTTTTTGCCCCGCTTTTTTTAAAAAATTCTTTAAATAAGAAAATTATTACTATCCCAAAACCAATAATAATGAAACTGTCAGCAATATTGAAGACCGGCCAGTATACCAGATTCAGAAAATCCACAACCTCGCCGTAAACTACCCTGTCAATTAAGTTGCCTATTGCCCCGCCTAAAATAAAGCCCAGAGCAATATTGTAAAAATAGGAATCAAATTTTAAGTATATTTTGATAAATATTATCAAAATTATGGCAATTACAGAAATTATGGCCAATATATTGGCATAACCCTGGAACAGGCCAAAGGATGCTCCGCTGTTCTTAACATGGGTTATCAAAAGCACTCCCGGTATAAGGTCTATGCTGTTATTTTCGGGAAGATTTTGCATAATCCATTGCTTTGTATACCTATCTACTGCAATAATTATTACAGCGCTAATGAAGAATAATAAATTTATTATTAACTTTCTTGATATTTTTTTCAAACAATGCTCCCTACTCTTTCAATGGAAATTTTTAGGCTGGATCCGTTTACGGTTACCTCCTGGTTAAAAATATCTTCTCTTTCTTTAAACTCTACTTTTTTAGATAAAGTTTCCTTTTTTATGTAATCCTTGAAATTTCTTATTATTTCCTCTTGTCTGCTCCCGCATGTTATGTAAGTGTTTATGGTATTTTCAATGTCAAAGCCTGCTTCTTTCCTTAAGTTTTGTATCTGGTGCACCAGTTCCCTGCTAAAACCTTCCTCGATTAAGCGTTCCGGTATTTCTGTAGGAAGCCCTATTGTAAATGTCCCATCACTTTCAATACCAAAACCTCTCCTGCTTTTTGTCTCAACCAGAATTTCCTCAGGTTCCAATTCTATTTGTTTTCCGTCTATCATCAAGGAAACCCTTTTGTTATTGTTGACCTTTAGGGCCAGCTTGGCTTGGTTCGCGCTATCCAGCTCTTTCTTTATTTTCGGAACTAACGGTCCGTATTTAGGGCCTACCAGCTTAAGGTTTGGCTTTATGTCGTAAGATACCAGTTCCCCCATATCTTCTACAAATTCAATTTCCTTGATATTTAGCTCTTCCTTTATAATATCCTTGAAATGGTTAATGGCATCCGTTATGCTTTTATCCTTTTCAAAATATATTTTAACTTTTTCTATGGGCTGCCTTGTCTTTATATTAATTTTATTCCTGACTGTCCTTCCCAGGCCTACAACTCTCCTGGCAATATCCATTTTAAAGCTCAGGTCCCCATCTATTAAGCTTTCATCTGCTACCGGATATCCTTCCAGGTGTACGCTTTCCTCACCTTTTCCTATGCTATTTGCCAGATTCTGGTAAATCTCCTCACTCAAGAAAGGAATATATGGGGCCAGTAATTTAGATAGGGTTAAAAGGCAGTCATACAGTGTCATATATGCGCTGATTTTATCGTAATCTTCTTCGCTTTTCCAGAAGCGCCTCCTGCTTCTCCTTACATACCAGTTTGATAGGTCGTCTACAAATTCCTGTATTTTCCTGCCGCTGTCAGTAACATTAAAGTCGTCCAGTAACCTATTTACATCTTTTATGGTCTGGTTTAATTCCGAGATTATCCACCTGTCTATTTCATACCTGTCTTCTACCTTAAGCTCATGTTTTGCGGGATTAAAATTATCTATATTTGCGTAAATTACAAAGAAGGAATATGTATTCCACAAGGTCAGCAAAAACTTCCTTACAACTTCATCAATGGCACTCGAAGAAAAGTTTTTGGGCAGCCAGGGTGAAACCCCGGTGAAGAAATACCACCTTAATGCATCCGCTCCCTGCCGGTTAAGTATCTCCCATGGCTTTACAATATTGCCCCTGGACTTGCTCATCTTCTGGCCATTTTCATCATTTATTAAACCCAGGCACAGGACATTCTTGTAACTTGATTTTTTAAACAGCAGGGTTGATATGGTCAGCATAGTATAGAACCAGCCTCTGGTCTGGTCTATGGCTTCACATATAAAATCCGCTGGGTAGCTTTCTTCAAACAGTTTTTTGTTTTCAAAAGGATAATGGTATTGAGCAAAAGGCATAGATCCTGAATCAAACCATACATCTATAACTTCAGGCACCCGGTGCATATCACTTCCGCATTCTGGGCATTTTATTATTACCTCATCCACATATGGACGGTGCAAGTCTGGGTTCTCAAACTTATCCTTTGCCTTTTCCCTCAATTCTTCCAGGCTTTCGATGCATACTCTATGGCCATGCTCATCTTCCCAGATAGGAAGAGGAGTGCCCCAGTAACGCTCTCTGGTTAGAGCCCAATCAACATTGTTTTCCAGCCATTTCCCAAACCTTCCATACTTTATATGTTCAGGATACCAACTTACATCTTCATTAGACTTGATTAAATCACTCTTTACCGAAGAAGTTTTTATATACCAGCTTTGTTTTGCAAAATAAATTAGCCTGCTATCGCATCTCCAGCAAAACGGGTATGAGTGTTTGTATTTCTCGAAGGTAAAAAGTATGCCCCTTTCCTTTAGGTCTGCCACTATTTGGGGATTAGCTTCTTCAATATTTAGTCCCCCGAATTTTTTTACCTCTTCCTTAAATGCCCCTTCATCAGTAACCATCTGCACTACCGGCAATTTATTTTCTTTTCCCACCTTCATATCATCTTCACCAAAAGCCGGGGCGATATGGACTATTCCCGTTCCTTCAGAAGTAGAAACAAAATCACCCGCTACCACCCTGTATGCATTTTCCTTTTTTGCATAATCATATACGGGAAGGTAATTTAGCCCTACCAGTTTTTCTCCTTTAAACTCATCTGTAATCCTATAGCTGTCATCTTCCTTGAACACATCTCCCAGCAAATCTTTTGCCAGCACCAGCTTTTCACCCTTAAATGAGACCTCCACATAAACAGCGTCCTTGTTTACGGCACATCCAACATTGGAAACCAGCGTCCATGGAGTTGTTGTCCACACCAGCAAATACTTGTCACTAGAACCTTTAAGCTTAAATTTAACCACTATGGTTTTATCTTCAATTTCCCGATAACCTAGGGCCAGCTCATGGGACGATAGTGCAGTTCCGCACCTGGGGCAAAAGGGGACTATCTTGTGGTCTTTGTAAAGGAGCCCTTTCTCCCAGATAGTTTTTAAAATCCACCATACTGTTTCTATATACTCGTTTTTGAAAGTAAAATAGGCATTTTCCATGTCTATCCAGAAGCCTATCCTTTCGGTCATTTTCTTCCAGTCTTCCTCATATTTCATTACACTCTGCTTGCATAGGCGGTTAAACTTTTCAATCCCTATGTCCTCTATTTCTTTCTTGGAATTAATGTTAAGTTTCTTTTCAATCTCCAGCTCTACTGGCAAACCGTGGGTGTCCCACCCCGCTTTTCTGGGGACATAATATCCCTTCATGGTCTTATATCTTGGAAAGATATCTTTAAACACTCTTGAGAGCACGTGATGCACTCCAGGGGTACCATTTGCTGTAGGCGGACCCTCATAGAAAATGAACTTTTCACTGTCCTGGTTCTTATCCAAGCTTTTTTGGAAAATATTGTTTTTCTCCCAAAAGCCTAATATTTTTTCTTCCAGCTCTACTAAGTTTACTTTGCTATCAACCTTTTTAAACATTACCAATCCTCTGATCTTTATTCTTTAAACTAAAAAACTGCTTTATAGATTTTATATAATTCGGCTAATTTTGTGAAGTAATAATATTACTATCTTTTAGTATATCAATCAATGTTTTAGCAGATTTTGCAGACTTAGCTTTATAATGATTGTTAAAATAAATGTATGTTTTGTCAGTGCTGGTACCCACATTTTTTATCCTGGGCAACCATTCTTCAAGCTCACTTGAAGAATACAGGTAGTCATATCTCTGATAAGCGTGCTGGTGGTTCCACCATTGGGCTGAGTTCCTTCCATGAAACCTAATATATCCAACCCTGGTTGTATTTATATCTGTGGGAGGAAGCAGGCCTCTGAGCTGCGGCTGGTCCACATTGCAAAAGCCAAGCCTTAAATCCTCCAGCGCCCTGAAGGTTTCTTCCCTTAACCAGGAGTCATTCCTGAATTCAACTACTGATTCATAACCCTGAAAATGCTGCCCCACCTCTTTCAGGTATTCAAGGTTGGACTGGCTGAACTTAAAAGAGAAGGGAAACTGGAGCAGAATACAGCCCAGCTTACCACTATCTTCCAGTGGCTTCAGGGAATCAAAAAAATTTTTTATCTCCTCTTTTTTGAAATCCCTGCTGTGGGTTACAGAGCTATGGGCTTTAACTGAAAACAGAAAACCTTTTTTTACTTTTTTGGCCAAATTATAGAAAATGAAGGGGTTGGGGTGTGAATAATAGGTAAAATTTATCTCCACCGCATTAAAGCTTTGCGCATAATAGTTTAAATTTTTCTTTTCTTCCAACTCTTCCGGATAAAAAACCCCAACCCAATCTTTGTATTTATAGCCCGAAGTTCCTATAAAAAGATTTGTCATCTAATCATAATTGTGATGAAATTTCGTTTAGGATCTTGTCCTTGGACATAGCGCCTATTAGTTTTTTGACTACTTGCCCATCTTTAAATAACAGTAAAGTGGGTATGCTGCTAATTCCATATTTTATAGCTGTATCCCTATTTTCATCAACATTTAACCTGCCAATTTTAAGCACGTCTTTTTTTTCATCAGCAATTTTTTCAATTTCGGGTTCAATCATTTTGCAGGGGCCGCACCATACAGCCCAAAAATCTACCAGTACTGGTAGATCAGAATTAATTACTTCATCGCTGAAATTAGAATCTGTTAAATCAATCATTCCTTCTGCCATTATTTCTCCTTTTTTCCTTTCAATATTTTTTTAAAGATACTCTATCATTTCTATTTTTTCAACATTAATAAAAACTACTTCCCTTTTTCTTTTTTCCTCTGGGAATTTCTTGCTTATGGGAGTTACATGTACATCGGTAATAGGTATAAACTTGTCAACATGTGAAGTCATATAATCACTGAGCCTTCCCCCAGCCATTACGTGGACAGTGCCTTCTACGATATAGGACTCAGTTTTAACTTTAATTTTTACTTTGTCCCTTGGGCCTTTCATTTGCTTCCCCCATGGTTTTAAAATGATACTATCAGAGCAATTTTTTTTAGTCAAACTTATTTATTTTTAAAAAAATTATTTATAAATAAGCCCTTTTATACTATAATATACCATAATAACTGATAATAACTGAAAGGAGATTCATGTATAAATGCCTGGATTGTGGTAATACAGAAAAATTTCTTGGAGAAGCACAAGAGAGTGGAAGCGTAGAAATCTACAGAACTAAAAACGGGTATGATTGGGCTTACAAGGTATCCGATAGTTGCTGGAAGTCTAATTTCACCATAAAGCAATGCCCCTGCTGCGATTCTAAAAATATAGCTAAGATCTAGTTTTTTACTTATTATTTTCTATCTTGCTAGCAATTAGTTTACTGGCTTTAAACAGGGAGCCGAAGGTGCCTGCATCCGTCCACCAACCTTTAAGGACTGTGTAGGTCATAATTCCCTTATTTATATATGTATTGTTTACATCAGTTATTTCCAGCTCTCCCCTGTCTGAAGGTTTTAGGGTTTTTATAATATCAAAGACATCATTGTCATACATGTAGAGCCCGGTAACAGCATAATTGCTTTTAGGGTTTTTGGGCTTTTCTTCAATGTTTACTACCTTACCTCCACCAACTTCTGCAACCCCAAACCTTTCTGGATCCTCTACTTCTTTAAGAAAAATATGGGCGCCTTTTTTCCTGCCTTCAAACTCCTTAATATATGGCTCTATATCATCTTCAATTATATTGTCCCCAAGCATAACAAACACTTTATCCTTGTCCACAAAATTTTCTGCAAGCTTCAGGGCAGCCGCTATGCCCCCTTCACCTTCCTGGTAGGTATAGCTTATATCCTTTAGGCCAAACTCACTTCCATTCCCCAAAAGCCTTAGGAAATCCCCGGCATAATTTCCGCCAGTTACAATCATTATATCCTCAAGGCCTGCATCCACCATTGTCTCCAATGGATAATATATCATGGGCTTATCATAAACAGGCAGCAAATGCTTATTGGTAACCTTGGTACAAGGCATAAGCCTTGTGCCCAGTCCTCCCGCCAGTATAACGCCTTTCATTTTTTAATCACCACTCCTTAAAATAATTTTGTAATAAAATAAAAAGCAAAAATAATCACAGATAAAGCTGTGCAATAAATTGCAAATACATTTAAGTTCTTCTTGCTTACCATGTTCAGTAAAAATTTTATAGCAAAATAGCCCGCTATAAAAGAGAAAATAAGTCCCACCAGAAGATTTACCAACACTATTCTTCCTCCGCTAAATATCTCTGCCCATTCGCTAAATATTTCAAATATAAAAGAGCCCAGTATTACGGGAACTGAAAGCAAAAATGAAAACCTTACCGCTTTTTTTCTGTTGATCCCAAAATACCTTGCAGATGATATGGTAGCCCCTGACCTGGAAATGCCTGGAAATATGGCCAGTGCCTGCCCCAGGCCCACTACTAGGGCAATTGGAAAACTTAACTTTTTATGTCCACCGGCATTTTTCTCCATATGCCTTCCCCCGATCTCGCTAGTCCACAAAAGCAGTGCCGTAACCAGTAAAAATGCTGCCACCATAAGGGGGCTGGAAAAAAGCTTTTCCGCATAATCTTCAGCCAGAAACCCTATTACTGCTGCAGGGATGGTGCCTAGGATTATAAAAAGGGAAAGCTTAAAGTCAGGGCTCTTCCTTTCCTCTTTTATAAACAAGCCCAGAAAAAATCCTTTTATAATCCTGGCAATGTCTTTATAAAAAACAGATACCACTGCCAGCAGGGTTCCGAAATGTACAGTGACGGTAAAATAAAGGGGGATGTAATCCCATGAAAAAAAATAGGGTAAAATTACCAGATGCCCCGAACTGCTTATTGGTAAGAATTCGGTAATGCCTTGAATTATGCCTAAAATAATTGACTGTAATATACTCAACTTATATAATGTTTAAATATTTTAAAGCTAGCCTCTAATTTGATAAATAGTAACATAAAATTATAAAAATTAAAAAATATGCCTAATATACTAGCACAGTTTTACCAATATATAGCAACCTTTTTTACAGCCATGACTCCAATAGGAGAACTAAGGGCTGCCATACCTATAGCGCTGGGAACTTATAGGATGGGCATTGTGGAAACTTATATAATAGCAGTTCTGGGGAACATGGTCCCAGTAGTAATAATTCTATGGATACTTGAGCCTATATCCAGGTTTTTAATGAACAGGTTTCACCTGGCCAATAGGTTTTTTAACTGGCTGTTTGACAGGACCAGGCGGAAATATTCCAAAAGGTTTGAAAGATATACCGGTTATGCACTTATAGGTTTCGTGGGGATTCCCCTGCCAATAACCGGCGGATATACCGGGGCCCTCATTGCCTTTGTGTTCGGCATACCCCCCAAAAAAGCCCTGCTCCACATTACTATCGGGGTGCTTATGGCAGGAATTATAGTAACTGTAATTTGCCATACCGTTGGATATGTAAGATTCATAACTGCAGGCTAGGTGCCCGCAACCATTATGCCTTCTACCAGCATGGTAGGGCTTCCAATATATCCCGAAGATGGTACAAACCTCAGGTCATCAGCCACCATCTTTATGCTTTTACATAAACCCAGGAAATTAGTAGCTATGGTAACCTCCTTAACCGGAGCTGTAATACTACCGTTTTCTACCAGCAGGCCTTTGGCCCCCACACTTATATCCCCGCTAATAGGGTTAGCCCCTGAATGCAGGCCAATTATGTCTGAAACCATAAACCCCCTGCTGGTGCCCGAAATTATATCCCTGGCACTCATACTGCCGGGCTCCACATAAAAATTAGATAGTCCTACAGAAGGTGTGGACCTGTAGGATGCCCTTTGGGCATTGCCGGTAGATTTGGTCTTGTCTTTTCTGGCAGTATAAGCATTGTAAAGGAATGTTTCCAAAGTCCCATCCTTTACTACTGCAGTTTTCCCCCTGTATACGCCTTCCCCGTCAAATGGGGCCGAGGAAAGCCCACCTTCAAGTACCCCATTGTCATATATATCAATGTCTATAGAAAATATTTTTTTGCCTATCTTGCCCTTAAAAATGGATTTTCCTTTTTGTACTGAATCAGCAGTTAAAGCATCAGCAATAACTCCCATCAGTTGTGCAGCCACCAAAGGATCCAGTATTAAATCCATTTTTTGGGACTTTACTTTCTTTCCCCCTAGAAGCATGATTGACCTTTTTGCCGCATTGGAGGCAATATCGTCCAGATCAATCTGGCCTAAATCCCTTCCAAAACCAAAATAGTCTCCGGTTGAGGTGTCATCATTTTGCTTGGATATTGCACTAATATACATAAAGCAGCCTGAAGCACGGTAGCTGTCAGAAAACCCCTTAGAGTTGATTAGAGCTACCTCTAAAGCATTATCATGGTACATTACATCCTGAATGCCTTTAATCCTGTTGTCTTTACCCTTGGTTATCTTTTCC
>JBNJCV010000009.1:0-39958 GCA_051744245.1 Actinomycetota bacterium | reverse complement strand
AGGGTTACCAAGCTTCTAATCTGGTTTGGAACCTCGATACCTATTGCTGATTTACCGGGTATGGGGGTTAAAAACCTTAAATCCGGTGATCCCATAGCTACACAGAAGTCATCTTCCAGACTCAATAGCCTTTGAACTTTTACCCCCGGAGCCAATGCCAGCTCATATAAGGTTACTGAGGGGCCTCTTACTACTCGCTTAACTTTGGCCTGCAAGTTAAAGTCTTTAAATACTTGGTTTAAGGTATTAGCTCTTTCTTTAACATTCTGCTTATATAATTTTGGATGAACATGTTTTGATTTTTTTAACAAATTTAGGGGAGGAAATCTATAATCTTCGTCCTCTTCCCCGCTCTCCACCAAGGGCATCTCTAGCTGCTCTGTTTTCTTTTTTTCTATATCCTCTTCCCTGTAAAAGCTTTTTGCGGTTTCTTTCTTATAACTTTCTTCTTTATTACTGTAATCTATCACCTCGGGGGCATATTTTTCAGTTTTTTTGCTATCCATTTTGCTAACCTTTTTCTGGGGAGACGTAGTCGTATCCTTATATTGCACTGGCTTTATTTTAATAAATAATCTTTTTACCTTCTTAAAAAGCTCACTTATGGAAATTTTTGTAATAACCATTACCGATATTACTAATAGAAAAGCCAGTATGGTTACTGTTCCGATCCTTCCTACCAGCCTATATAATCCATAAAAAACACCCGCGCCAACTATACCCCCTCTTGAGACTACCAGTACCTCATTGAATAAATTATCAGCAGGTGAATTAGCACTTAACAGCCCTAAGATTGATATAAATAATAAGAGAAATCCCCACCCAAATCTTGAAGAAAGATACTTTATTTTCTTAATAAAGAAGCTTATTCCCCATATCAGTAAAATAAAGGGGAAGATGTACTTGCCCATGCCCAAAACATAAGATATAAAATCATTTATATATTTGGTTACAATTCCCTGCCTACCAAAACCAAAAAGACTTATAAAGAAAAGGATTGCAACCATAATTATTAATATGCCATAAACTTCTGTCGGTCTTTTCACATATTTTTTTGCCTTATTATTCTTAGCTGATTTTTTGCTTCTCTTAGATTTTTTGCTTCTCTTAGTCATTTTATGTGCTGATAATTTTTGTAGTTACAATAGCCCTTATTTTTATTTTTTTATAAATAAACTTCTGTAAATTTTCATTAACCTGCTTCTCTATTATATTAGGATTGGTAATACCGCTATTAAAACATTTCTGGATTTCCTTTTTTACTACTTCCTTACACTCATTTATCTTTTGTTTAAAGTTCTCTATATATATTACCCCTTTTAATATAAAATCTGGCTCATATATTATCTTCTTCTCTTTTTCATCAATACCTGCAACTGCCATTACAATGCCATCCCTGGAGAGGAGTTTCCTGTCCTTTAATACCATATCCCCTATATTGCCAGTTCCAATCCCATCTATATATATAGTTTTTAAATTTAATGAATTGGATATCCTGCACATATTTGTATTCATTTTAATAATTGAGCCATTTTCAGCTAATAATATATGGCTGTCATCAATACCCATTTCATTTGCAATTTTAGCATTTTGAGTTTTATGCTTGTTTTCTCCATGTATTGGTATAAAATATTTAGGCTTAGCCAAACTTATCATCATTTTAATTTCTTCCTGGGCTGCATGTCCAGAAACATGGACACCGGCTATTGATTCATAAAAAACATCTGCCCCTTGCTCAATCAACATGTTAATGGTATTAGATACAGGCTTTTCGTTTCCGGGTATCGGTGAAGCCGAAATTATAACCATGTCACCTTTCATTATCTGTACCCTATTATGTTCATTTAAAGCCATCTTATTTAAGGCAGACAAAGGCTCGCCCTGGCTTCCTGTGGACAAGATAACTATTTTACTTAAAGGAAAATCATCTATTTTAGTTATAGGAACTATGGTATTCTCAGGAATTTTTAAATAACCCAATTCTGAAGAGATTCTTATAGATTTCAATATTGACTTTCCTGAAATCGCTACTTTTTTATTAAGCTCCCTGGAAACATTCAGGATCTGTTGTATCCTATGGATATGGGAAGCAAAAGTAGCTACTATAATTCTTTTGTCAGCTTTTTGGAATTTTTCCCTAAGGGTTTTTCCCACATCCCTTTCAGGTAAAGTATAGCCGGCTTCCTCTGCATTGGTGCTGTCGCATAACATTGCCAATACTCCTTTTTCGCCCGCCCTAACAATCTTCGAAAACTGTGTTCCTCTACCGTCTATAGGGCTTTGATCAATCTTAAAATCCCCAGTATGAAGAACCGTGCCGATGTCAGTATCAATTATTAAGCCTACTCCGTCGGGAATGCTATGGTTAACCCTAAAAAAGCTGATATTAAACGGTCCTATTTCTACAGGAGAATCAGGATTTATTTCATTTAATTCAATCTTTTTAAAGTTTTTAATACCACTAAGCTTGATCTTGACCAAGCCTAGAGTTAGTCTGGTAGCATAAATAGGGGCATTTAATTCCCTGTATAAAAATGGAAGTGCTCCTATATGGTCTTCGTGGCCGTGAGTTATTATAACAGCTTTTACTTTTTTTTTATTGTCTAATATGTAAGTAAAATCAGGTATGATATAATCAATACCCATCATTTCATCATCGGGAAAGTTAATACCACAATCAATTATTATGATCTGGTTATCCTTTTCCACAACAATTAAATTTTTTCCTACCTCACTTAATCCCCCTAAAGGAATTAACTTCAAACTGCTTCTTTTTGGCATAATGGCCTATACGGAAAACCTCCTCTTTTATTTTATTATATTATATCTTATTAAAATATGTTTAAACTCTTCCAACTCTTTGCCCTCCATATCCAACAACGGAAGCCTGGGCTTGCCAACTTCTATTCCCATCAAATTTAACGCTTTTTTTATAGGGATGGGATTTGTAACTATAAATATTGCCTTAAATAGTTCCATGAGATTTAGATGGATATCTTTTGCTCCTGACAAATTACTGTCCTTAAAAAGTTTAATCATTTCCTTTATTTTTAACCCTATGATGTGGGAAGCAACGCTAATTACTCCTTGTCCTCCTAATATAAGTATGGGTAAAGTGTCAGAATCATTTCCACTATAAATTGCAAAACCTCCAGGCGTCTGTTTGGATATTTCCGCCACCTGCCCTAAATTTCCACTAGCCTCTTTTACCCCAACTATATTGGCTATCTTTGACAACTCTATAGTTGTGCTGGCATCAATATTGCAAGAAGTTCTGGAAGGCACGTTGTAAATGATAATAGGGGTCCTTACTGCTTCGGCAATAGCTTCAAAATGCCTATAAAGTCCGGTCTGGGTAGGCTTATTATAATATGGACCCACAACCAGTAAAGCATCTACTCCAATCTGTTCCGCCTTCTTGGACAATTCTATAGAATGCCTAGTATCGTTAGAGCCAGTACCTGCCATTATTTTTACTTCATTCCCAAACTCTTTTTTCATAAATTTAAATAAATCCAATTTTTCCTCATCGCTGATGGTGGGTGACTCCCCAGTAGTCCCGGAAATTAAAATACAATCAGTACCATTTTTAATCAGGTGCTTGCCTAAATTAAAAGCCCTTTTTAAGTCCAGGCTAAAACCTTCATCAAAAGGGGTAACCATTGCTGTAACTAATTCACCAAGATTAATCATATTAATCATATATATCTCCTCACCCTAAATTTCTATTAACTTATCTAAGCCATAAGTAAAATTATTTAGTTTTCCAATATTTTTTATAGCCATCAGTACCCCTGGATAAAAAGAGTCCCTGTCAATGCTATCATGCCTTATGGATAAAGTCTGAGCCTTGGTTCCAAAAATTACGTTCTGATGGGCTAGCAAGCCAGGTAAACGTATGCTATGTATATGTATGCCGTCAGCAAATGCCCCCCTGCTGCCTTCAAGTTTTTCCTCTTCAAATTCCTTTAGCCTTTCGCCATTATAATTTTTTGCTGTTCCTATATTTTCAGCAGTAGATATAGAAGTTCCCGAGGGTGCATCTTTTTTTTGGTCATGATGGAGTTCTATTATTTCACAATTGTCAAAATACTTGGATACCAGTCTAGATACCTTTATCATTATTACTGCACCTATGGAAAAATTGGGTACAATGAAAACTTTGCTGCTGGCTTTAAGTACCTTTTTTTCGATATTTTTTAAATCCTCTTTACTAATACCAGTAGTGCCAACTACGATATTAATATTATTTTCTATTGCCCAGTTAATGGTTTTAGTAACAATTGCAGCACTAGTAAAATCAATGATCAAGTCAGGTCTGCATTTCTTTATTTCCTCATAAGAATCATACACAAAGCTGCCGGTTTCCCCTACATTTAGGAGGCTGCCGATATCCTTTCCAACTCCAACCTTGTCAAACCCCGCTATCACTTGTATACCCTCTTCTTTCAAAAGGTTTTTAGTTATAGCTCTTCCCATTTTGCCATTAATTCCAAAAACAGCTACCTGCATAAACACCTCCCTATTTTTTTCCGGCTAATATTATTAAGCTCATATTCTCTGGCTCAAAATATTTATGCGCCATTTCATCTATTTTTCTGCCCTTAATACTATCTATTTTCTTTAATATTTCATTAATAGTCAAAACTTTTTTATCCATAAGCAAGGACTTACCCAGCCTGAACATTCTAGAGCTAATATCTTCAACCCCTAGTACTATGTTACCTTTTATATTTTCCTTTGCCCTTCTAATTTCAGACTCTTTAAGTCCCTTTTCTTGTATATCCTTTATTTCTTTTTCTATCAGCTCTATAACCTGGTTTAAATTTTCATATGAGGTTGCGGCATATGTGGCCACTGTTCCAGTATCTGCGTAATAAGTGTTTATAGAATAAAGGGAGTAGCTTAAACCTTTTTCCTCCCTTATCTTCTGAAATAACCTGCTGCTCATAGACCCTCCAAAAATGTTTGTAAAAATTGCTAGGGGGTATTTTTTTTCATCAATTCTGCTACAACCAACACTGCCATAACATAAATGGGCAGCTTTTGTATTGGTCGAAAAGCTTTTTTTAACTTTTCTATTTACTGATTTCTTTTTTGATATATTATTCCGCTGGCCCCCACTTATATTTTTAAAATTTTCCAAATTCTTTTTAACTACCTCTACCAAATTTCCATGCCTTGTATTCCCGGCTGCTGAAATTACTATATTTTTTAAGTTAAAATTTTCTTTAAAATAATCCCATATTATTGCGGGATTAATTTTTTTTAATGAATGCTTATTCCCCAGAACAGGCAGTCTTAACGGGTGGTTATAAAATATTTCCCTATAAAAATAATTGAAAATATTTTCAGAAGGATTATCTTCCACCATCTGGATTTCCTCATTTATTATCTTTTTTTCCATTTCTATATTTTCTGGTAAGAAAGAGGGATTAAAGACAATATCAAAAAGCAGGCTAGCACACCGGTCCAGGTGGGTATCAATAAAGTCAGCATAAACGCAAGTATTTTCTTTATCCGTAAATGCATTGTATTCTGCACCCATCGAATCAAAGGCAACAGCAATGTCCGTGTATGTCTTATTTTTTGTTCCTTTAAAAAGCAGGTGCTCTATGAGGTGGGTAATGCCATTATTTTCTTCATTTTCGTTTCTAGACCCTGTTGCAATCCACAAGCCTAAAGAAATAGACCTGAAATGGGGAATATATTCACTGATTATTCTTAATCCATTTTCTAATTCTGTTATCTCATACTTGCCAAATTTCAATATACTGACTAAACCTCTGCCTAAAGCTGTTTGGGATGATTTAAATATCTGCTCTTTCTAAGCCAATTTTTTTAGTTTTCTTGTCTATATTGGAAACCCTCACTGATATTTTGTCCCCAATTTGCAAGTAATCCTCTACATTTTTTATTCTTTTGCCGGTAACCTTTGAAATATGGAGTAAACCATCAATATTTGATACCAAGTTTACAAATGCCCCGTAATTGGTAATTCCCACTACAGTTCCGAGGAATTCTTCACCTTCCTGGATATCTTCAATGCCTTTAAGCATGGTTATAATTCTATCTTTAGCTTTTTCCATATTTTCCTGGCTGCTGGCAACAACTGAAACTAATCCTTCACCATCTGAATCAGTTATTTCAATTTCATCAAGGCTAAATTCTTCCTTTACCATTTTAATATTCTTGCCCCCGGGTCCTATTACTTCCCCTATTTTATCCTTAGGTATTTTAAAGGAAGTAATTTTAGGAGCATTATTTGCAAGTTGTTTTCTTGGTTCTGGTAAAACTTCAAGCATTTTGTCTAGTATATAAAGCCTGCCTTCTTTGGCCCGGTTTAAAGCCTGCCTTAATATGTCAATATCTATTCCCTTTATCTTTATATCCATCTGTAATGCTGTAATACCATCTCTGCTTCCAGCTACTTTGAAATCCATGTCTCCATAAAAATCTTCTATTCCCTGTATATCAGATAAAACAACAACTTCATCACCGCTTTTTACCAGCCCCATGGCAATTCCTGAAACAGGATTTGAAATTGGTACCCCAGCATCCATTAATGCCAGTGTAGATCCACATACACTTGCCATAGAGGTTGAACCATTTGATTCTAAAATTTCAGATACCAGCCTTAGGGAATAGGGGAAATCCTCTTCACTTGGAACCATTGACTTTAAAGCCCTCTCGGCTAAAGCACCATGGCCTATTTCTCTCCTTTTAGGAGCTCTTAAAAACCAGGTTTCTCCAGTACTGAATGGAGGAAAATTATAATGGTGCATATACCTTTTAAATTCTTCCACTCCTAAACTGTCAATCCTCTGCGCTTCCCTTATAGAACCCAGAGCAAGTATAGTTAATGCTTGAGTTTTACCCCTGGTAAACAAACCTGAGCCGTGGGTTTCAGGAAACAGGCCAACTTCACAATTAATCCTCCTGATACCTTCAGGCTTCCTGCCATCAGGCCTTATTTTCTTTGAAATAATAGTTTCTCGGACCAGCTCTCTTTCTACTTCTTTTAAACTGCTGACTATGTTGTTCTTTTCATCTGGATACTCTTTTTCCAGTTCTCCTATTATTTCATCTTTAACAACTTTTAATTCATCCTGCAGAAACCCTTTCTTGGTATTATCCAGAAGTATTTCCCTTCGCTGGTTCTCTGAGAATTCTACTACTTTATCCAATAAATTCTTTATTTTATCATAAGCTAATTCTTTAACCTTATCTTTTATTTCCTGTTTTATCCCAACCTTTGTTAATTCCTTTTTTTCTTTTCCTACCTGCTCCTTGAATTCATGCTGAAGTTTAATTATTTTCTTTATTTCTTCATGAGCTCTCTCAATTGCTTCCAGGACAACTTCCTCATCTACCTCTTTTGCTCCAGCTTCTACCATCAATATAGCGCTTTCAGTACCAGCAACTATTATGTCTATGTCACTTTCCTCTAATTCATCATAAAGGGGATTTACTATCCAGTTGTCATCAACCTTTCCCATTCTTACAGCACCAATGGGCTCATTGAATGGAATATCAGAGATATAAAGCGACATTGATGCCCCATTAATTACCATAACATCATAAGGATTAATCTGGTCTACTGACAGAACCGTCGCAATAATCTGAATCTCATTCCTTATATTCTTATCAAATAATGGCCTTATGGGCCTGTCGGTAAGCCTTGAAATTAAAATTGCCTTTTCTGAGGATTTACCTTCTCTCCGGTAAAAGCCGCCAGGTATTTTACCCGCCGCATACATCCTTTCTTCCACATCAACAATTAACGGAAAGAAATCCATTTTTTCCTGGGTTTCTTCACTCATTACCGAAGTAACTAAAACCCCGTTTCCTCCACATTTTACCAGTACTGAACCATTTGCTTGTTTTGCCATCTTATTGGTTGAAAAAATTATATTTTTTCCATCAATATTAATCTCACACTTTTTTTCTTCTATAAAATCACTTTCCAACTAAAATCCGCTCCTTTATTTTCTTAATCCTAATTTTTTTATTAATTCTTTATACCTGTCCATCTCATTTTCCTGCAAGTAACCAAGCAGCTTTTTCCTTTTACCCACCATCACAACCAAACCTCTTCTTGAGTGGTGATCTTTTTTATTCTTTTTTAAATGCTCGTTTAACCTATTTATTTTTTCGGTCAGTAAAGCCACCTGCACTTCAGATGAACCAGTGTCATCACCGTTAACTTTGTATTTTTCTATAATTCCTTTTTTTTCTTCCTTTGTTAATGTCAACTTAACATCTCCTCCTAAATTTTTATCGCCCATTAATTTACCACAATAAAACTATAATATCAATTAGCAGTCAGTTTATTATTAAATTAAAATACAGCTTCGCTTCCATTATGTCCTCTTTTATTTGCCTAATTAATTCTTCTTTTCCGCTAAACTCTATCTCATCTCTCAATTTTTTTATAAAATACAAGTATATTTTAACATTATATATATTTTTATTAAAATTGATAATATATGCTTCCACCCATTTCTTTTTACCGCCAAATGTAGGGTTATCCCCAATATTTATCAGACAAGGCAAATTACTGTTATTGTTCCCTATTCTTGCTTCTCCAATATATACTCCGTCCTTTGGTGTTATGTACCTTTCGGAAACATCAATATTAGCAGTAGGAAAAGCCAGTTTTTTCCCTCTTCCGCTTCCCTTTACTACTTTGCCTGTCAGGAAAGGCTGCCTGCCCAGTAATAATTTTATCTTATCTATATTTCCCTGCTTGTAAAATCTCCTTATACTGGTACTTGAAACTATTAAATTATCCTTTTTCAAAAGCGGGATAATATTCACATTCACACCGTATCCTTTGAAAAATTCTTTTAAAAAATTTTCATCCCCAATTCCCTTGTATCCAAACCGGAATCCTTCACCAATAAATATCTCCTTTAAATGAAACTTTTGAAGTAATATATTTTTACAGAACTGATGGGGTGTAATTTTAGAAAATTCCCTATCAAACTTCTTGGTTATTATATAATCAACTCCCAAATCTTCAATTAGCTTAACTTTTTCCTGGTAAGGCATTATCAATTTTTTCTGTATCTTTCCTTTAATAATATTTAAAGGGGGCTTGTCAAAAGTAAATACCAGGCTTTTGCCATTTATCTGCTGTGCCCTTTCTTTACATAAGCTTATAATCCTCTGATGGCCCCTATGTATTCCATCGAAAAACCCAATGACCATAACAATATTTTTCCCTATAAAATACTGGTTCTCTAATTGCTTAAAGTCAAAAATTTCAGACAATTTGCCGTCTCCTAATCCCCAATAATTACAATATTTTTAGTAAAAGCCACCTGGTTATCTCCTACCTTTCCCAAATCCATATATTTGGTTACCCGGTGTATTGCAAGCAGCCTGCTACCAGCTTTAATCCTTAAAATTTGGCCAGTTTCCAGTTTAACAGCTTTTGTTTGGGCAAAGTCTATCATATTTCCGCAAACCTGGCAGCCATTGATAATGCCCTTTATATACTCTCCCCTTACATAGACCTCCAAAAAGTTCTCGGTAGCCTGGCCAATATCCAATAAACAGCCCGGTCTGCCAGACCTCTTAAAATCCTTTATATAATCATCAACCCTAACGCTATCCTCCAAGCAAAAGCGGCCAATTCTAGTCCTAACCAGGCCTTCCACTGTAGCCCCGCAGCCCAGCTTTTCCCCTATATCTTTAGCCAATGACCTTATATAGGTTCCTGAACCGCAATCTACCTTAAGTACCAAGCTGTCTCTTCCATGCTCCAACAAGTCAATAGAATAAATACAAATTTTCCTGGGCTCAAGTTTTATATCCTTCCCTTCCCTGGCATATTTATAAGAAGGCTTTCCCTTATGCTTTAAGGCAGAATGTATTGGGGGAACTTGCATCTGTTCTCCAGTAAATTTATCCAACACCCTCCTGAGCTCCTCAACACTATATAACTTAACAGGGCACTTCTCAACAATTCCACCTTCTATATCATAAGTGTCTGTAACAACTCCCAGCTTTAGCTTGACTATATACTCTTTATCAAAATTTAGAAAAATTTGGAATAATTTAGTTGCCTTGTTTATCAGTAGCAGCAACAGTCCTTCTGCCAATGGATCCAAGGTACCTGCATGACCAATTTTATCTAAAAAAAAACTTTTTTTACCTTTCTTATAACATCATATGAGGTAATTCCGCTTTCTTTATTTACAAGTATAATTCCGTTAAAATTTTCTAATTCCTTTAATTTCAATTCCAATCACCGCAAAAAATCTAAATCGTCTACCAAACTGTTAATAATATTCTTTAACTTGCCGTCCTGTGCGTAGGCTGCTGCCATCCGGTGACCTCCTCCTCCAAACTTGGCCGCTATTTTAGCCACATTTACCCTATGATCAGAAGTCCTTAAGCTAATCTTGAAGTGGTTTTCCTCTATCTGCTTAAATAAGGCAGCAACTTTTACTCCAGCAGCACTCCTAAGTATTTCTATAATTCCATCCTGTGCTGAAAATGGCAAGTTAAGTCTTTTAAAATCTTTTTGCAATATAAATGAATAAATTAATTTCTTATCTTTTAGAAACTTTATTCTCTTAAACACGAGCTCTAGCAACTTGAATCTGTTTAGGGGATCATTTTCATAAATCTTGCTGAATATATTTGGTGGAGAAATATCATACTCAAGTAAATGGCTGACAATCCTATGGACATCCGGAGTAGTATTCTCATACTGGAACCTGCCTGTATCAGTTAGGATGCCAGTGTATATTCCAACTGCTATGCTTCTGCAAAGCACCGGTTTAAAATTCTTTATTATCAACTCATACAATATTTCAGCAGTTGCAGATTTCGGAGAATCAATTATATTTATATCACCATACAAAGAATTTTTTATATGGTGATCGATATTTACTATTGTATCTGATGCTTGCCTAACCTTCCCGAAATCTATGCCGACTCGCTTGGTATCTGCAGAATCCAGGCAAAAACATATAAATTTATCCTCATTTCCTAAACTATTAAAGTTTTTCTTTATTTTTCCTGCAGAAGGTAAAAATTCATACTGGTAAGGAATCTCATCATTACAAACCATAAAAGAATTCTTGCCTAAATTAACCAAAAGCTCATGCAGGGCAACTTGAGAACCTAAAGCGTCCCCATCAGGAAAAATGTGGGTGATGATCAAAAAGTTATTATTTTTGTCTATTATATTTGCAACTTTAAATAATTCTTTTTCTATGTTTAGCCTACTTGTCAATGTCTTTGTTCTTGTTTAAATTGTCTAAAATTTTAGAGATCCGCAAACCTTTATCTATTGATTTATCATAAATAAATTTTATATATGGTATTTTTCTTAACCTTAACCTGTCTTTAATTTTTTTCTTGATAAAACCAATGCTATTATTTAATCCTTCCAGGCCTTTCTCTATATTTTCTTCTTCCCCCATGATACTTACAAAAACCTTTAGCTTCTGGTGGTCTGGGGATAATTCCACATCAGTTATGGTTATAAAGCCAATCCTCGGGTCTTTAACTTCATTGTTTATTATAAAGCTTATTTCCCTCTTGATATCTATCTCAAGCTTCCTTAACCTGTCCATTTCTATTTAAGGAGAAACCTCCCTTTCCTCAAATATTTCGAATATGTCTCCTTTGTTGAAATCCTGGAAATTTTCAACTCTGATACCGCATTCATAGCCTGAAGAAACTTTTTTTACATCTTCTTTATATCTATGGATGGTTGCAATATTACCTTCATGGGCTATCTTGCCATCCCTAATTATTCTCACTATATCGCCTCTTTCAACTTCTCCTTCCAGCACATAACATCCTGCAACCTTTCCTACTTTAGGAAGCTTAAATAGATCCCTGACCTCAACCTTGCCTTTTTCAAATCTTTCAATTTTTGGTTCAAGCAATCCCTTCGAAGCCAGTCTTATGTCATCAATAAGCTTATATATTATGTTGTAAGTCCTTATTTCAATATCTTCCTTTTTTGCGAGTTCTTTAGATTTAGAGGTTGGCACCACTCCAAAACCAATCACAATAGAATCGGAGGCAACTGCCAATAAAATATCACTATCAGTTATGGCTCCCACCCCTTTATGGATTACATCTACCATAATATTGCCTTCATTTATGCTTCCCAAGGATTTTTCCACCGCATCCAGTGAGCCATTGGAATCGGCCTTTAATACAATTCCTAGCTTTTTAATTTCCTCTTCCTCCTGCATCCTCGACAATTCCTCTAAGGTTATTTTCTTCTTGGATTCAGCTATTTTTGACATTTTCGTTTCATACTCTTTTTTGCTTATTATTTCCTTTGCCACCTTCTCGTTCTTTACCACAAACAGCTTATCTCCTGCCTGGGGAACATTTGAAAAACCTAATATTTCAACAGGCTGGGACAGCACTGCTTTTTTAGTATGCTTTCCATGCTCGTCTATTAGTGACCTGACCCTGCCAATAGAACTTCCTGTAACAAATGAGTCCCCTACTTTTATTCTACCCCTTTTAAGAACTACAGTGGCAACTGGACCCATTCTTTTATCCAGTCTGGATTCTATTATAATGCCGCTTCCTTCAGCATTGGGATTACCTTTTATTTCATGCATCTCCGCCACTAGAAGCATCATCTCTAAAAGCTCTTCAATATTTGTCTTCTTTTCGGCAGATATTTCCACGCATATAGTGTCTCCACCCCATTCTTCGGGAACAAGATCATATTTTGTTAAGCCCTGCTTTACTTTATCTGGGTCAGCTTCGGGTAAGTCAATTTTATTTATGGCCACAATAATGGGGACACCAGCAGCTTTAGCATGGTTTATAGCCTCAACTGTCTGGGGCATTATTCCGTCATCTGCTGCAATTACTATTACCGCTATATCAGTAACCTTAGCTCCCCTGGCCCTCATGGTAGTAAAGGCTTCATGGCCAGGAGTATCTATAAAAGTAATCTTCTGGTTTTTATGCCTAATCTGATATGCGCCAATATCCTGGGTTATTCCCCCAGCTTCATTACTGGCAACCTTAGTGTCTCTGATAGAATCCAGAAGAGTGGTTTTGCCATGATCAACATGACCCATTACAGTAACTATAGGAGGCCTTATTTCCAAATCCTTTTCGGAATCAGAATACACTTCCTCAAGCTTTTCATCAAAACTTATAATATTATATTTAAAATTAAATTCATTTGATAAAAATTCAATTAAGTCTTTGTCTAAAGGCTGATTTATATTTAAAGTTTCCCCCATATTGAACAATGCCTGCAGTAATTGGCTTGAGGATATATTAACCCTTTCTGATAACTGCTTTATGGTAATACCGTCAGGTATTTCTAATACTTTTTTTATCTTTGGCCTTTTTGGTTTTTCTTGTTTGGCCTTTTTGGCTTTTTCTTTTTTCTTTTTTTCTGTTTTTGGTTTTTTCTTTCTGGTCTTTACTCTAACTCTTCCACTCTTTTCTTCCTTGTCTAATTCCTTATCCAGCACGCTTTTTATATTTTTCCTTTTTTCTTCTTTCCAATCAGGCTTTTCTTTTTTTGTAGTCTTCTCCAAAGAAGCTAATATTTTCTTTTCCTGGGCTGGGGTGATAGAAGACATGTGACTTTTTACCTCTATCCCCAAATCTTTGCATACCTTTAGTACTTCTTTTGACTTTAAATTAATTTTTTTTGCTAATTCATAAATCCTAATTTTAGATCACACCCTAAACTAAATATTTTATACTCAAGTATTTTAATCTTCAACTTTTTTCCTTAACTGCTGCCTTTCTCTCCTGGCTTCATCCAGCTCTTCCTCAAACTGCTCCTGATTTTTTATATCAATTTTCCAGCCTGTAAGCTTTGCAGCCAGTCTTGCATTCTGGCCTTCCCTTCCAATTGCTAAAGAAAGCTGATCATTGGGAACAACAACTAAGGCAAAATTCTTTTCCTCATCTGTTAACACTTTAAGGACTTTAGCCGGGCTTAGCGCATTTTTTATATAATCAACCACATTTTCACTGTAACTTACTATATCTATTTTCTCTCCGCCAAGCTCATCTACTATCATCCTTACCCTTGAACCTTTAGGGCCTACACAAGCCCCTACTGGATCTACATTCTTATCATTTGATTTTACCGCTATTTTAGTCCTGAACCCTGGCTCTCTGGCAATACTGATTATTTCAACTATCCCTTCAGATATTTCAGGTACTTCTAATTCGAAAAGCCTCCTGATAAGGCCAATATGAGTCCTAGAAACAATAACCTGGGGACCCTTTGTGGTTTTTCTTACCTCGGAGATATAAGCTTTGAGACGCTCCCCGTGGGTATACCTTTCATTGGGCACCTGCTCATACTGGGGCAACAAAGCCTCCACCTTGCCTAAGTCAACCAGGGTAAACCTAGCATCGCTTTGCTGTATTATGCCGGTTACTAAGTCTCCAACCCTGTCTTTGAATTCATCATACATTATCTCCCGTTCGGCTTCCTTTATTCTCTGCTTTATTACCTGCATTGCAGTCTGTGCTGCAATCCTTCCAAAACTATCAGGTGTAACTTCAACTTCATCCCTTTCACCTTCATCTTTTTCAGGATCATCTAAAACTTTAAATACCTTTATTTCGCCAGTATCTATATTTATGTCAACCCTGCTATCATAATCTACTTTATAATTTTTTTTGTAGGCAGAATTTAACGCAATTTTCAATGCGTCAATTATCTTATCCATTTTTATGCCTTTTTCTCTTTCAAGCTCCTTAAGAGCAGAAACCAATTTTTTATTTAACATACATTCACCTTCTATAAATTTAGACTAACAACAAAAATAGTGGGACAAGCCCACTATCTCTCAAAAATGTTTTCTGAAATTTGTTAAAAGTATAACATAAAATAAAAAAAATTCAATATGCCTCCGGCAAGGCATTTGCCAGTTAATAACGGGAAAGCATATTTTTTAGGCCTGTATATCTATCCTGGACAATATTTCTATTTACTGCTATTCCTAAAGCCTTTTTGCTTCCTACAAGTATGGCTAATTCCTTGGCTCTGGTAATAGCAGTGTACAATAAATTTCTTTGGAGGAGGATATAATGGGAGGTTAGAATTGGGATTATGGCGCAATTGAATTCAGATCCCTGGGATTTGTGTATAGATATGGAATAGGAAAGGCTGATTTCGTCTAATTCATAAAAATTATATAAAACTTTTCTTCCGTCATAATCAACTAACAGCTCCTTGTCTGCCAGGTTAATACTGGTTATAAAGCCAATATCCCCATTGTAGACATCCTTTTCATAATCATTTTTAAGCTGTATGACTTTATCCCCCAGCCTGTATTCATACTGACCGCTGGATATTTTTAATTTATTATCATTCAAGCAATCCTGTATTTCCTTATTTAAGTTGCTTACCCCTACTGTCCCTTTATTAGTAGGAACCAGCACCTGTATGTCATGCAGGGGATCATAATTAAATTTAGAAGGTATTTTATCTGTAATCAGGTTTAGTATAAGATTAACCACATTTTCAGGCTTATTTTTCTCTATAAAGAAAAAATCCTGGGACTTGATATCCTTAATATAAGGGAACTGGCCATCCCTGATCCGGTGGGCATTATAAATTATGAGGCTTTTCCCTTCCTGCCTGTATATTTTTTTCAGTATTATAACTTCAAAAATACCGGACTTTATTAAATCATTCAGCACATTCCCGGGCCCTACAGAAGGCAGCTGGTCCACATCCCCTACCAGGATCAGGCTAGTATCTTCCTTGACTGCCTTTAAAAAATTTTCAAACAGTTTGATATCAATCATGGAAGCTTCATCTATTATTATTGCATCAGCCTTAATGGGATCATTTTCATTTTTTAAAAACTTGTTAAGCCTGGGGTTGTATTTAAGCATCCTGTGTATTGTTTTTGCTTCCTTTCCAGAGGTTTCATTAAGCCGTTTGGCCGCCCTTCCGGTTGGAGCTCCCAGAAGCACTTTTTTGTTTTTCTCTTCAAGTATCTTAATGATAAAGTTTAATATGGTGCTCTTTCCGGTACCAGGGCTTCCAGTTATGATTAATATTTTATTAATAACAGCCTTTATTATTGCCTCTTTTTGGGATTCATCCAAAAAGATGTTGTTCTGCCTGGAGTATTTTTCTATCATTTCCTGTATATTTTTTTTATTAGCTGGCCTTGAGTCATCTTCGTAATCATTTATCCCTTTTATTTTTCTACAGACATAAGTTTCTGCCTCATATATGTCCTTTAGATAAACTTTCTTCACAAATTCATCTATAATTATTATTTTATCTTCCTTCAATAGTTCATCCAGGCCCTTTTTTACCATTCCTATATCCAATTCCAGAAAATCTGCTGCCAGACTTAACAGATCCTCAAGGGGATAGTAGCAGTGGCCAGAGTTTTCTATATCATTTAAAAGGTAGATTATCCCTGCCTTTACCCTGAAAATTGAATTTTTATCAATGCCCACACTCTGGGCTATCTTGTCTGCTGTCTTAAACCCTATTCCAAAAATTTGCTCAGATAGCCGGTAAGGATTTTTCTTAATTACATTAATGGATTCATTGCCAAAATTTTTGTATATCTTTATGGCTAAATAATTGCTTATATCATATGATTTTAAAAAAATCATCACTTCCCTTAATTCCTTGCTCTTTTTCCAGGCCTCGGTAATAGTTTTAATCTTTTTTTTGCCCATACCTTCAATTTCATTCAGCTTTTCCGGTTCCAAGTCAAGGACTTTTAGGGTATTCATGCCGAATTTGGAGACAATTTTTTTAGCCATAACTGGGCCTATCCCTTTTATTAGGCCAGATCCCAGATATTTTTCAATTCCATTTTTTGTATTGGGTGTGAGAATCTTGATATCACTAATTTTAAACTGTTTGCCATATCTCTGGTCAAAAACCCATTCGCCATGTACTTCCACTCTCTGGCCACAGTCTAACTGGAAGGCATTACCTACAATGGTTATAAGATGTTTTCCACCTTCAGTTCTAAGCTTTCCAACAAGAAAATTTGTCTCAGGGTTAGAGAATACTATTCTTTCCACGCTCCCCTTAATAATTTCTTGCTGTTTGTTGTTCATTATAAGGTGTTTATAAAATCATGTAGCTGGCTAATTTTAACAGTAGTTTTATTCCTGGTGTCTTTTCTAAACTCTATCTCTATCTCTTCATTTTTGAAATAATTTTTGCCCACTATAAGCCGGACTGGGATGCCTATAAGCTCGGAATCCTTAAACTTTACTCCGGCTCTTTCATTCCTGTCATCATATAATACTTCTATTCCCATATCCAGAAGCTTCTTATAAATTTCATCTCCGACCTGCTTTAATTTTTTATCCTTTATGTTTGTCACTATCAAGTTTACCAGAAAAGGGGCAATTGGCTTTGGCCATATTATCCCCCTGCTGTCATGGGATTGTTCAATAGCTGCAGACATAATTCTGCTTATGCCAATTCCATAGCAACCCATCTCAAACGGTTTTAGCTTTCCATTCTCATCCAGAAACCTGGCATCCAGTTTTTCGCTATATTTTCTCCCAAGCTTAAAAATATGGCCTATCTCTATTCCTTTCTCAAAAACCAGCTTGGACCCGCAATTCTTGCATAGGTCCCCTTCAATAGGATTAGAAAAAATCCCCCATCCTTTTACCTCAAAATCCCTGGGATAATTAACATTTATTAAGTGAAAATCTTCCTTGTTTGCGCCCACTACATAATTTTTTTTACCTTTTACCGAATAGTCAGCATAAATATTTATCCCCTGAGTTGGGTTTACTGGCCCGAAAAACCCTATATTTAAACTATCCATAATTTCTTTGTCTTCAATCATCTCTAAGCTAGTGCCTACAGAATTTTCTGCCCTGCTCATATTTAATTCCCTTTCTCCGCTTAAAAGGAAGGCATACATATTTTTATCTTTTCCCTGTAAAACTATAGCTTTTACAATTTTACCTGTCGGCACATTTAAAAATTCAGATAATTTTTCAATGGTGGTAACATCAGGTGTTTCTACCTCCTTTAGAGGCTTCTCTTTTTCATTGTTTTTTTCTATCTTGGGTTCATATTCAATTAAATCCTGCTGGGCCGATTTTCCGCATTCCTGACAGCTTGTTATAACTTCTTCCCCTTCTGGGGCAAGCACCACAAATTCATGGGAAAAACTACCCCCTATCAAGCCGGTTTCTGCTTCTACAATTTTATATCTTAAGCCCAACCTGTCAGTAATCCTGCTATATGCATCATACATTTTCTGGTATATGCCAGAAAGATCCTCCTCCCCCTTACAGAAACTATATGCATCTTTCATAATAAACTCTCTAGCCCTTAAGAGCCCGTATCTTGGTCTAATTTCATCCCTAAATTTAACCTGTATCTGGTACAGGTTCACAGGCAAATCCTTGTATGACTTTATGTCTAAGTAAGAAAGATAGGTTATTATTTCCTCATGGGTAGGCCCCAGGCAAAAATCCCTGCTGTTTCTGTCCTTTAATTTAAACATATCTGGCCCGTATGCATCCCATCTTCCGGACCTTTTCCACAAGTCTGCCGGCTGCATTACAGGAAGCACCAGTTCAATAGCGCCCGCCCTATTCATTTCTTCCCTGACTATTGTTTCAATTTTCTTTAATACCCTTAAGCCCAGGGGGAGATATGTGTATATTCCTGAAGCGATTTTCCTAATAAGGCCGGCTCTCAAGCTATAGGAATGGCTGGCAATTTCAGCCTCACTTGGCTCCTCTTTTAATGTAGGAATATAATATTGTGAATACCTCATAAACCACCTTCTATTAACTTACTTAATTCTTTCTTAAATTCATCTATTACTATATCTTTTTCCACCCTTTTTAAAATGCTGCCCTTAACAAATAGGGCTGCTTTCCTGTTGCCAAAAGCTATGCCCAGATCTGCATCCTTGGCTTCCCCGGGACCGTTTACTATGCATCCCATAACCGCAAGTTTTAAGGGCTTTTTAATTCCAGAGACAATACTTTCTATTCTCTCTACAATGCTAATCAAATCAACCTTTGTCCTTCCACAAGTGGGGCATGAAACAATATCTACCCCCCTACTCCTTAACTTTAAATTATTTAATATAGTATATGCAGCCTTAACTTCGATGCTGGATTTACCGGTTAAAGATACCCTAATAGTATCGCCGATGCCCTTTGACAGCAGTACTCCCAAGCCCAAAGCTGATTTTATGCTCCCCCTAAACAAGGGGCCCGCTTCAGTGACCCCCAGATGCAAAGGATAATTGACTTTTTGTGATACTTTCTCATAAACCTCTATGGTATCCAGTACAGAAGAAGCCTTGGAAGAAATTTTAAAATTAAAAAAGTTATGGTCTTCAAAAAATTTTACATACTTTAAAACACTTTCCACCATTGAATCCACAATATTACCATTGTTGCTGCGGAGTATCTCCTTCTCAATAGATCCTGAGTTTACCCCTATCCTGATTGCCGCTTTCTTTTCTTTGGCTTTCCATATAATGGCTGAAACCCTTTCCATATACCCAATATTACCCGGGTTTACCCTCACACAATCTACTCCAATTTCTAAGCTCTTAAGGGCCAGCCTATAGTCAAAGTGAACATCAGCAACCACTGGAACCGTAAACAGGCCTTGGCCCATCAAGGATTTTAGATGGCCTATTGACTCTTCTTCCGGTATTGCCAGCCTTATTATTTCCGCCCCTGCATTCTCCAGCTCTTCTATTTCTTCCTTTATTTTAGCAGAATCTTTTAGCTTGGATTTTGCCATTGCCTGGACTACAACCGGGTTACTGCCACCAATGTTGACATTTCCGACCTTTATGGTTTTTGTTTTTTTTCTTTTAATTTCCATATTACATGTTCTGTAAGTTAAATGGGCTTATTATATCATATACAAACCCTATTATAAGGAGGGAGACCATTATAAAGATACCTGCTGTGGTTACAATCTCCAAAACCTTTTTGGGTATTGGTTTTTTCCTTATAGATTCAATTGCCAGTACAACCAAGTGCCCTCCGTCTAATGGCAGTAGGGGAAGAAGATTGCCAAATGATATAAGCAGGGATACAAGTGCGGTAAACACAATTAGATTCTGCATGCCCATCTGGGCAGTTTGCTGGAATATATTTATAATCCCTACAGGGGATACGGGTCTGGCCTGGGCAAAAGACAGCTTCCCCCCGAACAGCATCCCCAGCAATAGGCCATAAGTTTTTATGGCATCCCAGGTATACACAAATGTATTCTTTACTATTTCCGGAAAGCTTAGGTACTCCTTTTCTGCTTTTGGATAAATGCCCAGAAAATTTTCCCCGTCTTTTTCTTCCAGCTGGGCATTTACTTCTTTTTTTTGCCCATCCCTTTCAATTACATAGGTAACCTTTTCCTCCGGGCTATTTTTGGTAAGCTTTGAAAATTCATTCCATGAATTAATCTCTTTCCCGTCCAGGGCAATCACTTTATCCCCGGCTCGAAGCCCTGCCTCTTCTGCAGGGGAACCAGGCTGGACAGACTCCACCACATTTATTGGTTCATAAACTCCCATGCTCAAGAAAATAGCTATAAGCAGCATTGCAAATAAGATATTAAAGACAACACCACCTATAATTACTAAAAATTTCTTATAGCCTGGCTTGCTGTAAAATGATTTTTCCTTTAATTTCTCAGGTACTTCTTCGCTTCTATCCATACCCAATATTTTGTTATACCCACCCACAGGTATAGCACTAATTCCATAAGTAGTACCCGTTTTTTTTGATTTATGCTTCAATAATTTAGGGCCAAATCCTATAAAAAACTCTTCCACATGCATGCCGCTTAGCTTAGCCATCACAAAATGGCCAAGCTCATGTACAATAATAATTAAAGAAAAGCCTAAAATAGCCAGCAAGTATTGGTAAATGATTAGTAAGTTTTCCATCCTTAAACTCTGCCAAATCTTCTATTTCTTCTTTGGTAATCTGATATCGCTTTCAAATAATGCTTTTGGTCAAAATCCGGCCATAATGTTTTTGTAAAGTAAAATTCAGTATATGCGCTCTGCCAGAGCAAAAAATTGCTAATTCTGTATTCACCGCTTGTTCTAATAACTAAATCCGGATCGGGGCAATCCCCCGTATACAAAAATTTTGAAAAGGTGTCCTGGTTTATATCCTCCGGGTTTAGCTTCCCTTGCTTTGCTTGCCCGCACATATTCTTAGCTGCTTCTATAATTTCCTGCCTTGAACCATAATTAAAGGCAATGTTAAATATCATTTTCTTGTTTTCCCTGGTTACCTGTTCAGATTTTTCAAAAGATTTAATAACTTTCTCTGGTATACCTTTCCTTTTGCCAATTAATTTTACCCTGACCCCATTTTTATTAAGCAGTGGAATTTCATTATTCAGGCAGTCAATAAATAAATCCATCAGGAACTCGACTTCGTTTTTGGGCCTATCCCAGTTCTCGCTTGAGAATGAAAACACTGTTAGGTACTTTATTCCCAATTTGGAAGTAACCTTTATTACCTTCCTTAAGGCTTCAACTCCAGCTTTATGGCCCATCACCCTGGGAAGGTTGCGCCTGGATGCCCACCTGCCATTTCCATCCATTATTATTGCAACATGGGTAGGGATACTGCCTTGCTTTAATTTTTCTATGGATGGCGTTTTAAATAAAGAAAATAAAGAAGAAATTAAGTTCAACCTTTTACCTACACTTCCATTATTTCCTTTTCTTTATACGTTAAGGTTTCGTCTATTTTCCCAATATATTTATCAGTTAATTCCTGAGCCTTTTTCTGCTCCCTTATTAAATCGTCTTCGGTAATATCTCCATTGTTTTCCAGGTCTTTGAGTTCATTAATCAGATCCCTCCTGATATTCCTTATAGATATCCTGGTGTCTTCAGCAATATTTTTTACCAACTTCACCAATTCTTTTCTTCTCTCTTCATTTAAAGGAGGGATGCTAAGCCTGATAACTTTTCCGTCATTATTGGGAGTAATTCCCAGATCGGAAGCAAGTATTTGTTTTTCAATCTCCTTTAAGAATTTTGGCTCATAAGGGGATATTAGTATAACCCTTGCTTCAGGAACACTTATATTGGAAACATGTTTTAAGGGCGTCCTTGCGCCATAATAATCAATGTATATATTGTCCAGTAATGACGCAGAAGCCCTTCCGGTCCTAATGGTATTGAATTCATGCTGTAAGTTTTGTAAAGTCTGTTTCATCTTTTCTTCAGACTCTTTAAATAATTTATCCTTCATTTGCCTATCCTTTCATTACTATAGTGCCAATTTTTTTTCCAGTTATAACGCCCTTTATGTTCCCCGGCTTGGTAATATCAAACACTACTATTGGCAAGTTATTTTCCATGCATAAAGATGTAGCAGTGGAATCCATAACCCTTAAATTGCCTTTTAGGACATCTAGATAAGTTAAAGTGTCATATTTTTTTGCATCCTTGTTTTTTATGGGATCCTTATCATAAACCCCATCAACTTTTGTAGCCTTAAAAATTATCTCTGCATCAATCTCTAAAGCCCTTAGTGCTGCCGCGGTATCAGTAGTAAAGTAAGGATTTCCAGTACCACCAGCAAATATAACGACTCTTTTCTTTTCCAGGTGGCGCACTGCTTTCCGTCTTATAAAAGGTTCAGCTACTTCTTGCATGGAAATAGAAGTCTGCACTCTGGTCCAAATACCTTTTTGCTCTAAAGCATTCTGCAAACCCAGGGCATTCATTATGGTGGCCAGCATTCCAATATAATCAGCTGTGGTTCTGTCCATGCCATTTGCGCTTGCAGGCACACCCCTCCAGAAATTACCACCGCCAATCACAATAGCTATTTCAACCCCAAGTTCTACTACCCCTTTTATCTGGTCTGCAATACTGTTTATAATCTTATTATCTATACCATAAGAAGCTTTGCCTATCAAAGCTTCACCGCTAATTTTTAATAAGACTCTATTATATTTTGGTTTTGACATTATTAAATATAATTAGTTATTCGCCTAGAACATATCTGGTAAATCTTCTTATATTAATATTTTCACCAATCTTGGCAATATGCTGCTTTACCAGCTCGCCAACAATTATATCATTATCCTTTACAAAAGGCTGCTCCAGCAAACAATACTCCTCATAATATTTTTTCATTTTACCTTCAGCAATCTTGTCAACTATTTTTTTCGGCTTTCCCTCATTTAAAGCTTGTTTTACATATATGTCTTTTTCTTTCTCTACTATCTCATCCGGTACTTCATCCTTGGAAACATATAAGGGGGCTAAAGCCGCAATATGCAAGCAAAGATCATGCACAAATTTCTGAAAAAGTTCATTCTTTGCCACAAAATCTGTCTCACAGTTTACTTCCAGTAGCACACCTACTTTTGCGCCCAAATGTATATAGCTATCTATTATTCCTTCTTTGGTAGCCCTGGCTGCTTTTTTGGAAGCCTTTGCCAAACCTTTTTCCTTTAGATATTTCTCCGCTTTTTCCATATCTCCTTCGGTTTCAACCAAGGCTTTTTTGCAGTCCATCATGCCTACACCAGATTTTTCCCTTAATTCCTTTACTTGGTCTGCTTTAATTTTCATTATCTTAAATTACCTCCCTATAACTAAACCCAAACGTTATCTTCAGGCTTGTCTTCTAATTTATCTTCAGGTGTTTCTTTTTCTAGTTCCTTTGCCTCTTTGGCTTCAGGGCTTTTTTCCAGTTTAACTTTTTCTTCTTTTCCCTTTTTAACAGCTTCACTAATTATGCTGGTAATAAGGCTGCAAGACCTTATAGCATCATCATTTCCCGGGATGACATAATCAATTTTATCAGGATCACAATTAGTGTCTGTTATTGCCACAATAGGAATATTTAATTTTATTGCTTCGTTTACTGCTATTGCTTCTTTATTGGGATCAACAATATATAATACATCCGGTATTTTTTTCATATCCCTTATCCCGCCAATATTATAAAGGAGTTTTTCATATTCCCTTTTTATAGCCAGGACTTCTTTCTTTGGGAGTTCCTCAAACACTCCTGATTCTTCCATTTCCTCAATTTCTTCCACTCTTCTGATTCTCTTGCTGATAGTTGAAAAATTGGTTAAAGTGCCTCCCAGCCAACGGTTCTTAACATATGGCATTCCGCATTCTTTCGCATAATTTTCTATGGTGTCCTGGGTCTGTTTCTTGGTTCCTACAAATAATACGGTCCCGCCTTCGCTGGCAACCTTCCTTACATAATTGTAAGCCTCAAATATCAGCTGCATAGTTTGCTGCAGGTCTATTATATATATACCGTTCTTTGCAGTATATATATACTTCTTCATCTTCGGGTTCCATTTTCTGGTCTGATGGCCAAAATGAACTCCTACCTCCAACATTTGCTTCATGTTAACAATACTCAAAATAATACCTCCATTCTTATGGTTATTCCTCCACCGCTTTAACAGTAAAAAATTAGCACCATAATGCAGCAAGCGGTGTGTGTAATTTTTCAAAACTCAAGTTTAGCATAAACTATTTTATTGAGCAAACAAAATAAAAGGGCAAAAATTTGCTGGAAAATAAGGGGGTTATAGACTGTTTACAACTTACTCTATTACTTTCAATGTTTTTTTGCTTAATTTACCTTATTGGGGGTGGGATTTCAAAATAAATATATTATCTAGATATTTAGCAAGACCCCTGTTGTGCTTCTGGTGGTTACAAATCATTATCCAATTTAAAACATCTATTTTAAGTTCAAATGCCAATAAGAAAAGCTATATTTGGATATAATATTTATACCCCCACAATCCTCCAAGAGCTCTTTTTTCTTCCCTTATTTCAAGGTTTTTCCTATTTTCTTAATTTCTGCATCCAGTATCTTTGTTTTATCTTTATATAACTTTTTTTCTGTTATGTAAAAATAGATGACTGGATTACTCTAATTTCTAATCATCTCCCCCAAAACATAAGGTATTCCAAACCCTTCCTTAGCCTGTTCCCTTTCCAGCAAAATATCCTTTATTACCAAACAAAGCAAGCTAGGGTTTCCACTGCCATTTTAGTAATTTTGCATCTTATGCAAGCTCTTCTGATATTTTAACCGCTTTCCCCATAATATACTATTTGGTCCATTCTGTTTCCAATAAAACTTAATACAACTCATCCAAATCAGGACTTTTCATTTTGCCCTGGGGTGGTAATTCCTATAATCTTGCTTTAATTTTTTGATATTAAGATGGGTATAAATCTGGGTAGTAGAGATGTCTTCATGGCCTAAAAGTTCCTGTATTTCTCTTATTCCTGCTCCCCCCTGAAGCAGGTGGCTTGCAAAACTATGCCTTATGCTGTGGGGAGTTATGTTTTTTTTAATCCCGGCTTCCTTCAGGTATTTTTTTACTATATTCCTTATGCTTCTTGAAGAAAGTTTTCCTCCTTTATGGTTTAGGAATAAGTACCTGTTTTCTTTCCTTCCATTTTTAAAACTAAGAAAATTGCCCCTTACAGCTAAGTAACTGTCCAGACATTCTATAGACTGACTGTTAAGGTATACTGCCCTTTGCTTGTTGCCCTTGCCGATAACCTTTATTTCCCTGGCAGTAAAATTTATATCCCCCACTTTTATGTTTTCTACCTCGCTTACTCTGGCTCCGGTAGAATAAATAACCTCTATAATTGCCCGGTCCCTTTTTCCGGTATCGCTATCTGGGGTAATGCTATCAAGCAATGCCAGCATCTCGTCCCTTGAGAGTATGGTAAAAAATTTTTTATCCTTTTTAGGCACCCTTATATGCTGGCTCAAGCTCTTGTTAATATATCCACTCTCTTCCAGAAATTTAAAAAAATTAAGAAAAGAAGAATATTTTCTTATTAAACTGCTTTTTGCATAATTAAAATTATCTATAAACTTAAGGAACTTCCTGAAATCTTCCAGGTTAAGCTTTTCAGTCTCACTTATGTTAAGTCTGTTAAGGTAGTTTATTAATTGCAGCACGTCATTTTCATAAGACTCGATTGTATTGAGGGAAAGGTTTTTTTCGTATTTTAGGAAATCAATATATTTTTCCAGGCTTTTTTTTAGCTTCATTTTTTAAAAATAATCACTTTCGATATCCTTCATGTCTTTTTTTAGGTTTTCCCTTTTTTTTAGAATATTCTCAAAGTTCCCTACCTTGGCTTCGATTTTACGGTAATCAAAACCTGTAGTTAAGGCTGCGTCAAAATATTTTTTCAGATCCTTTATAAGGCCTATTACCTTATACCGTACCTTATCAGACCTGTAATCAGTCTTCAGATTTTCTTTTGAAATATCCTCTATTATGCGGTCCAGCTTGTATAAATTTCTGTCAAAAACTTTTTTGGCTCTCCGGGGATTTATCTCCTTTTTGTTAAGTATAGCTGCCTTTATTTTTCTCAAATTTATATTTAACAGGTTGTCCAAGCTATAAAGGGCTGCCCCTAAGGGATTTTTTGGCCTCTCCTGCTTTTTCTTCTTAAATAAACCCATAACCTTTCCTTTTTCCTAAATGCTTTACTTAAATATCATACCATAACTTTAGCCCTTATTTTTGCATAAATAATAAAACTCTTCCAATAGATCATCTGCATTCTCCACTAATTTTGCCCCTTGCTTAATTAATCCATGACATCCACGGCTAGCATTGCTGAAAATATTTCCCGGCACAGCAAATACTTCTCTGTTTTGTTTTAGGGCATAATCCGCTGTAATCAGGGCCCCTCCCCTGGATCCACTTTCAATTATTAAAACCCCTCTACTCAACCCGCTTATTATTCTGTTCCTGTAAGGGAAATACCATTTTTTAGGTTTTTCAAACGGCAAGTATTCAGAAATTAAACTACCGTTGGAATTAATAGTCTTGTAAAGGCCAGCACTGCTTTTAGGATAATAAATATTAATGCCGCAGCCCAGCACTCCTATGGAGCCTCCGCTTTCCTTTAATGCTTCGCTCTGTGCATAATAGTCAATGCCCCGGGCCATCCCGCTAATTACAGTTATTCCTAGCCTTGATAATTTTTTTGCAAAATATTTTGCAGCCTTAATCCCATAGCTTGAGCAATTTCTGGTACCTACAATTGCAATATTAAATTTTGAATTTAATATTTTATCTCCCTTGTAAAAAAAAATGGGTGGCGGGTTGTCAATTTTTTTCAAAGGTTCCGGGTATCTATCATCAGATATATTTAAAACCTTAATATCATTTTGCCTTATTTTATCCAGTATTTTTTCTGCTTTCTTAAAATCACAGCTTCCTTTTTTAAAAAAATTTATGGTTTTTAATATGCAGTTTACCTGCCTAAAGGTTTTTATAAAATGATAGGGATTTATTCTCCGGATAAAAATTAAGTGAATTATATTTTTGTTAATTTCATAGACAGGCAGCATAAACTAATATTAAAAAATTTTAAACAATTAGTCAAATACACAAATTAGTTTAGAACACCTGTATAACTTAGCCTGTGTATTTTTGAAGGTCCATATTTTTGTAAGGCCAGCAGATGCCTTTTTGTCCCATACCCCTTATTATATTTAAACCCGTATTCAGGGTAATACTCTCCTAGGTTCACCATCATTTTGTCTCTTATGACTTTGGCAATAATGGATGCAGCTGCAATTGATATGCTTATCTGATCCCCGTTGGTTACCGGAATAAGTTCAATTCCTAAATCAACTTCTAAAAAATCCGACAATATGATATCTGGCTTTCTTTTAAGCTTTGATACCGCTTTTTTAAAACCCAGGATATTTGCATTATTTACATTAATCTCATCAATTAATTCCGGGGATATCTCTACTGCTGACCAGCAAATACAACTTTTAATAATCTTTCTGCATAGCTCCCTTCTGGTTATTCCGTCTATTTTCTTGGAATCATCTAGATTTTCTATAATAAATTTTTTTCTGTCCAATATTACTGCCGCAGCAACCAAAGGTCCTGCAAGGGAGCCTCTCCCAACTTCATCTACACCGGCAATCAACCCGTATCCATTAGAGTACAGCTCATCTTCATAAGCGCAAAGTTTTAGCAGTCTTTTTATTTCATTGATTTCCATACATTCAATTATACTAAATTTTTCCAAACCTTTTAGGAGGCCAGTATATAAAAACTAATTCGCCAAAAACATCTTCTTCTGTAATAGTGCCAAAATACCTGCTATCCAGGCTATTTTTGCGGTTATCCCCCATTACAAAAATCTCATTTTCATTCAAAATTATGGTTTGGTTCTGGTAACTTATGTTATAACCATCTGGTAGATAATTTTCCTCATATGGCTGGCCGTTGATATAGATTTCACCTTCCGTAGTTAAGGTGATTTCTTCCCCTCCTAAAGCAATAACCCTTTTTACCAGATCCTTGTTTTCGTAAGAAGAATGGAAAGCCACTAAATCCCCTCTGTTTATAGGTCCAAATTTATAGGAAAGCTTATTTACCAACACCTTGTCTCTAACCATTAAAGTAGGTTCCATGGATGGGGTAGGCACAATAAAGGGTTCAAAAATTAATATCCTGATAGTTAAAGATAGGGAAATGGCTAAGGCAACTATTATTACATAGGTGATGAATTCTCTTAAAATACTTTTTTTTGCCATTCACTCCATGTTATTTAATTTTTACTTTTGATTTCTTTCCGACCTTATTCCTCAAATAATATAGCTTTGCCCTTCTTACAATACCTTCGTTTAGTCTTTGGATCGACTGGATAACTGGTGAATTTATTAAAAAGGTTCTCTCAACTCCCACATTATTAAAAGAAATCTTTCTTACTGTAAAAGACTCATTAATTCCCTTGCCCTGTCTTTTTATAACAATACCTTCAAAAGACTGGACCCTGTCTTTACTCTCTTCACTTATTCTTATATTAACTCTTACCTTATCACCTGGTTTAAACTCCGGGATATCGCTTTTTGCATATTTATTTTCTATCTTATCCAATATATTCATATTGCACCTCTAGTTTTGTTAAATTAAAAATGGACCCAACAAATATAAGAAATTTATCTTTTTTTGTCAAATAAATCAGGCCGTCTCCTTTTGGTTAACTCCTCGGCTTTATTCTTTCTCCATTCCTGTATTTTTTTATGGTCTCCGCTTAATAATACTTTCGGTACTTTTAGTCCCCTGTATTCAACTGGCCTGGTATACAGCGGGTAGTCAAGCAAATTATTTTCAAATGATTCAGACTGCAGGGATTCTTCCTTCCCCACCACTCCAGGCATAAGCCTTACCAGCCCGTCTATTACCACCAAAGAAGGAATTTCCCCGCCAGTTAAAACATAATCTCCTATGGATAGCTCTAAATCAATATGAAGGTCTATTGCCCTCTGGTCAATGCCCTCATACCTTCCACAAACCAATATTAAATTCTCAAATCCTAAAAAATTTTTAAGCATAGGCTGTTCCAGTTTCAACCCCTTGGGAGTAAGAAGTACTGTAAGCTGCTTATCTTTGCCAATTCTGTTTTTTTTCTTTATAAAGCTGATAGCTTCCCCCAATGGTTCCGGCATAAACACCATGCCTGGACCTCCTCCGTAAGGTCTGTCATCGATCTTTTTATGCTTATCTTTGGAAAAGTCCCTCAAGTTATATATATTTATTTTACATAAATCTTTGTTAAAAGCTTCTTTAATTACGCCGTATTCAAATATATTTCCGTAAAATTCCGGGAAAATTGTAATAATATCTATAATCATTTTATATATATTCCGGTATCTTTTTTATTTGTATTTTTGAATTTTCTATATCCACTTTACCAATATAGTCCCTTACAAAAGGCACCAGCATTTGCTCCTGCCTTATTGTTTTTTCCGCCTTTTTGCCTTCTACCCTTACTACTATAACATTGTTGGCAATGTTTTCTAAAACATCTATAACTTTTCCTATATACTGACCGCCACTTGTATGCACCAGGCAACCAATCAAATCATCTTGCCAGTAATGGTCCACTCCTAGCTCAGGCGTATCTTCTTCTTTTCTATAAATTTTTTTGCCTCTTAGGTCTTCGGCAGCATTTCTGTCATCAATATTTTTAAATTTTATTAAGTTGAATTCTGATTTCTTGGTCTTTTTTGATTTCAAGCTTTCAACCTTTACAGGTTTATTGCATTCTTTATTCAGGTAAAGCTTGCACCCTTTAGAAATTGTTTCGGGGCAATCAGTAAGCAGCCTGATAAAAACTTCTCCTTTTATCCCATGTGGCTTACCAATTACCCCTATTAATCTTGAAGACATTTTGAAATGTCAAAAATTGTTATTTATATAAATCAGTCAAGTATCTTTACTATTGATGATTTACCTCTTTTAGCTGAAGCTGCCCTCATTATGACCCTAAGAGCATTAGCAGTTCTTCCTTTCTTACCAATTACCTTGCCTAGATCGTCCTCAGCAACTTTAGTTTTGAAGATTATTGTTCTCTCATCTTCCTCCTCTTCGATAATTTCTACTTCTTCCGGATTATCAACTAGTTCTTTTACCATGTACTCAAGTAGTTCTTTCACATTAACCTCCATTTTATTTATTGTCACTACTTTGTAAATCTATGATTTCAAAAAGTTTACCAACAGTGTTTGAAGGTTTTGCACCTTTCTTAATCCAATCAATAGCTTTCTCTTTGTCTACTTTAATTTTTGAAGGATTGCTTCTAGGGTCGTAAGTTCCAATACTGTCAATAAACTTACCGTCCCTGGGCGATCTTTTGTCAGCTACCACTATTCTAAAATATGGCTGCTTCTTAAATCCCTTCCTTGTCAATCTAATAACTACACTCAATACTGTAACCTCCTAAGATTCAATAAATGTCTAATATTTATCCATTATATATTTTTATTAACAACTTGCAAAATTTTTTTATTCTTAAAACTTAAAGGGTAAATTAAATCCTTGTTCTAAATTTGATATTTGTTTAAGCATTTTTTTAGTATTTTCGAATTGTTTTAACAATTTATTAACTTCAGAAACCGAAGTTCCGCTTCCCCTTGCTATTCTTTTTTTTCTGCTCCCATTTATTATTTGGGGATTTCTCCTCTCTTTTTTGGTCATTGAATTTATCATGGCTTCAATGGGCACCAGTTGAGAGTCATCTAGATTAACGTTTTTCATAAGTTTATTATTAACAGGCAGCATTGAAAATACTTTATTCAGGGAACCCATTTTTTTTATCTGCTTAAGCTGGCTTACAAAATCCTCGAAATTTAATTCATTTTTCCTCATTCTCTTTTCAAATTTTTCAGCCTCTTTTTCATCCATAACCTTTCCTGCATTTTCTACCAAGGTGAGTATGTCTCCTTTCCCCAGTATCCTGGATGCAAGCCTGTCCGGGTGGAATATGTCAAAATCTGCAATTTTTTCGCCAGTTGATATAAACTTTATGGGCTTGTTAATTACATAATAAACAGATAATGCCGCCCCTCCCCTGGTATCACTGTCAAGCTTAGTCAAAATAATTCCATCACATTCAACTTCAGCATTAAACTTAGAAGCAATATTTACTGCTTCCTGACCGGTCATAGCATCAAGTACCAGGTAAATCTGGTGGGGTCTTACTTTTTTCCTCAAGACCGCAATTTCATCCATCATTTCCTGGTCAACATGTAGCCTTCCGGCAGTATCAATTATAACTATGTCGCTGCCCTGCTTTTTAAATTTTTTTACCCCGTTTACTGTTATATTTACCGGATTGGAATTCTTCTCCGAATATACTTCCACTCCTATTTCTCCAGCCATATCCTCAAGCTGAAGAACTGCCGCAGGCCTATAGACATCTGAAGCCACTACAGAAACTTTCTTCTGGTAGTTTTCTTGTAAAAAATTTGCCAGCTTAACTACCGCTGAAGTCTTACCTGTTCCCTGCAGGCCCACAGTCATGATTATGGTGGGAGGCTTCTGCGAAAAGTTAATTTTACCGCTCCCGCTACCCAGCAAATTTATTATTTCATCATTTACTATTTTTACTATTTGCTGGTAAGGGGTAACACTTTCAATGACTTTTTCACCAATAGCCTTTTCCTTAACATTTTTTAAAAATTGCTTTACCACCTTGAAATTAACATCGGCTTCAAGCAAGGCAAGCTTAATTTCCTTAAGCGCATCATCCAAATCTTTCGGGCTAAGCTTACCCTTGTTCTTTACTTTGTAAAATAAGTCTTCAAATTTTGTGGTTAAGAAATCAAACATAAAAAACACCTCACGGAATTAGAATATCAACAAATTCGCCTGAATCAAAACAATAAATATGCTCAAGCTTTTCCCCATTGGTAACCAGCTTTACAGGTAACTTCAGTTCATTTTTTATACTAAGCACAATACCTCCCTTGGAGGTGCCATCGGCTTTGGTTAAGATAATGCCGGTTAAATCCAGTGCTTCATTAAAGGTTTTTGCTTGAAACCTTGCATTTTGTCCGGTAGTAGCATCAATTACCATCAGTATTTCTTCAGGATCCCTGCCAAGTTTTTTATTTACAACCCTTTTAATCTTCTTTAATTCTTCCATGAGATTATAGGAAGTCTGCATCCTGCCCGCAGTATCCACTATAATCATATCATGGTTTTTTGCCTGGGCTTTCTCTATAGAGTCATAAACCACAGCACCAGGATCCGAATTCCTCTGGTGATGCACCATTTCAATCCCCAAAGCATCTGCAAAATGTTGCAATTGTTCTACTGCTGCTGCCCTGTATGTATCGGCGGCAGCCATTATTATACTCTGGCCTTTCTTTTTAAACATGTTGGCAATTTTTGCAGCTGTGGTGGTTTTGCCAACTCCGTTTACCCCTACGATAAGGTAAACTGTTGGTCCCTGTTTAGCCAGTTTTAGGCTGCTGTCTGAGCTGTTTAGCATTCCAGCAATTTGGGCCTTAAGTATGTTTTTTATGCCCTCCGGATGGTTTATCCTTTCCCTGGCAGCCTCATCTTTTACTTCATTTAAAATAGTGCTAGCAGTCTCTGCGTTTACATCACTTAAAACCAGCTGTTCCTCCAGCCCGTCCCAGAAGCTTTCATCATTGTTTTTTAATTTGCTGTATAAATAATTAAAATTTTTAATCAGTTTTTGCAAAACTATTTTCACCTATCTTTTCAGAAAAAACCTTTGATACACCATCAGACTGCATTGTAACACCATATATAGTATTTGCAATTTCCATGGTTTTTTTCTGGTGGGTTATAAGAATTATCTGCTGATTTTCAGCAAATTTTCCCACCAGAGACAAAAACCTGTCAATATTTATATCATCCAGCGCAGCATCAGCTTCATCAAATACATAAAATGGGGATAAATTGGTAGAAAATATAGAGAAAAGAAAAGCTATAGCCACCAATGATTTCTCCCCTCCGGAGAGCAGGGATAGGGGAACAAATTTGTTGTTTCCGATATCCACTTTAAGATCTATCCCTAAATCACTGCTTTCGTCTTTTTTCACTAATTGTAGTTCCCCGTCTCCTAAGGGGAATAATATCTTAAAATAATAGCTGAAGCTCTCATCAATTTTTTCAAATTTTTCCATAAAATAGTTTTCTATTTCCTGGTCTATTTCCTCAATTAGTTTCTTAAGTTTTTCCCTGCTGTTCAAAAGGTCTTCTTTCTGGGATTGCAGGAAATCATACCTTTTTTTTATCCTTTCATATTCAATAGAAGCATTGGGGTTTACATTCCCGAAATCCTTTATTATCTTCTTTAGGTCTGCTATATTCCTCTTTACTTCAGACAGGTTTTCTGCAGGCTCATAATGCTTAAAAATATAGTCGACTGATAAATTATATTTATCTATGATGTACTTAGTAATATTTTCTACCTGCTGTTTTATGCTTTCCTTATCCAGGTCATTTTTATAAATCGATTTTTCCAAATCATTCTTTTTAACATTAATCTTTCCAATACTATTATCGATAAATTCAACTTCGCCTTGTATTTTTCCTATTTTCTTTTTTTCTTTTTCAAAATTAGGGTAAATTACTTCTTTTACTGTCTCTATTTTTTTATAAAAATCATTTAAGGTTCCATATAGTTTTTTTGCGTTTTCTAAATTGCTACTGCATATTTTTAGCAATTTGGTATTAAATTCCCTCCTATTTTTCTGCTTTGCTTCATCCTTATTAAAACTCTGTAATAATTTCTCAAATTTCTTTAGGATAAAATTGCCATCTGACTCTATCTCCTTATACTTGGAGCTGCCTGAAAGAATGCTTAAAATATTTTTCAAAAAGCCACTTACTATTTCCCGGATCTCTATTATTTTCCCATACAGGGATTCTTTTCTATCCTTTATGTCTTCCTGGTCCAAACTTTTCCTTAAATTCATTTCAAACATACCCTTAAGAGTTGAGAATACATTTTCTTTGCTTTTTACCAATTCTATTATACCCTTCAGATGATCTAAATCTGCGTTAAACTTCTTTAGCTGTTCCTCCCAATAATGATAGCTGGACAGTTTATCCCCGGCATCTTTTTTGTGCTTCTTTTTGTTTTCAATCTCCAATTCCAGATCCTTGGTTACCTTATCCATTTCCTGCTCTAGTTTATGGCCCCTGCTCTTTTTTTTCTCCCAATCCGAATTCAGCTTATTAATTTCTGCTATAAACAAGGAGATCTCTTCACCCTTTAACTGGTTGGATGCTTTTGCATATTTTTTGGCTTTATCAGCTTCTATTTCTAAAGGATCCATGGTCCTTTTAATTTCCTGGGTAAGGTCATTTATCCTGTCTATGTCCTCTTTAACTTTTTCTAACTTGTTTATTGATTTATCTTTCCTGTTTTTGTGCTTGGATATACCTATTACTTCATCTATTATTAATTTTCTCTCTTCCGGCTTTAACACCGCAATATCATTTATTTGACCCTGGTTAATAATGGTATATAAGCCCTTTCCTATCCCGCTGTCTGCAATCATTTCCTGGATATCCATTAGCCTTGAAGGGGATGAATTTATGTAATACTCGCTTCCTCCTTCTGTATAAACCCTCCTGGTTATCCTCACATCCCTAAAATCCAGATCCAATTCCCGGTCCTTATTGTCAAAACAAAGTGAAACTTCTGCTATGCCCAGCTCTTCCTGCTTATTTCTGAAAATTACGTCCCCCATGCTGTTTCCCCTTAAGGATTTCGGGCTTTGCTCACCCAAAACCCAGGAAATGGCATCAGCAATATTGCTCTTGCCGCTCCCATTAGGTCCCACAATCACACTAACCCCTGGCTCAAAGGTTAATTGGCTTTTTGTTTTAAATGATTTAAAACCGCGAAGTGTAATGTTTTTAAGATACAAGCTAATCCCAACAATACTAAAATTCTAAATTATAAATATTCTTCAAGGCATCTTCAGCTGCTTCCTGCTCGGAACTCTTTTTACTTCTTCCTTTTCCCCTGCCAATTATTTTATCATCAATTTTGGCAACTGAATAGAAAATCTTGTTATGGTCCGGCCCCTGAGACTCAATCATCTCGTAGGTGACCAGTTTGGAATAATCAGATTGAACTGCCTCCTGGAGATAAGTTTTGTAATCCGTAATTTTTGGCTTAAAAACCCTCTCCTCTATTTTGTCTTCAAACCTGCCCATCAGCCATTCATAAGTAAAATCTATGCCTTTGTCAATATATATGGCGCCCAGTAATGCCTCAAAACTATCCCCTAGTATAGAGTTTTTTTTCCTCCCACCGGAATTTTCCTCATTTTCGCTTAAAAGTATTTGCTTATCCAGCCCTATGTCCAGTGCAATTTTAGACAATGTTTTTTTATTTACCAGAATAGACTTTATCTTGGCTAACCTTCCTTCTGTATAGTTTCCATATTTTTTATATAAATAGGATGTAATTACAAATGATAATACACTATCCCCTAAAAATTCTAATTGTTCATTTCCCCTTGATTCTACATTTATTTCCCTTGCAAATGACCTGTGGGTTAAGCTCTGTATATAAATTTTCAGGTCTTCGGCATCAATTCCAAGCTGCTTTAGCCAGTTCCTTATTCTGTTTCTCAAAACTCCTTCTTCCATTCCAACAGCAACCTTTTTTAGACTATTTTGTGTGTTCATCAATATAATTTAAGGCATCCTGTACAGTTACAATCTTTTCCGCTTCCTCATCACTTATTTCAATATCAAACTTATCTTCAAATGACATTATAAGTTCAACCAAATCCAATGAATCGGCACCCAAATCTTCCACAAACTTGCTTTCAGGTTTTATATCTTCTTCCTTGGCACCCAATACATCTACAAGTATTTCTTTCACCTTCTCAAAATTTTCCATTTGTCCTCCTATTTTAATTAGTTATTATTTCTTCCCTAATTTTTTTCACCAGATTTGAATTAATACCTTCATTTGCTACCCTAACCGCATTATATATTGCCTTGGCCCTGGAACTTCCATGAGAAATTATAGGAACTCCATTTACCCCTAGAAGGTGAGCACCTCCATATTCTTCATAGTCAAACTTTTTTTTCATTTCCTTAAAAGACTTTTTTAAGCCTAGTGCAAGCAATTTATTGTAAAAACTGCTGCTCAAAGTTTCTTTTACCTGCCCGAAAAGCAAATTAGCCAACCCTTCTATTGCTTTAAGTAACACATTGCCCACAAATCCATCACAAACTGCAATATCTACAGTTCCTTCAAATATCTCCCTACCCTCTACATTACCGACAAAATTTAGCCTAGTTTGTTTCAATAACTGATAAGATTTTACACTTAATTCATTTCCTTTCTTTTCTTCTTCTCCCACATTTACCAGTCCTATCTTAGGATTGGCAATGCCCAGTATGTTTTCAGCATAAACCTTCCCCATTATTGCAAATTGCTGGAGATACTTTGGTTTACAGTCTGCATTTGCCCCTGAATCAATTAAAACCAGGCTTTTTCCTGCCAGGGGTATAACTGTGGCAATAGCAGGCCTCAGAACATTTTCAATCCTTTTTAGGTTAAACAGGGAACATGCCATAACTGCCCCCGTATTGCCAGCAGACAAAAAAGCTGAATTTTTAGTTTGGGAAGCTATAAGGGTACCTTTGTAAATTGAAGAATCCTTTTTCTTTCTAATGACTTCAGAAGGAGACTCACCCATTCCAATTTTTTGGGGAGCATTTATGATTTCAATACTATCAGCCGGAAAATTAAAAGAGTCTAGAACTTGCCTAATTTCTTTCTCTATCCCCACCAGGGATATATTCAATCTTTCAATTGAAGATAAAGCTTGAACTGCTCCTTTTATGGTTTCATCTGGCGCATAATCCCCACCCATAGCGTCTATAACTATGGTATTTGTTGTAGAATCCATGCTTATTTATTTTTCCTTCCAGCCTTCAAAATTATTCTTTTGCCATCTCTAATAATTTACCACTATCAATGCATTCTTTTACAACTTCAACTATTTTATCAATTTTTTTCATTTCATGGAATCTTACATGTCCAATAATTTCTTCAACTTTTTCAACTGCAGTCAAAGTATCATAATTTACCAAAATCATTGGTATACCGAGCTCTTCAGCTCTTCCTAAAACTACACTGCTAGGCTGGAAATTTCCTGTAAGTATCAAGCATTTAGTGGGGGTCTCTAATGCTGCTAGCTGTACATCGGCTCTGTCACCGCCTGTAATTACAGCCTTGTTTGATTTTCTTCTAAAATATTTTAGCGCTTGTTCCTGTCCCATAGCGCCTACCATAAATGATTCTACCAGTTCATCAATCTTATCTTCTGCGCATATAACCTGACCATTTAAGGACTCAGCCATTTCTTTAATACTGACAGATGAAAGTATTTTATTGGAAGGAATAAAGCCCAATACCGTGATTTTTCTTTTTTCAAGGAAAGGTAATACTAATTCCTTTAAAAATTCGATTTGACTCCTGGGAACCCAGTTTATTATTACGCCACCAAAAGAATCATCCAGGAACTCTTTTGCGCATAAAATTTGGTCTACAATCTCGGTATTATATCTCATTACCAAAATTGTTTTGGCATTAAGCCTTTTTGAGATTTCCCGGGATGAGATACCTAAAAAACAGCCATCTTCAACGCTTTTAGCTCCTTCAAGCACTACTAAGTCTTTGCTTTCTTTTACTTTATTGTAGGCCTCCTCAATATTGTCCAGGAAATCATTTGCAAATTTTTCTTCCCTTAGCCCCTGCCTTACATATTGCTGGGTTAATACTATGGGTGTAATGTTAGCCAGATCATCCTTAACATTTAAAATACTAGAAATATATTGCGCATCCTCATCTGTGGTAATGCCACCCTCTCTAGTGGGAAGAGTGCCAATTGGCTTCATATACCCAACTTTCATGCCATCTTCAATAAATTTTTTACCTACGCCCACACAAATCGAGCTTTTGCCAGAAAATGGCCTGTTGGAAATAAAAAACAAAGGAAACATCTTTTACCTCCTTTTTTAATTTTCCCCTATCCTTATTCTAACATCTCCTGCTATTGAACCTTCTCCTTCTTCTTTAACAAATAATGGATTTATGTCCATCTCCAGAATTTCCGGAAAATCTATAACCAGCTGTGAAATCCTCAACAGTACATCTGCTATACTATCTATGTCTGAAGGTTTTTCACCCCTTGCTCCCCTCAATAATTTAATTGTTTTTATTTCATTTATCATCTCTTTTGCATCATTCCTAGATATGGGAGCAATTCTAAAAGAAACATCCTTTAACACTTCCACATATATGCCACCCAATCCAAACATTACCATGGGCCCAAACTGCGGGTCTTTATTTATTCCAATTATTGTCTCTTTCTTAGATTGTATCATTTCTTGCAATAAAATACCTTTTATATTTGCATCTGGCATATATTTTTTTACATTCCATAGTATTTGCTCAAACTCTTCTTCTAATTCCTTTTCATTGCTTATACCTATCTTAATGCCTCCAACATCAGTTTTATGCAAAATATTAGGGGAAACAATCTTTAGCACCAGAGGATACTTTATATCCTCTGCCAGCTGTTTTGCTTCTTCTATATCTCTTGCCAATTCTGCCTTTGGTATCCTTATATTATAAGCTTCCAGCACTCTTCTTGCTTCCATCTCTCCTAATTCATAGCGCCCGTCTTTCCTGCAGCTAGAAAATAATTCCTTAACCTTATCTTGGTCAGCACTTATTTCCTTTATCTCCGGTATTTTTTTTTGCTTCCAGCTGCTATATTCAATCATTTGCTTTAAGGCTTCCACCGCGGTCTCCGGTATGTCAAAATTGGGTATCCCGCTATTCCTTAAATAATCAATTCCCTTTTTAACTTCTGCTCCTCCCATAAAACAAGTAATTATGGGTAGATCAGTCTTGTAGTCCTTTATTTCTTCAACTATTGCCTTAGCAGTCTCATAAGGCTGGGTAATAGTCTGGGGAGTAAGTATTATAATTACTGAATCAACATTTTTGTCTTCCAGCACTACTTCCAGCGTTTTCTGGTACCTGTCTGCCAAAGCGTCTCCAAGTACATCTACCGGATTATAGAAATTCGCGGCTGGAGGCAAGAAGTTTTTTAATTTTTCAATAGTGTCCTTTTCCAAATTCGCCAAGGGTATATCGTTTTCCTCACATGCATCAGTTGCCATAATACCGGGCCCGCCTGCATTTGTTATTATTGCAACTTTTTTCCCTTTAGGCAATGGCTGATTTGCAAAAGTATTGGCATAATCAAAAAGATTCTTGATTGTTCTTGCCCTTATTATGCCTGACTGCTTAAAAGCAGAGCTATAAGCTTTCTGCGAGCCTGCCAATGTACCAGTATGAGAAGATACAGCTTTTGCACCTGCGCTGGTATTTCCCGCCTTAACCACTATGATGGGCTTTTTTTTAGAAACGCTGCTGCTAATATCGATAAATTTGCGTCCATTCTTTACTCCTTCAAGATAAGCAGTAATTACCCTGCAACTATCATCATTTTCCATGTATTCAATTAAGTCTTCTTCTGAAATATCTGCCTTATTTCCCAGTGATACAAATTTGGAGATGCCTATACCGGCAAACTTTGCCCAGTC
>JBNJCV010000008.1:0-40981 GCA_051744245.1 Actinomycetota bacterium | reverse complement strand
ATTCTCTAAGGTAACCCTTGCTATTTCCCTCCTCACAGGATCAAATGATGAAAGTATTACCGCTTCTGGAGTATCATCAACTATAATGTTTATTCCGGTCAGGTTTTCAAATACCCGGATATTTCTTCCTTCCCTCCCAATAATTCTTCCCTTCATCTCATCATTGGGTAGATTAACTACTGATACTGTAGATTCACTTACATGATCTATTGCGCACCGCTGTATGGCTTGAGAAATAATCTTCTTTGCCATTTTATCAGCATCTTCTTTAAGTTTTGCCTCTATCTTCCTAATCTCTTTAGATGCTTCAAATCTGGCTTCGTCTTCCATTTTCCTCATCAGTACAGCCCTTGCTTCCTCTTTAGTTAATTCTCCGATAGCTTCAAGCCGCAATACCTCTTTTTTTAGGACTTCAGTTAAGCTTTCGTCTTTTTTCTGGATTTCTTTTTCCCTAATATTTAAGCTCTTTTCCTTTTTTTCCAAGAAATGCGCTTTCTTTTCCATTGCCTCTTCTTTACATACAACCCTATTTTCCATTTTTTGTAGTTCAGCTCTCTGGCCCTTTATTTCTTCATCTGCTTTTGCTTTCAGGTTTTGTATTTCCTCTTTACCTTCCAGCAATGCCTCTTTTTTTATAGTCTGAGCTTCTTTTTCTACGTCGTTTAATATAATTTTTGCCTTTTGCTCAGCTGAATTTAGTTTAGAATCTATAATATATTTGCGGTAAAAAAAGCCGATGAGAAAGCCAACTATAACTAGCGCTAAACCTATAGAACCAATCCTTATTAATTCAATCACTTTCAACCATCCTCTCTATAACAAAAAAAACCAAGCATATTGCTTGGCTAGGTTTATTTGCACTATTTAATTTTAGAAAAAAAGTTTTATTAGATTTTATAGAAATGCAATAGTTTTGTAAGTTTTATTTTATTTTTTCTCTTCACTTCTTTAAGTAAAATTTTCATAAAATCTATTTTAAACTAAGATTTAAAGTTTAGTACAAATAAACTTAACAACAAGCAACATTTTTTATTTATTAATTTGATATTATTGTAATATTAGCACACTTTTAAGTCAATATTTTGAAGCCCTTTATTTAAAAAAATACTTTTTTATTCCTGAGCCTCTACAGATACTATTTTAATTTCATCATCTTCAGTTAATTTAATGTTTTTGCTTTTACAATTCGGACACAACATTTCCCAATTATCGATTTCAGAAGTTTGGTTGCAGTGGCTGCAAAAAACTTTCACTTTTTTCCTTTTGAAATTAAGCAGCGCTCCTTTAAGCTTTGGTTTTTTTTCAGTCAGTATATTGTAGTAAAACTTTACAGATTCAGGTTCTATCTGGGAAATATTGCTAACTTCGAAATCCACCTTTAAAAGTTTGCCCAGGCCCCTGGATTTTATATTTTTTTCAAGTATGTCTATTATGGATTTGGTTATGGAATATTCATGCATATTATGCTTAATTTTTATTGCAATGATTAATACTATACTTAAAACTTAAATATTGGCAACACTTGCTGGGAATTAGGAATCTATCTGGCAGTGTCTATCACTATATCCCCAACCTTATACTTATAGTTAAAACTTTCAGCTATTACCGGGCATTTAATTTTAAGCAAAAAGAATATGTCCTTATCTTCATCGCTTAGGGCCTCAAAATTACCCTGGCCTTTAGCAATAACCAGATCCGAGCGTTTGTATTCTGCTTTAAATTCATCAGAACATAAATGCAGGGTTGCTCCAGGCAAGTCCAGCCCTGTAGTGATTACTTTGACTAAATCCGTCATGCTAACAAATTTGGCATCTTCCATAAGAGCATCATTTAAAGTTGGGCCTCCCCTAACTACAAAAGTAAACTTTTCCGGACAAAGCCTTTCTATAAAAACCTTGTCAAATACAATCTCTCCCGCATTATCTCCGATATAGAGAATATGATTTGCTTCTTCAATCCTTCTTTGTAGCTGTTTTACTTTGGCTTGGCTTATTTCTTGCTCCAATGCTTCTTCAATAGTATGCAAAACAATATTTTCCTCTAATTGGTTACCCTTGCCAAAATCAATTATATTACCAGCTATGGCAATCCTTACACTGGTTTCAAATTTACGTTCAGAATTTTCAATTATTTCCTTAGCTTTTTCTACCAGATGCAAGCATATAAGGTTGAATTTCTTTTTAAGACCTTTATAAGGATCTTTGTCTGGGGCTATTTTCCTAATAACATTTTGTACTTTATAAAAAGTATCAAATGCAGGCTTGTTGGTATCAAAATCTTTTACCGCCTCTAATGCTTTTTTTAGTATTTTTTCCTGAAGTTTTTCATCATCGGTAAGAAGGCTTGCTGCGTGCAGAATCTGGTTCATATAGCAAGGAATACATTTTAGGTTTAGCTTCATATTTTACTTTCTAGAAAACTATATTATTAACTGTATAAATATTCCTTAACTTTCTCCCACATATTTACAATTTCTATGCCTGCTTCACTGTCTTTGCTATCAATTATAAATTGCTTGTGTGAAAGGGATAAAGAAACCTTATCATCATAAGGTATTTTTCCAATTAATTCTATATTATTTTTGCTGCAAAACTCTTCTATTTCTCCTGTATTTTCCAAATTAATATCAAACTTATTTATACAGGCAAAAACCTTTATTCCAAATATTTTTGCCACCTCATAAACCTTTTTAAAATCGCTAATAGCAGAGAGGCTGGGCTCAGTAACAATAAGGGTAGCGTCTACCCCATTAAGGGATGATATAACCGGGCAACCAATTCCTGGAGCCCCATCTATTATTACCAGCCTTAGATTCTTCTCCCCTGCAATATCTTCAGCGTCATTTCTTATACGGGTTATAAGGAGGCCGGAATTTTCAGCCCCAGGCAATAGTTTTGCATGTACCAGGGTGCAGAATTTGGTTTTAGATATAAAGCTTGAACCTTGCTTATCAGGCTTTAATTCTATGGCATCAGTAGGGCAAACATATTCACAAACACCACATCCTTCACATCTTATGGGATCTATTACCAGGTTTGTCTCTGATCCTGAAATGGCATCAAACTGGCAAGATTGTTCACATTTTCCGCAATTAATACATTCGCCGGTTAATGTTGCTACAGCTCCTCCCACAAATTCTTCTTCTTTTTCTATTTCCGGTTCTAGCAGGATATGCAGGTTTGCAGCATCTACATCGCAATCCACTGCAATATGGTCATTTGCCAGTTTTATGAAATTAGAAGCAACAGTAGTTTTTCCTGTGCCTCCCTTTCCACTTATTATGGTCAGTTGCTTCATGTTTGTAATTCCTTTTCTATACCTTTTAGCATATTTTCAAATTTTTCTTTCCATGAACTATCATAGTCAATAAGAGAGTCCCCCCTGGAATAATATTCGGCAATTTCCCGTTTATTGGGGATTTTTGCAAGAATTTGTATATAGTTTTTATTACAGTAATTCTCAACTTCCCCGTCACCAATGCCATCCCTGTTTATTACGACTCCAAAGGGCTTATCCATATCTTTTAGCACATCCACAGATAGCTGCAGGTCATTTAAACCGTAAGGGGTTGGCTCTGTGACCAAAATACAGTAATCACAATCTTTTACTGCAAATACCATGGCACAAGAAGTCCCCGGAGGCGAATCTATTATAACCAGCTCATCCTTAAGAATTGATTTGTCCAATGCACTTTGTACAGAGACAGTTCTCATTGAGCCTGGCTTAAGATCCCCCATATAATAGTCAATATTGGGTTTTGCCACTCCCTTTCTTATCTCACCTACCACTACATCCTGTTCCCTGACTGCTCCCTCGGGACCCACTAATTTACAGCCTCCGCACCCATGGCATAATTCCGGAAAAAATATCACATCGTCACCTACTGCTGCTACTGCATTGTAATGGCAGAATTCAGCACAAGCGCTAAAGTCTGCTCCTGTCTCGGTTAAAAAGTATGGCTGTTTTATAGCTACTTTCTGTATGTGCTTTATTTCAGGCTTTAAAAAGAAACTGGAATTAGGCGCTTCCACATCATAATCCATAAACTGACAATATCCCACCGATAAAGCCAGATTGCAGGCAACTGTCGTTTTGCCAGTTCCCCCTTTTCCGCTTGCAACTGATATTATCAATTTACCTTCTACCTCCTCCGCCCATGCCAAAGTGGGAGCTTACATCAGGACCGGAGGTTTCATCAAGTTCTCCTTTTTTAAGTTTTTCAATTGCATCCTTGACACTTCCAGCAACCCCAGAATAAACTTTTAATTTGGCTGATGCCAGCACCCTGAACGCATTAGGTCCAACATTACCGGTAATAACGGCTTTGGCACCTTTATTTGCAACCATCTGCCCGGTTTGTATCCCGGCACCGCCCATGGCCTGCCTGGCTTGGTTTTCAACATGCTCAAAACTATCATTTTCGGTATCGTAGATTATAAAATATGGACACCTTCCAAACCTTGCATCCACATTTGAATCTAAGCTAGTTCCCGTAGAAGATACTGCTACAATCATTTTTCCTCCTTGTATTTATTTAAAATCAACTAATCTTTTTCCGCATTTAGGGCATTTTATTTTGCTTAATTTTACTTCATCGGCATCTTTTATATCGCCTTTTTTAACAAAAAAATGATAATAACCCTTTCCGCATTTGGTCCTTACTATATTTGCATTCGGAATATAATTTCCACCTTCAAATTTTATAGCTTTGCCATCCAGAATTGAAGAAACTAATTTTTTCCTTGCAGACTTAAGAAGTCTCTGGAAAGTGGACCTGGAGATACCCATTTTCTTGGCAGCTTCAGTCTGGTCTAAGCCCTGCTTGTCTTTTAGTTTCAAGGCTTCTATTTCTTCGATGGTTAGGCTTTCCACTTCTATATTTTCTTCTGCAACCCCAGATGGCTTATACAGTACGTATAACGGCAGTTCATTTACTATCTTATTAATTTTTGGCCTCGCACTCATTCCCTTACCATCCTGGTTCCACATTTTGGACATTCCAGCTGGTAGCAAGGCTTTCCGGGCTTATGTTCAACCTTTTCTCCGCAGCTTGGGCATACACAATTTCCACCGGGTCCTGCGCCCTGGCCGCCCATTCTTCCTCTGCCGCCGCGGCTTGGCCCCTGGCCTGTTCCTGGTCCTTGTCCTGCCGGTCCTGTTCCGTCTCCTCTTGGCATAATTAACCTCCTTAAATTATTAGTTATCTGTTTTTTCTACTCCATAGCCCTTTCCTTTTCCAGGACTACAGATATTTTCTGCCCCTTCTAATGTTCCATTCAATATCCCTTCTGTAACTTGGTCAATACTTCCCTGTATTCCAAGCAAAGTATCTATATTTGCCTGGTCAAAAAGGTCTCTCGCCCTATTGCCCATACCTCCAGCAATAATGCAGTTAACACCTTTCTTTTTTAAAAACTCAGGTAAAAAACCTGGGTGGTGGCCAGGGTTTTCAATTACTTCCTTATTTTTAAGTCCACCATCTTCAATCTCTAAAATTGTAAATTGCGGGCATCTGCCAAAATGAGCAGATACCATACCATTATCGGTAGAAATAGCTACTTTCATAAACCTCACTCCTTAAAATAATATCTTTTATTTTCCTTTACAATGCTCTTAACCTTATTTTCTCCAATCAGCTTATTTACTGCCTTTATTGACTGGTTTGGATTGATCCCAAGTGAATCACTTATATCCATAATCGTGGCTGGCCTTCTTTTTATAATCTGGTATATATCATCTTCTATTTCCTTTAACTTCAAGCTGGTTTTACCCTTTTTTACTTTTCCAATAATTTCTGCTCTTTCCCCAAAAATTTTTTTAGCCTCATTCAATTTCTCTGCCGGAGGTATTTCCAAATTCCCGGTCCCAGCTGGCCTTACCGGGGTATTAATATGAATTTTTTCTATTCCCCCATCCAAGCTTTCCAGCAAATCTTTAAACTGTGTCAGTGCTTCCCCTGAATCATTTATCCCCGATATTAGCATAATTTCCAGCCACACCTTCCCCCCGTAGCTATCCAGTAATTCCTTCAACCCTAAAATATTGCGGCCAAAGCTAATTTCCCTATGAGGCCGGTTAATTTTTTTCAGCAATTTATTATTTGGTGCATCAAGGGATACTTTTATTAAATCAGCCTCTTTTATGTCATCTATAGTACCCCTGGACCCTAGCAACCCGCCGCTGGTAAGCACTACTACCGGTATTTCTGTTTCTTCTTTTATAGCAAAGATCAATCTCCTAATATCTTTATTTAGGGTAGGTTCCCCTGACCCCGAAAATGTAATATAATCTATCTCCAGACTATCTTCTATTCTCTTTTTAAGCTCATTTTTAAAATCCCTTATATTAAAATTTATATAGCCCTTCCTCTCAATAGTTTTTTGTGTTGTCTTCCCCAGCTGGCAATAAATGCAATCATAAACACATACCTTGAAAGGTATTATGTCCACACCTAAAGAATAACCAAACCTCCTAGATAAAACTGGGCCGTAAAAGAAAGACAAACCACCCTCCCTATTTAAATTTTAATACCCGCCCGGCACTGCCATAAAAAAACCTGTCTCCAAAAATTTCTTTAAATTTTGGGGATACATTTATTCCCGTACAATGAGTGGGCATTATGAAATTAATATTAAATTTTTTAAGCTCTGCCAGGGTTCTATTAATATAATTTTCATCTTTTTCTGACAGATGCATTCCTCCTGCTATTAACAGAAATTTATCCTTATTGCTTATGTCTATTGCCTTTTGGATAATATTTATAACTCCACTATGTGCGCATCCCAATAGTAATATTATTCCCTCACCCCGGTGGATAACCAGTGAAATATCATCCTGAATATTATCATGGACAAACTTTCCGTTTATTTTTTTAATAAAGGAATCCTCAACTTTTTCAAAACCGCTTTCCCTAAAGATTTCACCAGTAGTATAAATTCCTTTGGCCACTTTCTGGTTTAGATTAGAAAGCAAAAAATTTGCCCCATTTTTCTCATATTCTTCCCTTTTTTCTGGGATCCCAATATAAGATTTTGTGTCCCCATCCCTTATAACATACTTTTTTTCAAAAATTGCTGGATGTCCATAAACATCAATGCTCTTACCGGCTTTTTTTAAAACCGGAAGCAAACCTCCTGTATGGTCATAATGTCCATGGCTTAACACTATACTGCTAATGTCTTCCAACTTCAGGTTTAAGGCTTGTGCATTTCTTAGCACCTGGGTTCCCTGTCCGGTATCAAACAATACTTTTTTACCATTAGATTCAATGAGCATAGACAATCCATGTTCAGCCCTAAGCTCAGGGACAGCTACCCTGTTGTCTACCAGTATTGTAATTTTTAAATTATCCATCTATTTTAGTCCAAAACCTCTCTTGGCAATACTTTCACCCAGGGAGAAATAGGTCTTTTGGGCATAAACCACCGGGTTTAGCTTCCCAAAATCAATTTTTCCTTCACCATCCAGAACTTTTTCATCTACATGAATGTTTACTACTTTTCCTATTAGCAGATGGCTGGTTTCCATTGAGTAGGTATCCTCCAACCTGCACTCTATATTAATTGGGCATTCTTTTATAAGGGCGGCTTTAATTACTTTTGCTTTTTCCTTAGTAAAACCTGCCAATTTAAATTTGTCCACTTTATCCCCATGCTTTCCACCACATATATCAACTTCTCTAAGCTTATCCCTTCCTGGGATGTTTACTGCAAATTCTTCATGCTTATTTATTAAATCCAGTGAATATTTTTGCCCATTTATTACTATTCCTACACAGGGTATTTGCCTGCAGATATTGGTAGTCCATGCTATGGTTATTATATTATCATTGGTGCCATCACCGCTGGTAACCAGCACAACCGGCAATGGATACATTGCATTTGTAGGCTCTATTTCTTTCTTCATAATAACTCCCCCTTATATTTTGGGTATATACTCATAAAGATTTTAACAACTTAAATTAATACAATCAAGCAAAAAAAGATCTGCTAAATGCCTGAATTTTTTACTATGTTACCGGTTATTTTGTTGTAAGCTTCCTTTATTTTCCTGTTGTCCTGTATATTTTTTAAATATATCTTTCCCTCATCAGATGATTCCATAATTTTAGTGTCAAAAGGAATGCTGCCCAAGAAATCAACTCCCATATCTTCTGCCACTTCCTTTCCCCCTCCGGTTTTAAATAAATTAACTTCTTTCCCGCAATGCGGGCACAAAAAGCCGGACATATTTTCAATAACTCCTATATAGGAAATTTTTAGCTGTCTAGCAAATTGAATGCTTTTTCTTGCATCAATTATTGCTACCTGTTGGGGCGTGGTTACCACAATGCCACCTGAAAGATCTGGAAGCAACTGGGCTATGCTCAAAGGCTCATCTCCGGTTCCAGGCGGGGCGTCCACTATTAGAAAATCCAGTTCCCCCCAGCTTACATCACTTAAGAATTGTTGTATAAGTTTCATCTTAAGAGGGCCCCTCCATATAATTGGGGTATCCTTGTTTTCCAGTATAGAAGCAGTGCTCATAACTTTAAACCCTTCCACCAGCTCTATTGGGTTTATTCTATCTTCCTGCCCGGTTATCCTTCTGTTTTCCAAACCAAGCATTTTTATAACATTAGGACCGTGGATATCTACATCCAGCAAGCCAACCCTATATCCCTTCTGATGCAGATTATAGGAAAGGTTAACTGAAACCGTAGTTTTTCCCACTCCCCCTTTTCCACTAAATATCAAAAACTTGTTTTTAACCCTGGCCATGTTCTTGGCCACCTTTTCATTTTTTGTAATGTTGTTCATAAATACCGCCTTTTAATAGATAGATAAAGGCAGCTTTTTGCTGCCTTCATCTATCTTACTTTATTATATTTTATTTTTTAAACAATTACTCCTGATCTTTTTCTTTGGACAACTCATCTATCCTAGCCTGGATATCATTTAACTGTTGTTTTAACATATCTGCCTGGCTTTTCAAGCTTTCCATTTCTTCTTCAGGCGCAATATCTGGCGCATAACCTGGAGTTGCTCCTGCTGGCGGGTTTGGGTTATATCTTTGCCAACCTGGAAGTCCAGTAGCATAATACATGTTCCTGTGGCCTCTTCCCCTACCAAAACCTCCAAATGGTCTTCCTGCAAATCTTCTCCCGCCAGATGGATTCATAAAACCAGGCACACTGTAGCCAGCACAATATCCTGCAGCTCTTCCTGTCATCGGTCCTTGTCCTGCTGGTCCTGTTCCGTCTCCTCTTGGCATATTAATCAACCTCCTTTTAGTTAAAATCTTCTTCTTCCGCGTCCAGCTCCCCTGCCTCTTCCGGCATAGCCTCTCCTGGGAACCTGCCGGGTATTATAAGGGGGGACCGCATTTGATACCGGAAAAGCTCTGGTCATATTTTTATTCTGCCTTGTACTATACTGGTTAGATTCTAAAGGCAGGGCACAATATCCTGCAGCTCTTCCTGTCATCGGTCCTTGTCCTGCTGGTCCTGTTCCGTCAAAACTTGGCATATTAAACCTCCTTATATGAACTATTGTTCATACTAATTATAATGAACTATGGTTCATATATCAAGGGGTTTTTAAAATTTTCTAGAGCAGTTTAAGTTGATTAATACCTATCCAGAAATTCATTTAATAGGAGGACACTGTATTTAGAATTCTTGGATTTTTTATAAAGTTTATTATCAGCAGTTATAAATGGAATATTGTATTTACCTGCCAGGGCAATATAAATACAATCATATATGGACGCATTTATCTCTTCTGAAATTTTTAAAATTTCCATGTATTCTTTAAAATCAAGTTTTACAATGATTAAGATATCAAATACATTTTTTAAAATTAGCCTTACTCTTGATTCTGTAAAATCGGTTTTGTATTTAAAAATATTTAATAGCTCCTGTACCAGAAGTTCAGGAGCCAACAGGTAGTATTCTTTTTGTACAGCTTTTTCATAAATGCTTTTAGCAATTTCTAAATTACCTTCATTTGCAAAAAAGAACCACTTAAATACAACCGACGAGTCAATTACAAAAATATTTTTCCGGGCTTCTTTTACCAGGTCAGAACTGTTTATGTCAAATTCTTCCAAGTAGTTCATTGGTTCTTTCCTCCCGCATTTTTCTAATTTCCTTCACAAAATCAATGCCTTTAAAGGTTCCTTTTTTCCTTTCCTTATAACCAATTTCCATTAATTTTTCTATAGCTTTTTTCCTTTTTTTAAAAAACATTTCCTTTTCAATTTCATTAAAATAAAGCTCAGCTGCTTTTTTAAAAAAATCTGACCGGTTTTCACCCTTTACTTTTCTGTATTTTTCAATTTTTTGCAAAAATGTTTCAGGCAATGATATGTTAACCACAGACATAATGACTCCTGTAATTTAATAATAATTCATAATCATTTTACTATAGGTAAAATATTATGTAAATATTTAGGTATGAATTTATGCATATTTTTAAACCAAAAATATTCAACCAGAGCTACTAATTTTCTAGATAAGCGATTTATTTCTTTTAACCTCTTGCCCTAAATAAGAGATGTGTATAATATTTGTATATGCTTTTAAAACTTTTTAAATTTAAAAATCTTGATTCATAGAAAAACCATATTATTCACCCTTTCTCTTGCCTTATTGTTTCTCCTCCCTTCCCTTTTCCTAAATACGGCCCAACAGAATAAAGAAAGGTTTTATGCATTTCCCTTCCGTTATTTTTATGAGGAAAGAAATATCCAGCCGGGAACCCAAAAAGGGGTTTACCTTACCGGTTATAGCATGAACTCTGAAATAAAGAGAAACAAAATTTATGACCTAATTGATAAAACAGAGCTTAACTCAATAGTGTTTAACGCCAAGGATGACCGGGGATACATAAATTATGATACCAGGGTTGGGTTTGCAGAAGAAATAGGGTCAGAACTTATATTATATGACCTCAATAAAGTAATTAAAGAAATGGAATACCGAAATATTTACAGCATAGCAAGGATTGTTCTTTTCAAGGATTCCGTATTGCCAAAAGCAAGGCCTGATTTAGCCATAAAAGATAATAGAACCGGAGAACCCCTGTATTCTGAAGGTTCTACCTGGCCGGATATATATAGCCAGGAAGTATGGGATTATAATATAGAGATAGCAAAAGAGCTTATATTAAGCGGAGTAGATGAAATACAATTTGACTATATTAGGGCACCAGCCAGGGGCAATATTCCTTATGCTGAATATTTGCACAATACGGGCAATGAACCCAAAACCTGGGCTATTACCAGTTTTTTAAAAAAAGTAAGGGAAGAAACCAGGTTATATAATGTAAAAATATCTGCAGATGTTTTTGGAATGGTGTTTATAAAAAATGATGACCAGGGCATTGGCCAATACGTAGAAGAAATAATGCCTCACCTGGATTATATTTATCCCATGGCTTATCCCTCCCACTATTCCCCTTATTTTATGGGATATCCCTATCCTGAACGCTACCCTTACCAGGTAGTAAAATATACCCTTGAAAAAGCCCAGGAAAGAGGAAGGGGCACAGACTGCCTTATAATGCCTTGGATGCAAGCATTTGGGCTGGGGGTAAAATATACAAAGAAAGAAATTCTTGAACAAATAAGGGCAGCAGAGGAACTTGGAATAAACGGCTACATGTTCTGGAATGCATCAAATAACTACAGCATAGTAGAAGAAGCATTTGAGGAAATGTAGGCCTATTTTTCTGTTTCTATCCATCCCACCAGACTTATAATGCTGCCTTCACCATCCACGATTTTTATTTCTTTTCTGTCTTCAAGCCTATAGGTATAAATATCGGTGTTTTCAATATACTCGTAATTTTGATCGTAATTATAGAAATTGTAAGCTATGTAATTTCCATCCAGGGAAAAGACAGGACCAGAAACACCAATTCCGTGATCTGTTAGCTTTGATGTCTGGCCTAAATTGATTAAAAACAAGTCTCCCGAAGGTTTCTGGTACCCCACAGTCCCATACCTTTGAGCCCCCACATAGCAAATTTTATCCTTCCATACATCGGGCTGCTGTTCCCTTAATCCGTCATTGTTGGTAAGCTTTTCTGTCTTATCTTTATCTTTGCTGTATAAATAAAGGTCACCATCTTCTTCAAAGTCACCCAATACCTCAAAAACAATATCTTCTCCCATCAAGTTAAAATTAGAAAAGCTGGTAACTGTCTCTACCTGATTTCCTTCAAATTGCTTAATATCTAAAATTTCTACCAGTTCCCTGTCAGTTTCATTTAATAGATAAAGGGTTTCATTTTTGCTGTAATACTCCACTATCTCCCCATCTTTTACTACTTCGTTGTAAGGATGGAAAACAGCATATAGGTCGCCTTCTGGCAGATATATTACCGGCTGCATAAAAGTTATCTTAGATGCGCACATCCCGCCTATTTTGGGTATAATCTGCTCACTCTCTCCTTTTTGGATATCATATATATGTATCCAATCTGTCCTGTAATTTCCGGACATAGGGCTTCCAACTGGATTATAAATTATTTCATAGGCTACTTTATTACTGCCTGGAGACCATACGGGGTTACCGTATACTTCCTCAATGTTTTCAGGAAATTCCCTTTCTGTATAATCAAATGTTACCAGGTTTTCTACTTCCCCTGTTTCTACATCCACCAGTGAAAGAGAATTATAGGCTCCCCTTCCCCCTTCAAAAAAAGAGCAAAGAATTTTATTGCCGTCCGGGGAAATATTATGAACCCTTGCAAGCCCATATTTGCTGTTAATGTCAGAGTAAATAAGTTTTTTACCGGTTCCGTCTGTATTTATGCTGTACAGATTAGCAACCCTATGTTCAAAATGTCTGGATTCAGGATCTATTCCTATTTCCAGATAAATTATCCTGCAAGTCTTCTTCTTGCTGCTCTCTTCCCTATCCGTGGTTGTTTGTTCCTTATCTGTAACTATTTGTTTCTCTGTTTCTACTATTTCTTCTTCCGGTATGGTTTCCGGAGCCTTTTCAGGCTGCAGGTAAAAGCTGCAACCAGCAGAAAATATTAACACACCTAGAATAATAGGAAATATTTTTTTAAACATTTTACCCCTCCAAAAGGTTAAACCAAAGGTTGAGGCTCGTCGGGCGTAGATATAGGGAGGCTCTCAGTTTTATAGAGAAATACAGAAAATTTACCCATGTTAATTTTTATGCCGCCTTCCTCATATCTGTTGGAAGTAATATACTTTTTTTCTTCAAAATCCTTTAATTTTTCCCTTAGCTTACCGTCTTTAGAATAATTTGATATAAAATCTACCCCTCTCCGGGTAATTACAAAAACTGGAATCTTTACTCCCACCTGCACTATTGATATAGGACCTACAATCCTCCTAATTTCTTTTGAAGCACAAGCCCAGCCAAGGTCTGCATTATCCCTTACTATTTCTGCTTCTCTCTTATCTATTCCACTATTGCATACAGCCAGAATCACAATATCTGTTTTACTGTCAAGGCTAAAATCCCTTATTTTTTTAATTATTTCAGATTCGTCTCCCCTTACAGTGACTGCTATTTTCCTGTATCCCAATTCTACCGCTAATTTAACACCTTCCAGCTGATTTATTTTGGCTTCTTTTTCTGAAAGTATATTAACATTGTATTCTTTTAAATTTTTTATTATCTCTTTTATGGGAGAGGTGTAAAAGACCCCGTTCATGTAAGCTCCTATACCCTGAACCACTTCAGGATCATTAGTAACTATAGTGCCAGCGCCCTCGCAAACCAGCACTGCAGCGTCCAGGTCCCCCCTTTTCAAAGCATACATTATCATTTCTGATGCGCCAAAAGGTACAATTACCCTGCTATCCTTTATCTTCCTTTTTCCTGTAAACATGCCCCAATCACTGGTTTGAGAAAGAAATTTATCCTCTATGTTATCCCTGTTTATTTCCTCATGTGAGAAGAGCGCTTTAAACAATGGACAGTATTTTACTTCCGGCTCCTGTACCTTTATTACCTTACCCCCTGATATTGCAACCAGGGCACATGCTTTTCTGGTTACATGCAAGTCTTCAGGCAATTTATCAAACTCAGAAGAAAGTTCTTTTAAAAATTTATCAATATCTACCAATTACCGCCTCTTCTCCTTCTTCTGGGTCCTCTAGCCAATGACTTTCCAACATCTTCTACATCACTGCTATAGCAGCTGGGGCAACTGGCCTTGCCTGCCCTGCCTGATTTAGGCTCCCAGACATTTCCACAATCTATGCACCTTACCCTGTTTTTTAAAAAAACAAAGTCTCCGCCTTCAATTCTTATAGCCCTTCCATTAACTATGGCCTGGGCTATTTTGCTTCTGGCACTCTCTATGAGCCTGGTAAAGGTAGGCCTAGATATATTCATTTTTTCGGCTGCTTCTTCCTGCTTTAATTTTTTATAGTCAGCAAGTCTAACAGCCTCGTACTCATCTACAGTTAAGATAACATCTGGCAAGACTGCAGGCCGCCTCCCCTGCGGTTTAAAATAAAGGGCTTTGGGAGGATACAGCACGTTTCTTTTTTTTCTTGGTTTTACCATGTAGCTACCTTGCTATTATTTTCCTAAAATGCCTTTTACCTTTCTGTAAAATCTTCCCATCTAAAAACCTGGCTTCAAGCTCTAAATTGCTATCCTTTATTCTTTCATTGTCAATCCTTACGGCCCCCTGCTTGATCAGCCTCCTTGCCTGCCCGTTTGAACTGGCCAGACCGCTATCCACCAAAAGCTTTACAATCCAGATTTTACCATCTTCTCCTAGCTTATATTCCTCAACATTGTCTGGAACTTTTTTTTGTTTAAAAACAAGGTTAAAATGTTTTTCGGCTTCATCTGCCTCTTTTATACTATAAAGATCCGATATTATAAGTTTGGCAAGTCTTCTTTTTAACACCATGGGGTTAACCTTTCCGGTGGATAGGCTCTCCTCTATTTTATCATATTCTGGCAGGTCAAGCCTGGTAAGGAGCCTGTAATAATCAAGCATTACATTATCAGGTATGGACATTACTTTGCCAAATATTTCTTTAGGTTCTTCATCTACCCCTATATAGTTGCCTATGCTTTTGCTCATCTTCTCGGTTCCGTCAGTACCCACCAGTATAGGCATGGTTATGGCAATCTGGGGGGTTTGTGAAAACTCTTTCTGAAGTTCCCTTCCCATAAGCAGGTTAAACCTCTGGTCGGTTCCTCCCAGCTCAACATTTGCTTCAATAGCTACCGAATCATAAGCCTGCATTATGGGATACAGGAACTCCATTATGGCTATGGGTGTATTTCCCTTAAACCTTTTTTTAAAATCATCTCTTTCAAGCATCCTGGCTACTGTAAACCGGGAAGTAAGGTTTAATATATCCTCAAATTTCAGCCCCTTCAACCAGTTTGAATTGTTTACCATTTCAGTTTTTTCAGGGTCTAGAATTTTAAAAGCCTGTTTCATATAAGTTTTTGCATTTTCCTCTATGGTCTCAGAGCCAAGCTTTGGCCGAAGCTTTGACCTGCCTGAAGGATCCCCGATCCTTGCAGTATAATCACCAATTATAAGGGTTGCCTTATGGCCCAGATCCTGGAATTGCCTTAATTTGTTTAAAACCACTGTATGTCCTAAATGAATATCAGGCGCAGTAGGATCCAGCCCTAGTTTTACTTTTAAAGGCTTGTTATTCTTAATAGAAGCTGCAACTATTTTCTCAAGTTCCTCTTCATTTAACACATCTTCTGTGCCCTGCATTATTATGTCCATCTGTTTTTGTAAGCTTTTTTCCATACTAGTTACTTTCCTTATTAATTTGCCTAAAACTTAATTCTTAATATTAACATAGCCACTAGTTTATTGTCTATTTTGCCAGCCTCTTCAATTCAGTTCCATATTTGTAGTATAATACAAATTCAACTATTAAATGAGTGGTGATTAAAATGGCAAAAAAAAGAGGATGTCTTAGATTTTTTTTAATATTTGCTTTAATTGCGATACTATCAGTAGTATTTATTGGTGGCGTTGCAGCATTTATATATATAAGTACCTTGCCGGACTTAGAGGACCTTACCCCTTCCCCTATAGCCCAGACATCTAAAGTATATTCAATAGACGGCAAACTTTTAACAGAATTCCATGCTGAGGAAAACAGGGAAATAGTATCTTTTAGTGAAATGTCTGAACATATCAAAAAAGCCATAGTAGCAGTAGAAGACAAAAGGTTTTACGACCATGAAGGAGTAGATTATATAAGGATTCTTGGCGCATTAATTGCTGACATAAGGGCAGGAGAGCTTGCCCAGGGCGGGAGTACCATAACCCAGCAATATGTAAAAAATATTTATTTTAGCCCTGAGAAAACCTTGAGCAGAAAGATAAAAGAAGCTGCCATAGCAATCCAGCTTGAAAGACATTATACCAAAGACAAGATACTTGAAATGTATCTTAATACTATTTACTTTGGAGCCGGCACCTATGGTATTGAAAAAGCAGCCCAAACTTATTTTGGAGTCCAGGCAAAAGACTTAACCCTCCCCCAGTCTGCCCTGCTAGCAGGGATGGTCAGGTCTCCTGAAAACTATTCGCCTTTTAACAATATTGAAAGCGCTGAAAACAGGAGAAACCTTGTTTTAAGTTTAATGTATGAACAGGATTTAATTGAAAAGGATGAGTACTTAAATGCCCTTACTGCCTCCATTGAAATTAACAAGAGTAAATCAACTCCTACAGGAGTTGGAACAGGCCAAAGTTTTGCCCCCTATTTTATTGATTATGTAAAGCAGCAGCTTTATGACCAGAAATTTACTGACTATGACGTTTTTAAAGGAGGATTAAGGATTTACACTACCCTGGACGTAGAACTGCAGAGAAAGGCTGAAAATGCCATCAAAACAGTATTTCCCGAAGAAATAGGGCCTTCTTATTCTCTAATATCCTCTGATCCTAACAATGGCTATATTCATGCCTTAATTGGCGGCAAGGATTATGATTTAAGTAAATTCAATATTGCTACCCAGGGTAAAAGGCAGCCAGGGTCAGTATTTAAAGTTTTGGTGCTGGCCGAAGCTTTAAGGCAGCACATGTCTCCCCATAAGGAATTTAACCCTAATGGCCCCATCGTAATTGACATGGATCAGGGTCCCCCATGGCAAGTTAATAATTACGGTGGCCAGAAATTTGAAGACAATCTCTCCATTATAGAGGCTACTATTCATTCGGTAAATGTTGTGTATGCCCAGCTTATGATGGAAATAGGAGCAGAAAACGTGGAGAAGTTATGCCAGGAATTGGGGATTGAAGGTATTGGAAGCAACCCTGCTATAGCCCTTGGGGGGCTGGAAGTTGGCATAACCCCTCTGGACGTAAATAAAATTTTCTCTACTTTTGCTTCGGGAGGAGTTTACCACCAGCCAGTTTCTATTTTAAAAATAACTGATTCCAGGGGAAATATCATATATGAGCATGAGCCGCCGGAAGAAAATACCAGGATTATGGAAGAACCCTATGCCTACTACCTTACCCAAATCCTCCAGCGGGTAATACAGGAAGGCACCGGGAGGGGCGCAAATATTGGTAGGCCAGCTGCAGGAAAAACTGGAACCACAAGTGATAACAAAGACGCATGGTTTGCAGGCTATACTCCGAATCTGTCTACAGTAGTATGGATGGGGCATCCAGAATCCAGTAAAACCATGGAACCCATAAACGGCAGGGTTTTGGTTGGAGGCACTTATCCTGCGGATATCTGGAGACAATTTATGTCCCAGGCACTGGAGGACAGGCCGGTATCTGAGTTTACCCCTGCGGAAGAAGAGATAATAGATATACAAATCTGCAAAGACTCAGGCCTTATTCCTACCCACTGGTGCCCGGAAGAATCCCTGGAATACAAAATTTATATAAAAGGGGAAGAACCTCAAGACACATGTGATGTCCATAATAAAGTGGAAGTTCCCAGCCTGATAGGAAAAAACATTGAAGAAGCAAGGTCAATACTGGAAAGCCTTTATTTTGAAATAGAAGAAATCAAAGATTTCAATGATACCTATACTGAAAATATTGTATTTGACCAGGAACCGGATCCGGGAACCGTGCTGGAATCTGAAGATGGCAGCAAGGTGAGGATAACAATACATATTAGTAAAGGGAAAGAGGCCTTTGACATGCCAAGCCTGATAGGAATTACCAAGGAATCAGCAGAGGAAATCCTTGAAGGTTACGGGATAAAAATTGGAAATGTAAATTACGAGTTTAACAATGAATTTGAAAAGGATAAAATATTTAAACAAGAACCAGCCCCGGACTCAAAGGTTACCAAGGAAACTTCTGTTACTATATTTATAAGCAAGGGTGAAAACCCTGAATCCGTGGTTCCAGATGTTATTACCCTCAAAGAAGAGGAAGCAGTAACTAAGCTTAAAAATGCCGGGTTTAATAATATTAGTGTGATAGAAGAAGAAAATACTGCAGCCATAGGGACTGTATTTAACCAGGTTCCCGAAAGCGGTACTGCTTATAATAAGGCAAATGAGATAATTATTAGGGTAAGCCTGGGGGTTTTAGTTCCTGATGTTTTAGGCCTTTCCAAAGAAGAGGCTGTTACCAAGCTTGAAGATCTTGGGTTTGTTGTAGAGATAAAGCCTGATAAAAAAGCTACAGGTAAGGTAATAAGCCAGACACCTGAATCTGGGGTATATAAAAATTATGGCACAAAGGTTACCATAGAAATAGAGGAAGAAGTTGTTGAGCCTCCCGAAGAGGAGCCTTCTTCTGAAGAAGAACCGAGTGCAGAAGAGTAGGTATTTGCACTCCCTTATAGTTTTAGCTACATTTAAATCATGCGCTATACTGTATTGATTAAGAAAAAGAGGGCCAATCCTGCTAAGTTTTCTTTTCCTCTAACCTTTCGTTGTCTTCTTTTCGTAAATCTTCTACCCAGTCTCCTACTCCTTTACTTAATTCGGGATGGCCTTCATTTTTCCAGGCCCCGGCTGTTTCCCTTGCTGCTTTTAGAAATTTTAATTGTTGTATCTCTCTTCTTACTGCCTTAATTATAAACTGGCTACGTTTTCCTTTTCCAGCTAGTTTGTCTATTTCCTTTACTAATTCTTCTGGCACAACAATATATGCCCTTCTTTTTGTATTCATATTATTTATTTTACACCCCTTAAAAGATGCCCTCTTGTATAGTTTTTAAATAAAATATCATCTTTTAAGCAACTAATATATTCCCTGTATTTATCTACCCCTTTATTTTTAGCTACACTTATAGCTTTCCGGTAAGAATTAATAACTTTCTTTGTTTCTTTTACGTCTAAATCCTTTAAGTCCAGGCGGATATATTCAACAGGCACATCCTTTAATTTATCAATATCAAATAAGGCACAAATTTTTTTGGAATTATAAACAACTATATTGTTATTTATATCATTATCAATCTTGAATTTATATCCTTTAATATCTTCCAGGTAGTATTCCCTATCATGGTTAAAATTATTGTTTAACATCTCCAGCTTGTACCGTGCATTAATAACAGGGATATTGCCATAACCAAAAATAGAAAAAGGTACTCCTTCTTCCAGGTAGCCATTACAGCTATTAATTAAATTACTTGCTTCCCCCAGGTTAAGTTCAGGAGAAAGCCCGACTTCAGCTAAACTTGAGTTGCCTTTTACAAGGCTGCTAAAAAATTCAGCAGCCAGGCTATTAAATATATTAAAATTATGGCTTAATATTAAATCTAGGCCATTAAATTCTTTTACTAGATAATTTAATATTCCCAAATTTGAAACTTGGTATTTATTAAACCCATTTCCGGCAAGCTCTTTTATCTCCCTCTTTAATTTATCAAATTGCCTATCGTAGATAATATTTGGGATGTCTAAAAAAAGTCTTGAGCCCTGGTTTGAGCAATATCTTCCTAATTCGGCTAATTTATCCTCACATGCTCCACAGTAAATGATGTTTTCCACTTCTAAATCAGCTAAAGGTTTAATTAAATTTTCATCATAAACATTGGCTGATATTTTTATGCTTTTTTTATCCCCATTTGACTTAGAATCCAGGTGTTTTTCCAAGTAAAAATTAATCTCATAATCTTTTAGGTTTTGGTTGTTGTCAATTTCTGTTTTTATCCTGTGATTCTGGTACAGGTAAAGACTTTTTGCCTCTCCATCCAATTTCTTATCAAAATATTTAAACACTCTATCATTGTCCTGGACTCGCATGTTGTTTTTAATTCTAAGTTTATATAAAGTTTTACTTCCTTTGGTTCCCAATTCCTCATGCTCTCCTACAGTTATCCTTTCATTCCCCTGATTGGTCCAAATTTCCAACAAATCACCCTCGTTTAAAGGCAGTTTACTTTTAATATAGATTGCTTTTACCTTTTTTCTCCTGCTGTAATCAATTCTGTAAATTCTGCCTGCAAAATTTCCTATACTTCCCGAGGTTTTTGGAGATATTATGTCTTTGGGATATTCCTTTTTAAAATATCCTGTCCCTGAATCCCTTAAAAATATCTGTTCCAGCTTATATAGGTCCTTGTCCTCTACTTTATAATTATTTGGGTCCTTATAGTATTTATCTATATATTTCCTGTATATTTTAGTAACTATTCCCACATATTCAGGTGATTTCATCCTCCCTTCAATCTTTAAAGCATCAGCCCCACTCTTTATAATATCTGGAAGAATTTTTATGGTGTTTAAATCTTTTTTGCTTAAGTAATACCTAAAATTTTTATCCTTGTAATGAAACTTATCCTCTTCCCTGTACAGCAGCCTATATTTCATCCTGCAGGGTTGTGGGCATCTTCCTCTGTTTCCGCTCCTTCCTCCTACAAAAGAGCTAAAATAGCATTGTCCTGAATATGAGTAGCACTGAGAACCATGTCCAAAAATTTCTATTTCTGTATCTGAATTGTTGGTAATATTTTTTATTTCTTCCGTGGTCATCTCTCTCGCCAGGACCACCCTGCTTATACCCATACCTTCCATAAATTTCACAGATTCAAGGTTATGGATGTTAAGCTGTGTGCTTGCGTGAAGCCTTAGCTGGGGGAAAAGGTCTTTTATCAACTTGTAAAGGCCAAGGTCTTGTATAATAATTCCATCCTGGCAAATTTGCCAATACTGATTTAAAAAATCCGCCACTTCTCTTATTTCGCTGTTTTTTACTAAAGTATTTAAGGTAAGATATACCTTAGAATGCATATTATGGGCCAGCACTGCAGCTTTTTTTAACATATTTATGTCAAAATTTTCTGCGTATGCTCTTGCTCCAAATTTTTTGTAACCCAGGTAAATTGCATCTGCTCCACCTAAAAGTGCTGCTTTTAGGTGATTCCATCCACCAGCAGGGGAAACTAACTCTAATTTTTTTTCTTCCATAAGGATATTAATATAGGAGTTTACAAATATTGTTAAAAGTTTAACATAATAAAAATTTAATCCAATGAGGCTTTAGAATTTTATTTAAAAAATTCATGCTTAATCACCTCAGTTTTTTCCCTCATATACTGCACCTTCAATACTGAATAATTCAAGGTCAAGAGCTGTCAGCAATTTTCGGTTTAAATTGTTGCTGACCTTGCTTATATTCCTTGCTGCCGCATAAAAGGGCTATAACTGTGTACTCCTTTTTCTCTTTTCAATTTATATAGGTAAATATCCGGAATTCTTCAAAAAAAGTTATTATAAAAATGGAGATTTCTTTTATTATATGGCTGGCGAACAATCTCTGAACAAATTGTCAAATCCCAGAATTCTAAAGGCGGTGTGCAAGATGGAATAAGGAAAAAGAGGGAATGGATATTGCAATTATTAGCATTGTTATAATTATGTTTTTGCCATTTATTACTCCTTGCTTAAGTTTTATTTAAAAAATTATTGTCCATAAACTTTCCAGGTAGAACTTCCTTTAGAAGTTCTACCAGTATAATTTTCATCAGAACTAAGGGCCCCTACAATTTTCCCCTATGAAGTAGCCAATGTTTTTTCACCTATCTTTTGCTCTATAGGTACCAGTGCATCTATTTTACTGCTCTATAAAGTTTCTGAAATTGTCCCAGTGCAGACAAAATTTTCGATAATATAATTGCTGGTACCCTGATAATATGTGCCAGTAATCTCCCCAGTCCCATGTTGATACTCATGGTAACTCCGGCTGTTTCCTCAGTTGAAAAATAAATGGATATAAATTTTAATCTAATTTTTTTAGTCCCTTTTTACCCTATAAAAACCGGACCCAGGGTAAATCTTTATGCCTTCCTCTTCAAGCTTATCACAATATATATTAAGCCCTATAGAGTCAGAGGCCATATGTCCAGTTATTATAGCTCCAATCTTTTTTTCCTTTACCGCCTTTATGTTATCCACTGAATAATGCATACCAACAACAGTATCCACCTTACCTTTAAGGTGTGAAAATATCTCTGTAGGAGGATCCAGACCCCCAGTCATATCCACCATATATTTACCAACATTTTTTTTCTTTAGTCTTTCATCAACCATAAAAGGGCCGTCCCCATTTTCTTCTGCCATCTGGCATTCTTCTATACCGGATATAATTTTAAAAAGTTCACCTAATGTCAGGCTTTTATTGCTGCCTACCACTTGCTCAAAATAAGCCTGGGTCAGGTTATCTATGGCGGTATGCACGCAAATCAGGGGAATATCCAGGTAGCGGGCTGCACTTTCTGCTCTCAAGTTATTTTTAGCTTTAGCCTCTATCTGACTTTCCCAAATAATTTTCTTTACCAGTTTTTCAGCAGTTTTTTCTTCCACCCCATATTTTATCCAGTTATATTTCTGAATTTCAGCTACCTCTGCCATCATATAAGCGGCTTTTGAGATAGGATGGTGGCTTACAGCAGCATCTATTTCTAATCCCTTATCTTTCAGCTTGTCTATTAAAAGAAGTTCCCCCACCCCCACATCAATACCAACAAAAACACCTCTTATTTCCCTATCCTTAAAATTTATTACCTTACTGTCCGGAAAATAATCTATATCCTGGTTCTTGCCCCTTATGTCAACTTCTTTCCCCAGATCTATGGCAAGTTCATATATTTGGCTTAACTTCATTTTCTTAAAGCTTTCCCCGTAAGCTCCTCATAAGTTGGGATCCTGCCTTCTAAATTTTTAAGCTTCTTTTCCCAGTTATCAATTCGCTTGATGCATTGTTCTAAATTAGCCTTAACGCTTTTTTGGGCCGTTCCGCATTCTACTGTTTTTGAGTTGATGCAGGCAGCTGTATCAATAATCTTGTAAAAATCAGAATCAAAATATTTGGAATACTGCTTTAATTTATCCAGTTTTATATCTTCAAATTTAATATTGTTCTGGATACAGTATTTTACAATTTTTCCAACAATATTATGGGATTTCCTGAAGCTTTCCCCTTTTTTTGCCAGGTAATCTGCAACATCTGTTGCTTCCATGAACCCCTCTTTTATTTTCTCCGTTATTTTGTCCTGGTTAAACCTTATATTCTTAACCAGCTTGGAGAAAACATTTACACAATCCAGGGTCTGCCAGTAAGCTGAAAACAATATGGGCTTATCTTCCTGGAGATCCCTGTTATAGGTAGAAGGAAGTCCCTTAAGCAGCATAAACAGCTGGCCTAAATTGCCTGCTACCACCGAGCTTTTGCCCCTTATTAGCTCAAGGACATCAGGATTTTTTTTCTGGGGCATAATGCTGCTTCCAGTACAGAAGGATTCATCTATCTCTATATAAGAGAATTCCTGGCTGGAATAAATTATAAGATCCTCTGATATCCTGCTCAAGTGCAGCATTATCTTTGAGCAGGAAAAAACAAAATCAAGCATGAAATCCCTGCTCCCTACAATATCCATGCTGTTTTTTCCCCTGTTTTTAAATTTTAGGACTTCTGCCACAGAACGGTAGTCAATATCGTATCCTGTTCCAGTACATGCTGCAGCCCCTAACGGCAGGAAATCATTGCTTTCAAAATTATCTTCTAAGCTTTCTATATCCCTGCCAAACTTCTCAAAAAAAGATAGCAGGTAATGGGATGCAAGCACCGGCTGGGCTTTCTGTAGGTGGGTATATGCGATAAATATGGTATCCATCTCTTTATTTGCCAGGCTATATAAATTTTTCTGCAAGTTTATAAGGGAATGCAATAGGTTTATTATTGCATCCTTTAAAAACAGCTTCTCATCTAAAACTACCTGGTCATTCCTGCTTCTACCGGCATGAATCTTTTTTCCAATTTCACCTATTTCTTTTATAAGCTCAGACTCAACCAGGCTATGTATGTCTTCATAGCCGGAAACCATGCCACCTTCAATCTTTTGTTTAACCTTGTCCAGCCCCTTGGCTATCTTTTTTAATTGGCTATTATCTATTATGCCCTCCTTCTTAAGGCCCGTAAGGTGGCCAATGCTTCCAATTATGTCATAAATATATAAATTTTTATCCACTTCCAGAGAAGAGCTAAACCTTTCAACTAGCTCATCTGTGGGCTTCTGGATCCTGCCTTCCCATATCTTACTCATCTATTCTTCCTTTTCTTCCCAAAAGTTCATAAGGGTATCCCCAAAGCTTTATAAAGCTTTCAGAATGCCTGGGATCAAACTTGTCTTGCTTATCATATGTAGCCAGCCCCATATCGTACATAGAATGAGGCGACTTCCTTCCCACCACTGAAAAATTTTTGTAACCCAGTTTAACCTTTACTGAGCCCGTTACATATTTCTGACTTTCTTCCACGAATTTAGCCAGGCAGCTTTTAAGAGGTGTAAACCACAATCCATAATAGGTAAGCTCTGCCAGCTTTTCTTCCAGCAGATATTTGTAATGAACAAGCTCCCTGTCCAGAACCAGCGCTTCCAGTTCCCTATGAGCTTCAATAAGCACAGTAGCAGCCGGGGATTCATATATTTCCCTTGATTTTATGCCCACCAGCCTGTTTTCTACCATGTCTTCCCTCCCCACTCCATAAGGGCCTGCGGCACCATTTATTCTTTTTATAATCTCAACCGGGTCTAGATTTTTTCCATCCAGTGAAACAGGAATCCCTTTTTCAAACCCTATCTCCAGGTAGCTGGTATCGCTTTTTTTCTTCTTAATTTCGGTCCACTTATAGATATTTTCAGGAGGTTCGCTGTAAGGGTCTTCCAGTACCCCGCATTCAATGCTCCTGCCCCACAGGTTTTCATCAATGCTGTAGGGGCTTTTCTTGGTAACTGTAATTTTTAAATTATTTTTTTTGGCATACTCAATTGCCTCATCCCTGGATATATTCCATTCCCTCTGGGGGGCAATTATGTTTAAATTTGGGTTAAGCGTCCTGATGCCCACATCAAACCTAACCTGGTCATTGCCCTTGGCAGTGCAGCCGTGGGCTACATAATCTGCGTCCTCCCTTTCAGCAATTTCTACTAGTTTCTTAGCTATAAGGGGCCTGGCAAGCGCAGTAGCCAGGGGATACTTTTTCTCATAGTAAAGGTTAGCTTTAATAGCTGGGAAAACATAATTTGTTACAAACTCATCCTTTGCATCCACAACTTCAGACTTAAGAGCTCCCAGTTCCAATGCACGGCCGGAAGCCTCCCTCAGGTCATCAGGCTGGCCAACGTCTACCAGGGCTGCAATTACTTCTGCCCCGTAATTCTCTTTCAGCCAATTTATAGAAATGGAGGTATCAAGCCCTCCTGAATATGCAAGTACTACTTTTTTCATAATCCAACTCCTAAAATCCTTTTAACATTTTATTTATTTTTTCAGCGCTTCCGTCATCTCTTACCACGCATATTATAGAATCATCTCCGGCAACAGTCCCTAGAATCTCAACAAAATTCATCCCGTCGACAGCCGCTGCAACCCCCTGGGCTTCCCCGGGATAGGTCTTTATAACCAGTATATTTTTAGCCCTGTTTACTGATATCACACTTTCTGTAAATTTAGATTTTAATTTATCCATATTAAACAGGCTGCCCTCCTGGTATTTTCTGTCCAGGGTATAAAATTCTTCCTGCCTGTAATTTCTGACCTTTATTAGTCTCAAGTGATTGATATCCCTGGAAATGGTTGCCTGGGTTACAGAAAAACCCCTCTCTTTTAGCTTTTTTAGCAACTCATCCTGTGAAGCTACCCTTTCTGATAGCACTATCTCTTTTATTGCTTTTAGTCTCTCATCTCGGTTCCTCATTTTTACCTCGAATATAGATATACAAGTAAAGCCTTCTGTGCATGGAGCCTGTTTTCGGCCTGGTCCCATACTATAGAATTTTTTCCATCCATTACCTCTGAGGTTATCTCCTGTTCCCTATGGGCAGGAAGGCAGTGCATCACTTTTACATTCTCGCTGGCATAGGTTAAAAGTTTCCTGTTTACCTGGAATTTCTTTAGCTTGGCTAGCTTTTCCTCACTTTTAGTATTTCCCATGCTAATCCACACATCTGTATAGATTATATGGGCATCCTTTGCTGCTTCTGCCGGGTCGTTTGCTACTTTCAACCTGGCTCCGGTCTTTTTTGCCTGCTGGTTAAAAACATCGATTATCCATTTTTTAGGTGAGTACTCTTTTGGACATCCCAGGGTAATATCCAGCCCTAATTTAGAAAAGCCTACCAGCAGGCTGTTGGACACATTATTGCTGTCCCCTATATAGCTAAACTTTAAATCCTTGTTTAACATTCCCATCTCAAAAATAGTAAAAAGGTCTGATAGGGCCTGGCATGGATGGTAGTCATCTGTAAGCCCGTTTATTATGGGAATGCTGCTGTTCTGGGCAAACCTATCTACCATACTTTGCTCATAGGTCCTTATAACCAAACCATTTAGGTACCTGGACAGAACTCTCGCCGTATCCTCAACTGTTTCCCCCCTAGAAAGCTGCAGATGTTGTGCATCAAGGTATATAGCATTCCCGCCCAGCTGATTTATACCTGCTTCAAATGACAGCCTGGTCCTTGTTGAATGCTTACTAAAAAGCAGCCCCAAGCTTTTACCTTCCAGCAAGTCCTTGTACAGGAATTTGCCCCTTTTAATTCTTGAAGCAAGCTTCAGCAAGTAATCAATAGTTTCACTTGTCATATCTCTAAGACTTAAAAAATCTTTATTTTCCATTTTCAATTTCTCCAAATTTTTTATTTAACCATTTGATTAAAGTATCAAGATTTTTCTTATTTATAATTAATGGGGGAAGGAATCTTAAAGTATAATCTGATACCCAGTTTATTATCAGCTTATCCTCTAGTCCATCTTTTACCAAATCAGGCGCAATTGGTTTTGTAAGCTCTACACCTATCATTAAACCTTTACCCCTTATTTCCTTTATAATATCGAATTTACCTGCCAACATTGACAATTTGTTTTGGAAGTAATTTCCCAATTTTTCTGCCCTGGCCACCAGGTTTTTCTCTCTTATATAATCAATTACCGCACACCCTGCAGCACAGGAAGCAGCATTTCCTCCAAAGGTTGAGCCATGAGAGCCGGGCCCAAATACTGAGCTTATTTTTTCTGTGGATATTATGGCTCCGATAGGCATTCCTCCTCCAAGGCTTTTGGCAACCACCAGTATGTCTGGATCAATTCCGTAATCCTGGCAGGCAAACATCTTTCCAGTCCTCCCAAAGCCCGTCTGTATTTCATCAGCTATAAGGAGTATATCCTCCTTCTGGCATAACTCCTTAAGGCCAGACATAAATTTATTTTCAGCAGGGTTTACTCCCCCTTCTCCCTGTATGGGTTCAATTATTACTGCACAGGTTTTATCACTTATCTTAGCTTTTACTGAATCCAGGTCATTGAGGTCTGCATATTTGAAACCTTCAAGCAAAGGTTCAAATACTTTTTGTTTCTTGGTCTGGGCAGTAGCAGAGAGCGCCCCCAGGGTCCTTCCATGGAAAGAATTGTAAAAAGATATTATTTCATACCTGCCTTCATCGTATTTTTCTGTAGAATATTTTCTGGCAAGCTTTATAGCTCCCTCAACCGCTTCGGTGCCACTGTTTGAAAAGAAAACTTTCTGGCCAAAACCTGTGGCTACACAAAGCTTTTTGGCTAGCTCTACCTGGGGAATATTATAATAAATATTGGAGGGCTGTATGATCTTTCCAATCTGGCTTGCAATAGCTTTTACTACCCTGCCATTTGAATGCCCCACATTCAAGCATCCATATCCTGCAATATAGTCAGTATACCTGTTTCCTTCTGCATCCCACAGGTACTGCATGTTTGCCCGGGTAAAAACCACCGGCAGCCTGCTGTATGTAGGCATTAGGTATTTTTCGCCATCTTTGTATATTTCCAAATTTTTATCTTCAACCACTTAATCCTCCTTGACTATCATAGTTCCAATTCCTTTATCGGTAAAAATTTCTGCCAGTATGGAATGTTTCCTGGTACCATTTAAAATATGGGTTCTTTTTACTCCATTTTCCATTGCCTTAATGCAGGCTTCCACCTTGGGTATCATTCCCTTATCTATATTTCCACCCTTTATCATACCATAGCAGCTGTCTATTGATATACTTGAAATCAACTTATCCCCTTTAAGGATTCCATCTACATCTGTCAGGGATATAAGCTTTTCTGAGTTTAGGGCTATGGCAATCCCGGATGCGCATGTATCGGCATTAATATTATATATATTTCCCTTTCCGTCTACTCCCAGAGTAGCTATCACCGGCATATATCCGTCATCTAGGATATTTATCAAAAAATCTGAATTAATGTCTTCTATCTCCCCCACAAAACCCAGGTCAACTGCCTTTCCTTCCCTGGTGTATTCCTTCTTTTTGCAGGTTATAAAGCTGGCATCATTTCCGGATACCCCAATTGCAACTTTTCCGTGCTTATTTAAGAAACTTACAATCTTACTGTTAACCTGGCCAACCAAAACCATCTTGGCAATGTCTATCACTTTTTCATCTGTCACCCTCAAGCCATCCACAAATTTTGGCTTTATTCCCTTTTCGTCCATTATCGTAGATATTTGTTTTCCCCCTCCGTGCACCAGTACTACCTTTATTCCCACATATTTCATAAGCACCAAATCATCCAGTACGCTCTGAAGGACTTTATCGTTTTCCATCATGCTTCCTCCAATCTTAACCACCACGATACAGTTAAAATATTCTTTTATGTAGGGCAAGGATTCAAGTAGCACTTCCACCTTGTTAAAATACTTTTCGTTGGTATTGTTATCCCTGGCAAATTTAATTCCCATATTTTCCTTTAAGTTGTATACATTCCGTTTATCTTGATATATTCATAGCTAAGATCAGAGGTCCAGACTTTTGCCGCCTCTTCTCCCTGATTTAAGTCTACCTTAAAATTTATATTATCTTCTTTTAGCAACTTTTTAGCTTTCTGTTGGTCAAATTCTACCCCTATTCCGCCCCTTACAACCATTAGGTTTGAGATATAGATATCTACCTTGTCCGGATCAAAATTTGCATCACTTGAGCCCATGGCCGCATTAATCCTGCCCCAGTTGAGGTCCTCGCCAAACATGGCTGCCTTAAACAGGTTAGAATTGGCAATAGCCTTGCCAGCTTTTAGGGCATCCATCCTGGTTTTAGCATTTACTGCTTCTATCTCAATAAACTTGGTTATCCCTTCCCCGTCAGCCACAATTTTTTTAGCTAAAGTTTCCAGGACATAAAACAGGGCTTGCTTGAAATCTGATAAGTATTTGCTTTCCTTACCTATCTTTAATCTACTCTGCCCATTTGCCTGTAAGGTTACCATGTCATTGGTAGACTGGCATCCATCCACAGTTATACAGTTAAAGCTCTGGCCCACACCCTCCTTTAACAGGCTGTCCAGTAGCTCTGGAGGCACTTCCGCATTAGTGGCCACAAAAGCAAGCATGGTAGCCATGTTGGGCTCTATCATGCCGGAACCTTTGGCAATGCCTCCAATTACTATCTCTTCTTGTTCTGTCTTTATGTTTACTGCAACTTCTTTTTTAACCTTATCCGTAGTCAATATGGCTTCAGCAGCCACATGACCTCCACTGGAGTTTAAGCTCTTGCTACTAAGCTCCAGCCCCTTCTTTATTAAATCCATGGGAAGCTGCTTCCCTATAATCCCGGTTGAGGTAAATATTACCTCTTCCCTGCTTATATTAAGAAGCTTTGCACCAATCTCTATTGCCTTGATGGTGTTAAGGTATCCCTGTTTTCCCGTGCAGGCATTGGCAATGCCGCTATTTACCACTATCCCTTTTATATTTCTTCCTTTTTTGAGCTGCTGCCTGGATACAATAACAGGGGCAGCAGCAAACTTGTTAGTGGTAAATACAGCACTGCATACCGTATCCAGCGGCGTGTATATTATGCAGATGTCATCTTTTTTACTCTTTTTCTTTATTCCACAATGGGCAGCACCTGCAAAAAATTCAGGTACATCAGTAATGGTGCCACCTTCTATAATCTCAAAAGCCATATATTTTCCTCCTAAGTGTATAAGCCTTCTAAATTTAGTCCTTCTTCTTCCCTGTATCCTAAAGCTATATTCATGTTCTGCACAGCCTGGCCGGCTGCGCCTTTAACCAGGTTATCAATTACTGAAAATATCTTTAATACCTTAGGCCTGCTGTCATAAGTAACTGCTATATTGCACCTGTTGGTGCCGCATACATCCCTTATCTGGGGAATTCTTTCAACTATATTTACAAATTTCTTATCCTGGTAATAGCTTTTATATAAATCACTGAATCCATAATCTTTTTCAACCCTGCAGTAAATTGAGCTGAATATCCCCTTGTGGACCGGAAGTAGGTGCGGGGTAAAGCTAACTTTTAGCTTCTTTCCATAGGCTGCTTCTATTTCCTGCTCTATCTCACCTGTATGCCTGTGCCCTCCTGCACCATAGGCATAGAAGTTTTCAGCTAAGTTTATAAACAGGTAATCCTCTTTTAGCTTTCTCCCGGCTCCGCTAACTCCTGATTTAGAGTCTATTATTATATCCTTTATGGCTATTTTTTTATCCAGTATTGGGTATAAGGCCAGTAGCACTGATGTCGGGTAGCATCCAGGGTTTGCAATATAGGTAGCTTTTTTTAGGTTATTAAAATTTATTTCTGGTATCCCGTATACAAATTTTTTTAAAATTTCAGGTAAAACATGGTCTGTCCCGTACCATTTTTTGTACTCTTCTTTATCTTTTAGCCTAAAATCAGATCCCACATCAATTACCAGCCCGTCAAATTTAGCATACACCTCTTTTAAATAAGCCATGGACTCCTGCGGTGGCAAGCATAAAAACAGTACATCTATCTCTTTTAGTTCTTCTGTTCCGATGCTTTCAGCAAACTTTAAATTACAGCTTAAACCTTTAAATACATCTGATATTTTCTTGTTTCTATAAGTCCTGGAGGTTGCATGCTTTATATCTGCGCCTTTGTGCATGCTCAGTATCTTAATAAGCTCGGTGCCGGTCAGCCCGGAACCTCCTATTATTGCTATTTTTGCTTTTTTATCCATATTTTGACCGTTATTTTTTATAATGATTGTATATTATACATAAAATTTGTATATTATGCAAAATATTTTATCCCGGACCCATTAAAGCTTAGCAGCAACAATAATATCCTTTCTCCATTTAGTTATAATAGGTCTACTTGCGCCGTAGCGCAGTATTGAACTTTCCCCGAAAAGTTAGTTAAGAATATAAAATTATCGGTCTGGCCTTCTATCCCCTGAAGGCTAGCATTAAAATAATTTAGGGTTCCATTATAGGATTTCTGGAATTCAAGTATTCTAACCCAATAACAAAAACCGCCAGAGGTTTCCGGGATCTGGTTAAAAAATATCCTAAAGAGCTTGTCACTTCAACTGGATAATCTCTTAAAAATCCTACCATACAATGTAATCCAGAAGCATATAAGATATTCTGGTGTTATGGCCCGGAAATAGACAAATCATCTTGGTCTACTTCTTTCCAGAATAGCGTTAAGGAGATTATAAGTGATAATTGATTTAACAAAGATTAATAAATTTAATATTATAAAAATGAAATTCTAATATTGTTTACTTTTTCCAGCATCTTAACAATGGGTCCCAGGTTTTTTCTATTTCTGTTTTATTTATAATTGAAATTATTATAGGTTTAAGAAAATCTGTGATTCTCTTCATTATTTGGCTAAAATTTGATTCTGTATTATTAAGTCTAGATTTCCGAAGAAAAGCAGCCCATTGTTTATGTCTTTCCCCATCATCGTGAAATTCAACCCTGAATATTAATGGATTTTCAGGAATAGGAGTTTTTCTTCTATTAAATGTGGATTTAATTGCTATCTTGAGTCTATGACTCTGAAAATTACAACCAGCAGAAAGAGTAAATACATCATAAAAATCTTTCATCCGACTATTTGCCATTGCCAGCTTAACCATAGCTTCAAATTTTTCAGATATTATACTTTCCACTGAATATGCTTTAATTTTTGGAGGTAACTGCTCCAGCAAAGTTGGGAATCTTATCTTTTTTGCTTTAGGAATTACAACATCACCAAAACCAATATCCATCTGGAGTCTTTTTCTTGCTTGGCTCAGTGTAGCTTCTATTTTTATTCGTATTCCCTCATAATCTGTGTCTTCTTTTATGCGCTCCGAGCATACAGTTAAAGGCTTGAAATTAACGCCGTCATCAAAATGAAGATTAGCAATTTTTCTGAAAATATCCTCAAGCTCAGTTTGGCTATTATTTAATTGCCTAACAAGAAAATCTATATCTTTGGTTGGTCTTATTCCTGGTATCTGGAAATAAATTAAGAGAAGCCCTCCTTTAAGTATAAAATGCTTAGAAAACTCAGAAATAGCAATGCGATAAAGAAATCTTTCTTGAAAATATCTAAGCAAAAGGGCATCAAAGTCAATCCCTTCAATTCTTGAAATATTTGCAAGTTTTGCTCTTATGGAAGCCGGTTTATTCTTAATATTTTTTTTCATTTTCTTAGATCATGGCTTTAATCCAAATTTCCATTATTGATTTAACTCTGCAAATTTCAGCATATTTAAGAAGACTTTCCAGATCTCGGTCCTTTTTTTTAAGATAGTTAGATAGCGCCTCTTTTGCAATATCTATTCCGAGCTTACTGCGATACCTAAAACAGTCACAAATAGTTTTTTCTGGACAATATATTTTAATATTATGGTTTTTGATATTTACTTTGTCAATACCGACTTTGAATTGCTTGGTAGAAAAATAATAGAACTCTACTGGTGGGTATTCAATCTTAGGTCGCCTTTTTCCCCTGCACAAAGCCATTGATATAACTGATGGATTAAAAGTAGTTAGTTCATAAAAAGAAAGTGCTGAAAGAAGACAAATAACTCCATCTGGGACAGATCTGGCAAGGTCAATAAACCCTTGGTTAGAAATAAGGGGAATTTCAGAAAGACGGTATAGTCCTCTTTTCACACGGATTATTTTTCCTTCATCCTTTATTCTTTTTATATCGCGGCTATGGATACCAGCTGCAAGAATATCTCTCGTTCTGGCAAAGCCATCATGTTCTTTAAAGACTTTTTTTATTTTTCTTTCTTTTTTATTCATAATAATATAAAATCAACGGATAATAACGTATACATATTTTAATAAATGTAAACACTTTTGTCCATTATTATATTTAGCTATTATTTTTATCTAACAACTTATTGCTTTTTTAAAATTTCTTCAGATTCTATAGTAAATTATTTGTATATTCCGATTTTGATAATTCCCATTAACATAGAATTTTATTAGAACTCTAACAATTCTATTTTATTTAAATTTCCTTTATAATTTTAAGCAAATTTTAAAATTATAGCAGGAGGTAATGTAAATGGAAAAGGGCCTTGAAAATAAAATAATTGAGAAAATGAAAGACGTTTTTGGGGATAATAAAAAGTATATAGAGCATACTGTAACTGTCCTGAATTATGCAAAAGAAATATTAGAAAAGGAAAAAGGAAAGCCTGATATAGTAATCCCAGCAGCAATACTGCATGATATAGGAATTATGGCAAGCATAGAAAAATATGACTCTATTGCCGGGAAATATCAGGAAATTGAAGGACCGCCCATTGCAAAAGATATACTCACAGAGTTGGGTGAAGGTGAAAATATAGTTAAAAAAGTTGCAGAAATTGTAGGTTCACACCACAGCCTGGGTGAAATTAATACAAAAGAATTTGATATTATATGGGATGCGGATTGGTTGGTTAATCTAAAGGATGAATATGATATCAGTGACAAGATTAAGCTAGAAAAGCTAATTGATAAAATATTTCAAACTCCCACTGGAAAGGAAATGGCAAAAAAGATTTATTTAAAATAACTATTTCATGCTACAGGATTATTCTTATTACCCTTTAAATTTTCAAATCAGATTTAATATTTAATTTTTTTTATAAATTTTATGAAAATAGCTTTTTCTGGTTTATTTAAAATGATGTATAATATATTTAGAAATTTTAAATTTTAAAAATAGATATTAAATTTAAAATGCTAAAAAAACTTTTTCTAATTACATTTATTTGTTTAACTCTGTTTTTTACCTTTACTTTTGTTCCCGCATGTAAAAAAGCTGCTCCTGCCAAAGAAATGGAAGCTGAATCTCCAACTGTAGAAGAACCGGAAAAAGTACAAGTAGAAACTCCTGAAGAAGAAGCTGCAGAAGGTAAGCCACTAGAAGAGAAACCGGATAAAAAAGAAGAAACTAAAGAAATGTTATCAATTGGAAGCCCGGCTTTTGCCCATAATGAAATGATACCCTCAAAATATACTTGTGATTCCGATAATATTAACCCTCCCCTACTAATTAGCGGTATACCTGAAGGTACAGAAAGCCTGGCATTAATAGTTGATGATCCAGATGCTCCAGGAGGAACCTGGGTGCACTGGATAGTCTGGAATATCGGTCCAGCAACTACAGAGATAAAAGAAAACAGCGCCCCTGAAGGTGCTGTAGAAGGTATGACTGATTTTGGTAAGCCAGGTTACGGGGGGCCCTGTCCACCTTCCGGCACCCACCGTTATTTCTTCAAGCTTTATGCTTTGGATACAACCTTAAAACTGGACGCATCAGCTACTGTAGAAGAACTTGAAAATGCAATGGAAGACCATTTGCTGGATAAGGCAGAGCTTATAGGGTTATACGAACGGGAATAATTTATTTAGCTATTGTCATTATAGTTGCCAAAAGCAGTAATTGCGCCATTAGATACTACTATATCATCATCACTTCCAGATACACCGTCAACTCCCTTGCTTCTAAGTGTATAGGTATTACCACTTGAATTATATTCATATTCCCTCCCCCATTCATCTGTGGAGGGAACTGCTTTCATGTAATTATTTGTCTCAAGCTCATCCAAACCTTCAGCGGTAGTGGGAAATAAGGAGTAGTCTTCATAATAAATCTCCAAAGCCTTTGCTACATTTAGCATCTCTGTTTCTGTTGCGGCTTCCCTTGCCATATCCCTTATAACCATATAGCTGGGTAAGGCTATAGAAACTATTATTGCTCCAATTACAACCACAATTAAAAGTTCTATTAAAGTCAGGCCATTCGGGATTTTTTTATCCATAAATAGATTCAGGCTTTATAATTAATAGTATTATAAGGTAAAACTTTTATAAAATAAATATGATAAATATATTTTTAATTTTACTTTTCTAAAGATTTATAGCCTTGCCCATAAATAGTATACTTCCATTCCTATCATCAGCTATTATAAAAATAAATGGTCTAGTAACATTAAATTCGATTATTTCTTCTGCAGGCATTGCTGATTCAACCGCCTCTACTACAGTAGCAGCTGCAGCCTCGCTCCCTTTTTCATTAACTTCAATTACGGCTTTATGTAGTACCCTAGATATGAAAATATTAGGATTTATACCGCTAAAATCTGCACTTTCACTGAAAGCAACTCCCATTCCTAAATTATTAAGGGCCTCGTTTAATTCCTTTATACCATATTCCATCTCAAATCTAGGCATAGAAAGCTTAATTTCCCTGTTTTTATAAGAAGAGATAAGCTCATCCCAGCTACTGCTATCAAAACCCTGGGCCACAGAATCAACTCCTACTCCCTCATCCGGCAAAATTACATACATTGAAAATTTCTCCTGTCCATAAGGAAGCTTAACCGCTGAAAAACTATCTCCCTCGTAATAGCCAAATTCATTTTGTTGGTACATCATTTCAACCTTGCTTGTGCTATCTAAACCATGGAAATCTTTTTCTTCTGTATTTTCTTCATCAAATTCATGGGTCCAGCCTCCCTTAAAATATATGGCATTTATAAGGTACATAACTACCGCTGGACCAATGTTGGAAATCATTTTATCTATCTTTCCCTTAGTGGCATCTGATATCCACCCGTTTATGGTATCCACAGCGCCTGGGTCAGAAAAATCAATCTCATTTACCACTGACCTGTAATATTCCCTGTTTCTTTCCAGGAAATCCTCTTTTACATCATAGTCTTCCTTGTACCATATTGAATTGGCTATATTAAGCTCTACATCTTCATCAGCGTTGAGTATGCCAAGCATTAGGTTGTAGAAGCCTTCATTTAATCCATCTAGGGGTATACCATTGAATTCTAATGTTTTGGCCATGGCATCCTTAGTATCTCCTTCTGCCCCATTATAGGTCATGGCCAGTGCTGTTGATATTGAATAGGGAGATATAAAAATATTTTCACCGGCATCTTCTTCTGCCAGCTGGTTAAATATTTTAAAAGAAAAATCTGTATTAGCTGTTATGAGCTGCTTATCAATGCCATCAGCCATTTCATCAGCTTCTTCTGCAGCTATTTTTCTAACCTCCAATGGTTCGGACACTTTTTTTTCTGATACTTTTTCTCCTGTACACGAAGCCAATAAAGAAAGGTTAAAAGTAATAAATACAATAGTTAAAATAATAGAGATAATTTTAATTTTATTCATCCAGCCCCCTCACTTAATTTACCTTTGTTTATCATGATAAGGGATTTTTTTAATATATTTAAATCTATTATAAAAAGGATTATTCGCCCACTACCTGGATAAATATCTTTCTGGACCTGGCCCTGTTGTCATGGTCTATAATTATTATCTGCTGCCATTGTCCTAAAACCAAACTGCCTTTAGATAAGGGTACTGTAATGCCAGGTCCCATAAAAGTTGCCCTCATGTGGGAAAACCCATTGTCATCCCCCCAGGTTTCTGAATGCCTGGATCTTCTATTGCTGGATACAAATTCTTCTAACAGCTCTTTCATGTCTTCTACTAATGCTGGCTCATATTCAATAGTAGAAACAGAGGCGGTAGAGCCAACTACAAATACTCCTACTAAGCCATCCTTTATTTTTGATTTAGAAACAATGCTGGATACTTTACTGGTTATATCTTTAATGTCTGAGAATCCCTTAGTTTCAACAGTTATTTCTCCTGAATATACCATTTATTTCCTCCCTATTTTAGATGTTTTTTTGTAAGTCTACTTTATATTTTAAAAATGTAAAGATTTTAACGTAATTTACTTCTTGGTTATTCCTATACATTATACTTTTTATTTACCGCAAACATCAAAAATAATAGTCGGCTTTTCTTTTTTACCTTTTCTTTTTATTTCTAGCCAGATAATAAGGACAAATGGTATAGGGTATGCCGCTACTTACCCCCTGGTAGTAGAGATAATTTTAAATATTACATTGGATTACCAGCTTCTAGCCATATTTATTACCATCCTTATAACCCCAGACTTTTTGCTTCCAGCATCCCCGGATAACAAGAACCTTATTGTCATGGCACAACTCCCCTAATAATAATGGCTGCGCTTCTTCCTTTCAGGAGATTTTTTATCATAGGGAGGTTACTTTCTCCAGGCTATTGAAAAGGTAAGGAAGCCCCTTTTATAAACCTGTTATATGTACTGTTTTTAATACCCTTGTTCTGCATACTTGCTGTATTTATAGGGGTCACCAGAGTTTTTACTGACAGGTCGACAGCTGTATTCGTATCAGCACTTCTTTCAGTAGCATTTTCATACCGGGAATAAGTTTACACGGGAGTATCAAGTAGGTTTATACTAACCATCTATAAAAATCTAAGCATTATTTTCATATATATAATCATATATCTCCATTGGCTTGTTGCATATGCAATCAGGTCCTCCGCTTTCAAGTGAATCACTGGAGTCATGTCCCCAGGTTACTGCTGCCACTTTAACCTGTATTTTCTTGCAGGCAACAATATCATGGAGTTCATCTCCTACATATAATATGTTTTCTTTAGCTAGCTTTTTCTTTTTCAACAACTTCAAGATTGCCTTATTCTTCTTTAGCATATTAGGTGAAGAATATATATCTTTAAAACAGTTAATATTATTAATCTCCAGAAAATGGTTTATATTCCTAACTGAATTAGAAGACAATATGCTAAGCTCTAAACTCCTCTGGCCAAGTTTTGACAGGAGTTCCGGGATTCCCTCTATTATCTTAATTTCACCTACATATGAAGAATATAGTCTTCTGGCTTCTATTGACAGCATTGGCAGTCTATATAATGGCGCTCCCATTTTTTTAATTCTTTGTCTGAGCGGCAGTGCCTTTATCTTCCTGAACTGCTGTTTGTTCATATCAGTTTTTCTATACTTTTGTTTAAAGTGCTGGAATAGTTTATCAACTACATAACTTGAATCTACCAGTGTCCCGTCAAAATCAAAAATAACATTTTTAATCATTTTATTTACCTTCCAGATAAGCTAGTTACTAGTATCAAATCTTTAGAACTATTTCTAAATGCTAAATCATCTCCCCAACAGCAAAAACATTATACCATTTAGAATAAACATTATATTCAGTATGCCTGAATAGATTAAAAGATATTTAATAATAGAAACAAATTTAAAAATACTATATGTATTTATAATTTTATTAAACAGTGTAGACACATTTTCAAGCTCTTCTGATATATTTACAAGATCTTCTCCTACTCTTTCAATATCGGAAACATTCGTTTTAAGATTATCCTGGACCAGTTCTAATTCTTCAGAAAGGACTATTAGGTTACTCCCTATATCACTAAAATAGCCTTCTGCCCCTTTTAGAGGTTTAAACCCAAGAATTTCAAAACCTACCATCCCTGCAACTTCCTTAAAAGCCATTCCAGAATCATAAGTTATTTCTGAAGTATAGCTAATAGTGTTTTTAGTAGTCCTTATAGTCTCTGCAACATTTTCTGTAGTCTCATTTGAAGTTTGAAGTATTTCAGTTACCTCCTCAAGTGAACCAGAGACTGCTAGTACTAGATTATTTATATCTTTAAAATCTTCTTCACGGGAGTCTAAGATTAATATGCCGCCAATAGAAAGAACTGTACCACCCAGGCCGAACAGGATTATAATAATTGAAATAATGGTTATAAATGTTTTCTTTTTATTTGGCAAAACCTTTTATTTCATATTAGTTTTTAGCAAATCTGGTAAAACATTATATCAAAAGAAGTATAAAAAAAATTAAAAAATAGGCCAAAATTAATTATATTACTAATTCTTGGCATACTTGTAGTTTTCAACTCCAATAATTTCTGTAAAGATATAAAATCTTTATATTTTAAGGCATTTTTCTTTCCTGCCATTTACTGTTTTGCAACTATTCCATATTTCCATCTACCCATTACGTAGACTTTCATCAAGACTCCCGTCAGGCAGCATCCAGTCCGGATGTGACTGGCCTCTTTCTTCCATCTTGTACCTGATACATTCAACCCATCTCCCCTTACAGTACTGGTTTATCCACTTAGCATCCAGTTTTCCTCTTTCGTAATGTCTTTTCATTGGACATACTGGATACCATTTGCATTCATTTTTTGGTTTCTTCATCTTTTGATAATATTTTTATTTTCTTAATTTAAAAAATTTCTACCTGCTGCCAATAACTAGATTTTAGAATTATTAGATAAAAAATTAAACCCTAAATTATTTCATTAATTTTTCTAATATCTCTAATCTTCACTCAATATTATTTTCAAGATATGACGATAAACGCTATATATGGTATATGTATTAACCCTTTGAATATTGATTTCTGTAAAATATGTAATATTTTACCTGCATGAAATCATAATTTTAGAGTTTTTCTAATTTTATTTCATTTCTAAGATCTTTAATCATGTCTTTATTAGGCTCATCATTTAAAATGCTGGAAATATAGATTGCAGAAATCGCTGGAACCTCATTGGGCCATTGATAATCTATAATATCCATGCCAATAGTATTGTAAAGTATTTCATCCAGTTTCAGGGAAAACCTGCTATATCCATTTTGTATAATTATCTTTTCCCCTCTATTCTCTATTTCTAATATTATAGTTAACCATTTTCAAGATTTAATAAAACTTAATATATATAAAGAACCTCTGAAATTAAATAATCCTTTTGAGTATAGTCTGAATTTTTTCATTCATCATTTACTTTCTCTAAATAAACTTTACCCGGTTATAAGTGAAATAAAATATATGAAATTTAGAGGATGACTGAAGTTTTTTGATATTTTTTTACCAAAAAAATTAGGATACTGCCTACTCTGCTTATTTAACCAAAAGTGATACTGGCAGGTGATCTGAAGCCCTGCTGTAAGTAACCTTTAAATCAGATATTTCGATATCGGGGGTCACCCATATATAATCAATCCTTCTATACGGTTTATAATGAACCCAGGTAAGTTCATCCTGTTTTCCAAGCGCAAGCTGAGAGTCTATAAGTCCCTCATCTACTAACATTTGAATTTCCCTATCTCCAGTAACAGCATTGAAATCACCACATATTGCAGTTCTTTCTAAGCCTCCCCATTCTTCAAGCAGAGCATTTACCTGTGCCACCCTTTTATCCCCTTCTCTTTCAATATTATGAAGGTGGGTACTCATCACGTTGATATCTTCAATCCCCAGGCTACTCAGATCCACTCTTGCATATATAAAGCTTCTTCTCAAGGGAGCGTCCATCTTAGGCATAAATCCACTTTTAATTAGATCCAGGGGATACTTGCTTAGG
>JBNJCV010000007.1:0-43855 GCA_051744245.1 Actinomycetota bacterium | reverse complement strand
CTCTTAATCCTTTTTATAAGCTTTGGTACTACCTCAAAAAGGTCCTCAACAATACCATAATTTGCAATTTTAAAAATAGGCGCTTCTGGATCTTTGTTTATGGCAATTATTATATCCGATGTCTGCATGCCAGCTAAATGCTGTATAGCACCTGAAATTCCGCAAGCTATATATATTTTGGGATTAACCGTTTTCCCCGTTTGGCCTACTTGATGCGGATACGATATCCACCCTGCATCCACTGCAGCCCTTGAAGCCCCCAAAGTGCCTCCAAGTAAATCTGCAAGCTCCTTAAGCATTGAAAAATGCTCTGGGCCCCCGAGTCCTCTTCCACCAGAAACTAAAACCTCATAATCCGTAATGTTAATATCTTCTTCAGTATCGCGGTCTACGTTTACCAGATTGTACCGGCTGTTGTATTTTTCTTCTTCAATTTCAATTTTTTCAATCTTCCCATCTGTGTTAGCCTTTTCTGTAATTTTTTTTGCAGCCATTACATGAGGACGGACAGTGGCCATCTGAGGTCTGGATTTCTCAGAAATAATAGTGGCTAGTATATTACCCCCGAAAGTGGGCCTGGTTTGCTCAAGCAACCGTGTTTTTTTATCTATCTTAAGGCCAGTACAATCTGCGGTAAGACCTGTCCGCAAGATTGCCGCCACCTTTGGAACCAGTGACCTTCCAAAAGAAGTAGCTCCCGCTAGAAATATTTCTGGTTTATACCCCTGAATAATCCTAACTAAAGCCTTGCTATATATATCATCCAGATTATTTTCAAATGCTTTATTGTCTATCAGGTATAATTTATCCAAGCCATATTTAAATGCCTCATCCGCAGCCCCGCTTATATTATACCCAATAGCTGCTGCAGAAAGCTTTGTCCCTAATTCATCAGCAAGCTCCCTGCCCTTAGTTAACAGCTCAAAACCAACATCAATTAACTCTGAGCCTCTGGATTCCAGGTATACACAAACTCCCTCATAATCCGAAAAATCTTTTTTTTCTTCTTTTAACCCGGTTATATTAATGGCATCAAACTTACATGCGCCAATGCAAGCGCTGCAATAAACACAGTTCTGGTTAACTACAGCAATCCCTTCCTTCATCTCAATAGCATCATAAAAACATGCCTTCTGGCATAATTTGCAACCGGTGCATTTTTCCTTGTTAACTCTAATCTCCACTAGCTACAACCCTCCTAAACCACATTTAATTCTTTTAACTCACTGAAAAGCTGGTCAACTTTCTCATCTATGCTGCCCCCGAGTATTTTTACCTCATGCTTTATATCGGGAGTAAATATTTTAATCACTTTAGTATATGACCCCATCAGTCCCACTTCATCTTCTTCAGCCTCTATATCATCCTTGCCCCAGATAGGAATCTTTTCTTTTTTTGCCTTCATTTTACCCCTAAGCGAAGGTATCCTGGGCTGGTTTATGTCTTTTACTACAGAAATAGCTGCAGGCAAACCAACTTCAATAGTTTCATACCTGTCTTCCATAAGCCTTTTAGCTTTTATAGTTTTTTTTCTAATATCAATTATTTGACTTACATACCCAATAAAAGGGATATTCATATGTTGAGCAAATTCAGGACCTACTTGTCCGGTATCCCCGTCAAGGGTCTGCTTCCCAAAAATAATAAGACTAACATCTCCAATCCTGTTTACAGTTTTTGCAATTACCAGTGACGTAGCCCAGGTATCAGCTCCGGCAAATGCCCTATCTGAAAGAAGTATTGCCTTATCTACCCCCATTGATATTGAATCTTTTAAAATATCTTCTGCCTGGGGAGGTCCCATGGTAACTGCCAGTACCTCGGAATTACCTCCAACCCTTTCCTTAACCCTTATTGCCTCTTCTATTGCATAGCTGTCAAAAGGGTTTATAGCGTTTTCAACCCCTTCCCTTACCAGGGTATTGGTGTCCGGATTTATTTTTATTTCAGTGCTTCCTGGTACTTGTTTTATACAAACCACTATTTTAATTTTAATCACCCTCTTAGTTAAAGCCCTTTTTTACCAAATCAAGACCAATTACATCCCTCTGTATCTGGTTGGTGCCTTCATAAATTTGTAATATTTTTGCGTCCCTCATCATCTTCTCTACCGGGTATTCCTTCATATAGCCGTAACCCCCAAAGATCTGCACGGCATCCGTTGTTACCTCCATTGCAATATCTGATGCAAACATTTTAGCCATGGCCGAAATCCTGGATACATCTTTTGAACCGCTGTCAACTACTTTTGCTGAATGATAAACAAGGTTCCTTGCAGCTTCAACCTTAGTAGCCATATCCGCAAGCATATGCCTTACGGCTTGAAAGGATGCAATGGTGGAATCAAATTGCCTCCTTAGCTTTGCATAGCCTAAAGCCTCTTCCAGGGCCCCCTGGGCAACTCCTACAGCTTGAGCACCAACCGCAGGCCTAGAATTATCTAAGGTTTTCATAGCAACCAGAAAACCCATGCCTTCCCTGCCTATTATATTTTCAGCTGGAACCTTGCAATTATTAAAAATCAGCTCCCGGGTGGCAGAAGCCCTAATTCCCATTTTGTTTTCCTTTTTTCCAAATTCAAAACCTTCCATTCCCTTTTCTAGAATAAATGCACTAGCCCCCCTACTGCCTCTTTGGGGATCGGTCATGGCAAATATAGTATAGATATCCGCTTCTCCCCCATTAGTAATCCATTGTTTTGTACCATTTATTATATAGTGATCCCCCTTGTTTTCAGCCTTTGTTTTAATACCACCTGCATCGCTGCCAGCTTCCGGTTCAGTAAGTCCAAAAGCTGCCAGCTTTTTACCGCTGGCAAGATCAGGTAAGTATTTTTTCTTTTGCTCTTCACTGCCGGATATAAGGATGGGCAAAAACCCCAGACCGCTAGCTGCATAAGATGTAGCCACACTAAGGCAGCCCCGGCTTAGTTCTTCAGTAGCCAGGCAAACCTCAAATATTCCTGTTCCCATTCCTCCATATTCTTCCGGGATAAACAGCCTGAATAGATCACTTTGGCCTATCTCCTTTAATATATCTGAAGGGAAAATCTCTTTTTCATCTAGTTCAGCCCTTACTGGTTTTATCCTTTCTTCGGTTATTTGCCTGCATATATCCTTAATCATCTGCTGCTCTTCATTTAAAAAATAGTCCATAAATCCTCCAGACTATATCCTAATTGACATTTTTTAAAAGAGACGCCTATAAAACTTATTAGTTTCAAATTTTGCAAGTATTGTTGAAACTTTATAAAATTATATGCGTCTTTTGCCAAAACAGGTAATAAAAAAAGGGAGAAAATGGGCTTTTCGCTGACCAATAAAAAGGAAATATCAACTAAATTGCTGCTTTCTTTCACATTTGTGGGGCTAATGGTGTTATCGGCAAACACATTTTTCTATCTACCGTTTAGCCCGGTACCAGTAACTTTTCAGGTCTTAACTGTTCTTCTGAGCTCCATTGTAATGGGCGCTAAGTGGGCAGCCTTTACTCAAGCTTCATACTTGTTTTTAGGACTGATGGGATTACCTGTATTTTCAGGCTTTAAAAATGGTATTATAGCCCTGGCCAGCCCTACAGGAGGCTATATTATAGGCTTTCTTGTAGCAGCTTACGCAACCGGGGCTATTTACCATTCATACAAACAAAAAGACAGATTGGCCATTTTTACCTCCTGTTTTTGTGGCTTGCTTTTTATCTATTTTTTTGGTTATATGCACTTGGCTTTTTATTTCATTTCTAATTTAGGATTTAGCATTGGCATTTTTTTAAAAAGCCTGAAATTAGGAGTTTTACCTTTTATTGCTTTTGATTTAATTAAAATACTTTTAATTGCAAATATTATTGGCAATTTAAAAAGTAGGGACAAGATATAAATAATGAAACTGTTAGTAAACGACATAACCATAAGGGATATATTCCAGAGCACCGACCCTTCATATATAAACATGGATACAATAGACAGGATCCTGGGCTATTACCAGGATTTAAATTATGACAGTCTGGAAGTTTTCGGGGGGTCTACTTTTGAAAAAATGCTACAAAACAGAATATATAAGACCCCTTTCCAGATATGTAGATACATAAAAAATAGGATACCAAACATTCCACTACAGGTCCTGGTAGGCGCAAGAAATCTGATGGGGCTGGAGATTTACTCTAAAAACATAATAGATAAGTTTGTAACACAGTGCATGGACTGCGGGATAAGCATTTTCAGGGTTTATGATCCCCTAAATGATATAGATGATATAAAATACATCTTAAAAACAATAAAAGAAAATGGGGGCCAATGCCAGGGAACTATTATTTACGATAACCTAAAACAGTATAGTTTTTTTAGGGAAAAAGCCCTGGCATTAGAGGAGCTGGGTTGTAAAAGCATCTGCATAAAAGATGTGGAATCAACTCTCATCCCAGCTGAAGCTAGAAAACTTTTCCCCGAGATCAGTAAAAACGTAAATATACCTGTTTTTTTAAGTTCTTCTAATATAAGGGGGCTGCAAGCCCTAAATTATTATGAAGCTTGCAGCGGAGGTTGCAGGGGGATAGATCTTAGCCTCATTCCTTCTTCTTATAATGACTATAATCCTACAGTTTTCCCTATTCTTTTAAGCTTGAATAATACAGGAATAAACCATAATTTAAATTACCCTAAAATAGTTGAATTATATGAATACATAAAAAAATATATATATCCCCATTTAGAGCAAGAGCTATTTTCATCCAAATATATCCTGGACAGCCAGAGCGAAAGCCTGCTGCCTAAATGGCTTATTTCTTCCATTAACAGACAACTCAAAGAAGTGGGGGAAATTGAAAACATCGATGCTGTTTTAGAAGAAATATTGAGGATAAAAAAGGAATTAGGAAACCCTTCCCTTTCTACTCCCATTGGCCAGATAATTGGAAGCCAAGCCATACTTAATACCGTAATATCTGAACAGAGGTGGGAGATTACCAGCGATGAGATTAATAAATTCCTGGCGGGCTACTACGGGAAACCACCCGAAAATATTGATAAATCTATCAAGGAAAATTTTATAAATGAAAATAAAGAAATTGCAAAAATAGATGAAGTCCCAGACATATATGGCCAATGCAAAGAAGAGCTTAAGGATTTAACCGGAAAGCAAGAGGATATACTTAGCTATTGCTTCTTTCCTGAAAAAACAAGGAAATTTTTAGAGGCCAAAAAAGAGCCCAAGACTGCGGCAGAAGAACCAGCTGACAGAAAAGAAAAAATTTCCACCCACAACCTGGAAAGGATAAACCTTAAAAAGCTAAGGGAAATAACTAATCTTGTCGAAACCAGCAATATAGGTGAGATAAGCCTGGAAATTGAAGGAGTTAAGATTTCTGTAAATAAGTCTAAACCTGCTAAGGCTATGGAAGAAAAGGAGCCGGAGGCAGTACCGGAAAAAGAAAACGGCCAAGAAAACCTGGTGGAAATAAAATCCCCTATAGTGGGAACATTCTATAACTCCCCAAGTCCTGACACCCCGCCTTTTGTAAAGGAAGGAGATCTAGTAAAGAAGGGCGATACCTTATGCATTATAGAGGCAATGAAGCTTATGAACAAAATTAATTCCGACTTTAGCGGTGAAATTCATAACATACTGGTAGAAAATGAAGAGCCTGTGGAATTTGGCCAGACTATAATGGTAATAAAAAAAGAGGAATAGATGTTTAGAAGGGTACTAGTAGCAAATAGGGGAGAAATTGCCATAAGGATAATAAGGGCTTGCAAAGAGCTGGGGATAGAAAGTGTGGCTGTATATTCTACTGCAGACAAAGACTCAATGCATAAAGAACTTGCTGACAGAAGCGTGTGCATCGGTCCTCCCCTTCCTGGAAAGAGTTACTTGAATATCAGCAACATAATTGGAGCAGCAGAAGTAACTAATTGTGATGCAATACACCCGGGTTATGGTTTCCTGTCAGAAAATCCCCAGCTTGTAAAAAAGTGCAAGGAAACAGATATTGTTTTTATAGGTCCGCCACTGGACTGTATAGAGCTTGCCGGCAATAAATCCCAGGCCATAAGCATAATGAAAGAAAACAGGATCCCCGTAATTCCAGGATCCATAGGAAATGTGCTGAATGCCAAAAAAGCCTTAAAGGTTTGCAAAAAGATTGGCTATCCGGTTATACTTAAAGCTTCTTTTGGGGGCGGAGGCAAGGGAATGAGGATATGCAACAACAAGAGGGAGCTTGCAGAATACTTGCCGATGGCAGTATCTGAATCCCGTTCTGCTTTCGGGACGGAAGAAGTATACATAGAGAAATATATTCCTAAGCCCAGGCATATTGAATTCCAGATTATTGCTGACAATTATGGAAATACTGTCTGCCTTGGGGAAAGAGAATGCTCTATCCAGAGGAGGCATCAGAAATTAATAGAAGAAGCTCCTGCCAATAACCTTTCGGCAAGAACTAAAAAGCACATGGCAAATATGGCCACCAAAGCTGCAGAAAGTATAAACTATAAGAATGTGGGTACTATAGAGTTTTTAGTAGACCAGGACGAAAACTTCTACTTTATAGAAATTAATACCCGCATCCAGGTAGAGCATCCGGTAACTGAAATGGTTACCGGGATTGACTTGATAAAAGAACAAATTAAATTGGCAGCCGGGGAAAAGATAAATAATGATTTAAATAACTCAAACCCTTATGGAAAAGCCATTGAGTTCAGAATAAATGCCGAAGATCCCGATAAAAATTTCACCCCTTCCCCCGGAAAGATAACAGATTATTTTATTCCCGGAGGGCCAGGGGTAAGGATAGACACCTTTATTCACTCTAACTACACGGTCCCCCCTTTTTATGACTCTCTCCTAGCTAAATTGGTTATCTGGGGAAATGACAGAAGTGAAGCTATCGCCAGATCAAAAAGGGCTCTTGAAGAATTCAGGATTGAAGGTATTAAAACCACAATTCCTTTTCATAAAAAGATATTAGAAAATAAAAATTTTGTGGCAGGAAATATACATACCCACTTTATTGAAGAAGAACTCGGAGTTTAATTAACCATAATCTTGGAAGCAATACCTCTCCCGATTGCCAGCCTGTAATTCCTCACAGCAAGTATTACCGGCCCCAGCATGTTTTTATTAATTACCCGCACTTTTGTGCCCGGAACTAAACCCAGGTCGGCCAGCTTCCTCCTGATTCCATATCCACCCTGTATTTTCACCACAGTTTTTTCAACATTTGGCTTTAAACTAGTTAAAGGCATAACTTCTTTCATAATTTTAGGCATGCTTAAAATTTTTTTTTAAATTAAACCATTTTTCAAAAAAAGTCAAATATATAGCTCTCTAATTGTGATTATTTATTGATATTTTACTAGATAATAGTAATATGTAATAAACAATTAAATCAGAGCTATTTTTTATAAAGGTGCTAAGTTTAAAATATTTAAATTAATGATATGTTGAAAATAGGTATTGCTACATCAATTACGCTTCTTTTAAAAAACTTTCACAATCAAATCTTTACTATGATAAATTCTCATAATAAAAGGGGGATCTATGAACCAAGATAACAGTACAAAAATTCCTGTAGTCTACATTCAGGGGGCTGCCTGTAGTGGTTGCGCAACCTCTACAATCTGTTCTTACTATCCGTCGCTTGAGAACATAATATTACAGGATGTAGTGCCAGGCTTTAAGCTTGATATTCTTTTTCACCCGAACCTGATGACAGCTAGCGGTGAGCTAGCTATGGAAGTAGTCGAAAAAGCTTCCAAACAAAAAGGTTATGTACTTATCATTGATGGAGCCATTCCCACCAAAGACAATGGCATCTACTGTGTTACGGGAGAAAAAAGTGGCAAGAAGTTTACAGTTTTAGAGGAAGTGCTCCATCTTGCGCCTAATGCAATGGCTACTATTGCTTTGGGAACCTGCGCATCCTTTGGGGGAATATCGGCTGCCCTCCCCAATCCCAGCGGCAGCTTTAGTGTTGATGACATTTTTTTGGGAAACAAAATCAATACTCCACTTATAAATGTGCCTGGCTGTCCTCCACATCCGGATTGGCTTTTTGGCACCATTGAAGAAATATTAAGCAAAGGTTTAGAGAATGTTGCACTGGACGATTTTAAAAGGCCCAAAACTTATTATGGTAAGTTAATACATGAAAATTGCCCCAATAGGGCCTATTTCGATGAAGGCAAATTTGCCAAACGCTTTGGAGATGAGGGCTGCCTTTATGAGCTAGGGTGCAAAGGTCCCATAACTTATGCTGACTGCCCACTGCGAAGGTGGAATGGTAAAGTTAATTGGGTTATTGGAAGCGGCGCTCCCTGTAATGGCTGCACACAGCCCGAATATCCGGATTTTGTGGGCGACTTTTATGAAAAGATTATAGACGTTGAGAATCCAGTAAAAGAAAAGACTGAAAATAAATAGACAGGAAGGTGAGAAAGTGAAAAAAATAACAATACATCCTATAACTAGAATAGAAGGCCACCTAAAAGTGGAAGCCATGGTGGATAATGGAATAGTAAAAGACGCCAACATGAGCGGTACATTATTTAGGGGCATTGAAAATATACTTGAAGGCAGGGATCCCAGGGACGCAGTAATGATTAGTCAGAGAATATGTGGAGTTTGCCCGGAGCCCCATGCTATCGCTTCAGTTGGAGCAGTAGATGATGCTGCCGGAATAAAAAATGATATACCCGGTAACGGGATGTTAATCAAGAATATAATCCAAGCTACCAGGACAATAGCAGACCATATTCTCCATTTCTATATCTTAAGCGGCCTTGATTATATTGATCCCACAAAAGCCCTTGAATATGAGGGAAATAACCAGAACCTGACTGCTTTAAAACAATTTCTTAAAAAAGGCTATTCCAGCCCTTTCCTGCCTAGGGATGACATTGACTACAAGTTTGATACTGAAACAACCAATGAAATTGCATCACATTACCTTAAGGCTATAGAGATTTACAGAAAAGCCCAGTCAGCAGCCAGTATATTCGGCGGCAAATGGCCTCATGATAGTGCAATAGTGGCAGGCGGAGTCTCAGAAAGGTTGAGCGCAGACAAGATTAGTGCTTTCTTCTGGAGATTAGAAGAAATCTTTAGCTTTGTAAAAAATATTTACATTCCGGATGCTATTGCCTTGGCCAAAACCTATACTGAATATTTAGATATAGGGAAAGGCTGCCAAAACTTGATTTCATATGGCGGTTACAAGGTTAGAAAAAACGGCAGCTTTGATAAACTTTTAGGTTCTGGGCTAGTAAGAAATAGCCAATATAGTAAAATGGATATTGAAAACATAACAGAAGACATTACAAACAGCTGGTACTCAGGCTCAACTCCTCCCTTAAACCCGAAAGAGGGAGTAACGGAAGCGGATACCCATAAAAAGGAAGCTTACTCCTGGATTAAGTCACCCCGGTACAATAAGGAAGTATTTGAGACAGGCCCACTTGCAGCTATCATGGTTACTTACTTAAGCCAGAAGAATAAAGCTGTAAAAGATTTAGTAGACAGCACCCTTTCAGAGGCGGGAACAGGTATTTCTAATTTGTATTCAGTTGCGGGCAGGCATCTGGCAAGAGCTTTGATGGCCGGCATTCTAGGCACTAGCCTTAAAGGCTGGATCCAAGAACTCAAATTAGATGAACCTGTGGCCACAGAATATAAGAAACCCCAAAATAGCCAGGGAATTGGAATAACTGAAGCTCCCAGGGGTTCGCTTGGCCATTGGCTTAAAGTAGAGAATGGAAGGATTGCAAATTACCAGGTTATAACCCCTACTGCATGGAATGCGTCACCAAAAGATAAAGATGGCAACCCTGGACCAATAGAACAGGCGCTAATCGGGCTTAAGGTAGGAGAAGGAAGGAGCCCTATTGAAATATTAAGGGTGATAAGAAGTTTTGACCCATGCACTGCATGCGCAGTTCATATCCTTTCTCCTAAAGGAAATGTTATGGGTAAATATAAAGTGGTTTAAATTAAATAATTAATTACTTTTTGGAGGTAATATGATATTAACAGAACAAAAGCCCATTGAAGAAATAATAGATAAATTAAAGGATGAAAAAAAGATATTTATACTTGGATGCGGTGGATGCCCGGAAGGTGCTGAAACCGGCGGAATTAAAGAAATAAATAAAATGAAGGAAGCCTTAGAAAAAGAAGGTAAAGAAATTACAGGCACCATGTCAATTGACTTCTTATGCCAGAAAGCCCTCATCAGGTCGAGAACCAGGCCAAGAATTGACATTATAAAAAATTCTAATGCAGTTTTAGTACTTTCTTGCGGCTTAGGTGTTCAGGCTTCCACCGAAGTTCTAAGTAAGATCTGCTATCCCGCCCTGAATACTAAAACTTTCGGGGGTAGAATTACAGGAATGTGGCAAAGCACCGAAAGGTGTGACACTTGCGGGGATTGCCTTCTTGACTACACGGGGGGCATCTGTCCCTATACCGCTTGCCCCAAACAGCTCCTAAACGGAGCTTGCGCAGGCCAGAGCGATGGAAAATGTGAAACTGACCCTGACAGGGACTGTGGCTGGGAATTGATCTATAACCGTTTGAAGGATATTGGCCAGCTGGACAGGCTTTATAAATTCATTGAACCAAGAAATTATAATAAAATGCTCACAAAAGAAGAGCTTAGAAAAAGCAAACTTTGGGCTTTAGATGAGGAGGTAATATGATGGCCAAAGATACAAAAAGTAAATCTAAACTAAAAGAAGCGTTAGACAGCGGCAAATTTGCAGTTACCTGTGAAATAGGGCCCCCAAAGGGCGCTGAAGACGAAGAAATTAAAACCGCGGGAAACATCTTAAAAGGCTTAGCTGATGCCATTAATGTAACCGATCTTCAAAGCTCAGTTATGAGATTAGGCTCTCTTGCTACCTGCCATTTACTTAAGCAAATGGGCTTGGATCCCATATTCCAAATGACCTGCAGGGACAGGAACAGGCTTGCCCTTCAATCTGACATACTTAGCGCTCACGTGCTGGGGATAGATAATATATTGGCACTTACTGGAGATTTCACAAATATTGGGGACCACCCCCAGGCTGAGCCAGTTTTTGATCTGGATTCAGTCCAGCTATTATGGGCTATAAAAAAATTAGAAGAAGGCTATGATCTTGCAGGTAAAGAACTTACTGAAAAACCCTCGTTCTTTAAGGGAGCAGTGGTTAATCCTGGAGCTGATACTGAGGCTTCTTTAGAGCTGCAAATTATAAAGATGAAAAAAAAGATTGATCAGGGAGCACAATTTTTCCAAACTCAAGCGATCTTCGATTCAGAAGTATTTAAGAAATTTATGGACAAAATCTCTAAAATGAATATAGATATTCCCATACTTGCAGGAGTGATATTGCTTAAATCAGACAAGATGGCAAACTATATGAATAAATTTGTCCCAGGTGTTTTTGTTCCTGAATCTACCTGCAAAAGGATGGCTGAAACTGATGATAAAGTATCTACCTGTATAGATATAGCTGCTGAAATTATCAATGAAGTAAAGCCACTCTGCCAGGGCGTACACATACAGGCACTGGGATGGGAAAAACATGTCCCGGAATTGATTGATAAAATAAGATAATGATAGCTTGGAAGCAAATCTATATCGGGTAACTTTATTTATGGATGATGTAGAGAATATAAAAACAGTAATACTAGGCATTGGTAATATTCTACTGGGAGATGAAGGCATAGGGGTAAAAGTAATAGAGGAACTGGAAAAGGAAAATTTGCCTACCCATGTTAAGCCCATAGATGGTGCTACTGCAGGTTTTGGCTTGCTTCCCATATTTGAAAAATATAAAAATTGCCAATTCTTGATTGTAGACGCTATAAAAATTATCAATAAAAAATCTGAAAATAACCTTTATGTGGTTCCCCTAGAAGACATATACAAGATGGGGGAAGCAGAAGACATGGAGTTTATATCCTTCCACCAAACTAGCATCATGGATGTATTAAACCTGCTATATTTAACCTCTAATATTAAGCTTAAAGGGTACCTTTTTGGTATAAATGTTTGCAGCAATAAAAAGGCAGCTAGTAATGTATTTAAATTCACTATGGACTTATCACCACAAACAAAAGCTATGATTTCAAAAACTATTACAAGTTTAAAGAAATACTTTTAATTATTGCCGCAAAGTCAATAATTATAGATGCCAATAAGTTGCCCTGCCTTATCCCTTAAATACAGGGTATCATGGCTATTATTCCATACTGGAATATCGCTTTGCCAGTAAAATTTATTACCTTCATCTATTCCGCTGCCCGTATATAAATAAATACATGCACCTGGGTATAAAATATATTTTCCGAATCTATAAATATTTGTTGCGCTATCTTTAACAGTCCACCCATCCATGTTATATTTGGATTTGCTATAATTTTTCAACCAAACATATTCACCATTTAAATTATTATTGTCATTTCCTTCAGCATCATAATTTATGCTAATTTCAATCTTATCTATCTCAGACTTTTTCCACAGGCCCAAACCATGTTCTCTTGCAAACCTTTCAGCTTTTAAAAATTCATCAGCATATTTTACGTCGGGAGGGTAAGTAAAAGTATTGGCAAAACCCCTTTTTACCATTTCAAGGTTAACAAATAAATCATCTAAGTAAACATACCTGAGCAGCCTGCCATATCTATCCCTTTCACTCACATCCTTCTCCAGTTTAACCTTTTCTCCCCCAATTAAGGCTTTTAAGGCTTGCCGGGCTTCCTGATAATAAAATTGCTCCTTTTCAGGTGTATTTATTCCTATTAGCCTAACTTTCTGGTTGCTGGAAAGCAAAAAGGTGTCCCCATCTATTACTTCTTTTACTGTATTTTCTTCATCTTGGCTATCAGGATAACCATAATAGATGCCGCAACCGGCCAAGCATACTGGAATAAATATAAAAATGAAGATAATGTAATTAACTTTTCCTGATTTTCGAAAACTCATCTAATATTTTTTTGTCTAGACGGTTAGAAAAAAAGTAAAATGAATTATTGTTCTGGTTGACCCGATCTATATTATTTTCAATTTCTTTTTTGGCTAATTTAAGCTCAATTCCAAATTCCCTAGAAGATTTGCGGTAAATATTACCTTTAAAAATTACCTTTTGCTGTGGATAATCAGAAGTAACCACAAATATCTTTTTATTCCCTTTATTTTTATGCACCAGCTCTTCAATCACGCTATCAGCAGTTTCTCCGCCCTGGGAATAAATTATCCTTATGCCATTATGCTTATGGTATGACCTTTTCCGGTTTGTACTATTCTTAGCATCGAATATTACCACTACTTCCCGGCTTTTGCTGTATCTGTAGTCCACCAAATCTTCGATTAGCCTATCCCTGTATGCGGCTAAAGTGTCATTGTTAACACTACCTGCCTTAATAAAATTAAATATAAAATTATATCCGTCTATTATTATCAATTCATCCATTTTTTTTCTCCATATACACCCGATGCATTATTATACCACTTGCAACAGAAATATTTAACGACTGAATATTTTTGCCCATCTCGACTCTTACCATGAAATCACAATTTTCTTCTACCAGCCTGCTCAGGCCCCTTCCCTCACTGCCAAACACAATTGCCAAGGGAAAAGTAAATTCGGCTTCTCCTAAATCTTGAATATTGCCATTATTTTCTGATGCTGTCCCGTATACCCAGAATCCAGCTTCTTTTAACTTTTTCATATTCCTCACTAAATTAGTTACCCTAAAGATCCTTACATTTTCCAATGCGCCAGCAGAAATTTTACTTACCCTCTTATTTACTGGTACACTCCTATCTTTAGAAATCAATATTCCATCAAATGAAAAAGCGCTACAATTCCTTATAATAGAACCAAAATTTCCCACATCAGTAACCCCATCCAGTATGGCTAGCCTGGAATCTTTCCTTATTTCCCGCGAAAGGTATTTATCTAAATAGTAATAGTTATAAGAGGATACCTCTAATACTACTCCCTGGTTTGAAAATTTATCTATTAAGTCAAAATTCTTTTCAAAGTAATTATTGAAGTCTTTTTTGTCCAGCTTTAATATTTCAACATTTTTCTTCCTGCCCCACCTTATCAAACTTTCCAACCTGGCATTATTTTTCTTATTTTTATTTATAAACAGCCTGTACAAGCCCCGGTTACCGGTATTTTTGCTTAAAGCTAGAAATACGGGATAATAACCGTAAAGGTATTCTTTATTTTCCTTATTCATGGTATGAATTAAAGTGAAGTATTTTTTTTAAGGGCTTCTTAGGTACATGGAGCACCCCATCCCCATCTTTATAATACTTAACAGTATCATCCCTATCTTCTCTAACCGGCTTCTCTGCCGGATATCCCAGAGCAATCAAAAACTCTATCTCCCTGGTTTTGGGAACCTTCAACAGCTTGGATATTTCCCCCTTATTGCAAGCCCCGATAATGCAGCTACCAATACCCTGGCTAAGGGCTGCAATAATTAAATTTTCCGCTGCAGTTCCACAATCAACCTTGTAATATTTTTTATTGGCAACCCCTAAATCAACCAAAACCACAATAAAAGAAGTTGGCTCCTCTCCAGGCCCGGGGTCTCCTTCAGGAGAAATGTATCCCGCCCACTTGGTATATTTAAAAACTTGTTTTACTAATTTTTTGTCATTTACAATCACATATTCTAATGGTTGAAGGTTTGCCGCTGAGGGAGCAAGCCTGGCTGCATCCACTAATTTTTTTAAAATATCCTCAGGTATCTCTTCCTGCTTAAATTTTCTGATGGTCCTTCTTTTTTTTATCAATCTATATACATCCATTTATTGCCTCACTTTCCAAATAGTGCCTTCTTTTCTATCCTCCAGCTCTATACCTTTTTCCATTAAATAATTCCTTATTTTATCGGCTTCTTTAAAGTCTTTGTTTTTCCTAGCTTCATTCCTCTTTGCAATAAGCTCTTCTATCTCTCTGCTTCCTATTTCTTTTTTTTCTTTCTCAGCTTTTATTTCATCCCTGAGGTCAAAGCCCAGGATAGCAGATAATTCAAGAATCTGCTTGTAAGCGTAAGAGAGACCCTCCTTTATTTCAGCATCCATTCTAAAAGAAGGCTTTTGTATTATCATGTTGATTTCCTTAACAAAATCAAACAGGTAGCCAATAGCTTGGGCTGAATTGAAATCATCATCCATTGCCTGTAAAAACTTCTCTTTGCTGCCTGTAATCAATTCCATTATTTTTTTACTCGTATTGCTTCCCTTCTCTAGATTTTCCTTCTCTTCTTCAGACTCTTTAAGGAGAAACATAATATTTCTCAAAGAGTTAACAATCCTTTCCAGGCTTTTTTTAGAACCTTCCAGTTTGTCCATGCTAAATTCAAGAGGGCTCCTATAATGAGTGGAAAGCATGTACATCTTTAAGACATTGTGGTTATATTTTTTTAAAAGGTTTTTTAAAATCCAATTTTCTTTCAAGCCATCAGATTTAGACATTTTTGACTCTTTTACTTCTATCATTCCATTATGCATCCAGTAGCGCGCAAACTCTTTTCCAGGGTAAGCAGCTTCTGATTGAGCTATCTCATTTTCATGATGGGGAAAAACCAAGTCCAGGCCACCGCCATGTATATCTATGGAATAGTCCAGAATCGAAGTAGACATGGCAGAACATTCTATATGCCAGCCAGGCCTCCCCTGGCCCCAGGGGCTATTCCAGCTTGGCTCATCTTGTTTAGCCTTTTTCCACAAAGCAAAGTCTATAGGATTCCTTTTTTTGTGTATCTTCCCTTCTTCAGTTTCCTGGGATTGCATTTCTTCAATCTTTTGGCCTGAAAGTTTACCATAGTCTTTAAATTTGCTAACATCAAAATAGACATTTCCATTTATTACATACCCATATCCTGTATCTATTATTTTCTGTATAATCTTTATTATCTCCGGCACCATTTCAGTAGCCAAAGGCATTTCCTTAAATTGGCTAATTTTTAAATTCTTTAAATCTTCCATAAAAGCATTAATGTAGCGGCGGGTAATTGCCCTAAAATCAACATCTTCCTGCTTGGCTTTGTCTATGATTTTATCTTCAATATCAGTTATATTCTGGACATAATTTACCTTAAACCCAAGGTATTTGAGGTAATTGTTCACCATATTAAAAACAACTATAGGCCTGGCATTGCCAATAGAGATGTAATTATATACGGTTGGCCCGCACACATACATGTTGACTTCCTTATTCCTTGGTATAAACTCCTGTTTCTTTTTATTTAAAGTATTATAAATTTTAAGGCCCACTCTTTTCTCCCTTTTCTTTTTTTTCATCCAAACTCTTTAATTTTTTCTCCAAAAAATCTATCCTGGCACAACAGTCACTTAATACATCGCTAACCGGGTCAGGTAAATTCATCCTGTGAAATTCATCAGAAAGGACCTTTTCTCCCCCAATTTTTACAATTCTTCCCGGCACCCCCACTACTGTACAGTTGTCAGGCACAGACTTTATTACAACTGCCCCAGCACCAATAATTACATTATTTCCAATTTGTATAGACCCTAAAACTTTGGACCCAGCAGATATAATTACATTGTTTCCTATAGTTGGATGCCTTTTGCCTTTTTCCTTGCCAGTACCTCCGAGGGTTACACCCTGGTACAAGGTGACGTCATTGCCTATTTCAGAGGTTTCTCCTACCACCACTCCCATACCATGGTCAATAAATAGACGCCTACCAATTTTGGCTCCAGGGTGGATTTCTATGCCAGTCAAAAATTTTGTAAATTGTGAAATAAATCTCGGCAGGAATGGTATCCTGTGTCTCTTTAACCAACTTGCAATCCTGTAACATATAATTGCATGCAGGCCTGAATAAGTAAACAGTATTTCAGCGCTGTTTACTGCTGCCGGATCCCTTTCCTTGGCCACCTGAATTTGTTCCCTTGTCTCGCTTATTAAACCCATATTAATTCATTATCCTTAAAGTTTGTTTTACCCTTTTAATACAGCTATCTATTCCCAATATTGATATTACCTTAGGTAATTCAGGGCCATGAGTCATGCCAGTAAGAGAAACCCTTACTGGCATATAAAGGTATTTACCCTTTATTTTCTTCCCTTTCAACTCTTTTTTTATATTTCCAATTAACTGTTTTGCTTTCTCCTCACTTAAAGTACCCTCGGATCTTAATTCTTCAAGCTTCTGGAGAAACCGTAAAATAACTGTATTTGATGACTCCAGTTCCAATATCTCTTTTGCCTTTTTTTCGTAATTTTCAATTTCGGGTTCAAATAGTCCCTTCATATAACCAGGTATTTCAGCCAATGTTTTTAAATTCTTCTTATAAGCGCCTATGGCTTTGATTAATTTATCCCTTATCTGTGCATCTTTTATCTCCTTTTTCCCTGCAATTTTTCCCTGCAATATGAAAGGAATGGAAAGCTCAAATAATTTAGCAGTATCCGTGGCTCTTATATGGTTTCCGTTTATCCAGTTAAGCTTGTCTATATCAAAGATTGCCGGACTTTTTGATAGCCCGCTTATTTTAAACTTATCCACTATTTCTCCTATTTCAAAAATCTCTTCCTCCTCTTCCGGAGGCGCCCAGGAAAGCAAAGAAAGGTAGTTTCCCATTGCAGCGCTTAAGTACCCCATATCCCTAAACTGCGAGATGGTGGTTGCGCCATGCCTTTTGCTTAATTTCGAACCGTCTTTTCCCAATATCATGGAAAGATGGGCGTATTCAGGCATCTCCCATCCTAAGCCTTCAAACAAAAGCATCTGTCTTGCAGTATTGGTAATATGGTCCTCTCCCCTCAATACATGGGTTATGCCCATATCCCCGTCATCAATAACCACCGCAAAGTTATAAGAGGGGGTATTATCTGATTTAAGGATTACAAAATCCCCAAACACATCCGGGCTTATTCTTATTTCATCCCTTATAAGGTCATTAAATACTATGTCCCTACGTCTGTTTATTTTAAACCTGATAGCAAAGCTTTTGTCCTCTGCCAGGTATTTTTCTATCTCTTCCCGGCTTAAATTCCTGCACTTGTTGTCATATTTAGATGATCTGTTTTCTACATACTGCTGTTTTTTAAGCTTTTCCAATCTTTGGGGCGTGCAAAAACACCTATAAGCCAACCCCTCCTCTAAAAGCTTAAAAGCATACCTCTTGTAAACATCAAGCCGGTCGCTTTGCCTATAAAGGGAATCCCATTCAAGTCCCAGCCACTTGAGATCGCCGGTTATAGAATTTTCATACTCTTTTTTTGACCTCTTGAAATCTGTATCTTCTATCCGCAGTATTAGCTTTCCTTTAGAACTCCTGGCAGCAAGCCAGTTAAAAAGGGCGGTCCTTGCTGTCCCAATATGTAAGCCGCCTGTCGGAGATGGAGCAAACCTAAATCTTTTAATATTAGCCTCCCGTACCTTTTTATTCCAAGATATTTATTTTAACAAAACAACGCTTTGTGCTGCAATACCTTCGCCTCTGCCACAGTATCCCAGGCCTTCAGTAGTAGTTGCCTTAATATTTACCAGGCTTTTACTAATACCTAAAGCAGCAGCTATATTTTTCTTCATTTCCTCCATATGTGGAGAAACCTTGGGCTTTTGCATAATAATTGTGCTGTCTATATTTAATATCTTCTTCCCCTTAGCTTTCATCTTCTCTTCTACCTTTTTCAGTAGCAATAAGCTAGACATACCTTTATATGAAGGGTCGGTATCCGGGAAGTGGATTCCAATGTCACCCAAACCGCAAGCGCCAAGTATTGCATCCATTATGGCATGAACTAATACATCTGAATCAGAATGGCCTTCAAGACCTAAATGGTATTCTATCTTTACGCCTCCCAGTATCAACTTTCTTCCCTTCTTTAGCGCATGTACATCATAACCGATTCCAATTCTCATAGATTTTTTCCTCTATCTCTTTTTATTTTTACTCATTATAAGTTCAGCCAGAAACAAATCTGTGGGGGTGGTAATCTTTATATTTTCATGCCTTCCCCTAAAAATTTTTACTTTATACCCGTTCCTTTCTACCAACCCAGCATCATCTGTACCTAGAAAGTTTTGTTCCAGTGCAGACTTATGGGCTTTAAGGATTGCTTTGTAGAAAAAAGTTTGCGGAGTCTGAGCATGCCAAACCAAATCCCTTTGTACTGTTTCTTCAATCAGGTCATTTCCCTTTATCTTTTTTATGGTCTCATAAGCTGGTGCAGCCATTATTACCCCCATGACCTGCTTGTCCTTCTTGTTGTCCCTGATTAATTTATTCACTATTTTATCTACCTCTCCAGCAGTCACCAGTGGCCTGACCCCATCATGGATGGATACTATATTTGCACTTTCCGGCACCTGTATTAAAGCATTAAAAACCGATTCCTGCCTGGTTTGGCCCCCCAGGATAATCTTTGATACCTTGTTATATTCATATTTTTCAACTATTTCTTTCTTGCAGAAATCATAATAATCAGAAGATACAACCAGGTAAACCTGGTTAATCCTGGAAGAATTTTGGAAGGTTTCGAGGGTATGTGCAACTATGGGCTTTCCATATAAATTTAAAAATTGTTTGCTTATATTGCTCTTCAGCCTGGTACCCTTACCAGCTGCAGTAATTATTGCTACATTCATAAAAAAATAGTTTAAATAAATATAACCTTTATATCATAAGTTTAGCCTTTGAACCACCCCTCCCTTGAAATTAAATGGTTCATTATAAAGGTAATATTCAGAAAACTTCTTTAATTTATCATATAGTGATTTTGCCCTGATTTTGCCCATCCCGGGAACTTCTATTAAATCTTCTATGCTTGCATCAAGTATATTTCTTAAATTGCCAAACCTGGTAATCAAATTACTTAAAACAGTTTGCGGCAATCTCCTTGCCTCTGTTACTATCCTTATCCCTCTCGGGTGTACATTAAATTCCCTCAGGTTGCCTTCCACTTTGTAGCCCAGCAACAAAGCTATATTTTCCAAATCCAGCAGCTCATCGGCAGTTAAGCTGTTTATCTTATCTTTAATTATCGCTGCACCAGACTCTTTGTTTTGATGAACATAATCCCTGATTATTTTAATACTGTCATCCACTACATTGGCCATCAGCTCTTCCATCTGCATTTTAAGAAGCCTACCATCAGTTCCAAGCTCATATATGTATTTTTTTACTTCTTTTTCGGTTTTCTGGACAATGGCTGACCTCTGCAAAACACTAACTGCATCAAATATGGTAACTAAATCCTCAAGTTCCCTTATGGTTAGGTTAAAGGTTAGTTGGTCTAAGCCCTTTTTGTATTTTTCCAATGTCTGCAATGCCTGGTTTGCTTTTGAAAGCACAACCCTTGGCTCTTCCAGCATATATTTAATTCCGTCTATATAGAGAGTAACTATGTCCCTTTTCTGGGAAATTGAAATTACCAATGTCTTGGTTTGCTTGGCTACCCTTTCTGCTGTTCTGTGCCTGGTGCCGGTTTCAGAAGTTTCTATTTCCGGATTTGGAAATAGATGCGCATTGGCATACAGCACCTTTTTCCCATCAGAGCTTAGGATTATAGCGCCATCCATTTTTGCCAGTTCATAGAATTTGGCTGGAGTAAAATTACATCCTATATAAAATCCGCCATTTACTAACTTTAATACTTCGTCAGAATTGCCGACTACTACAAGTCCTCCAGTCTTGCCTTGTAGTATATATTCTATACCAGTCCTCAGGGTAGTGCCTGGAGCTATCCTTTTTAAACTATCTAATAGTAATTTCTCTTCCTTTTCTTTCATCAAACTTTTAGCATTGTCCCATTAACTTTTTTTATGTCAAAAACCATTTCATCATTTTTAGCGCTAACCTCTATCACTTTTCCATTCTTTATTTTCCCGCTAATTATCTTTTCAGAAATAGGATCTTCAATCAGGTTCTGGATACATCTTCTCATAGGCCTTGCACCCATCTTTTCATCATAGCCCTTCTTTAGGAGCAACTCTTTTGCTGATTTATCCAGTTTGATACTGATACCCTGTAATTCAAGCTGCTGCTGTACTCTTGACATCATCAAATCGATGATGTTGTATATCTGCTCTTTTTCCAGCTTATGGAATACAATAACTTCATCCACCCTGTTTAAAAATTCAGGCCTAAAAGCATCTTTTAGCTCGCTCATTACCTTGTCCTTAATTTCCTTGTAAGAAAGGTCTTTTTTATCTGATGTCTTAAAGCCCATAGGAGTATTTTTCTGTATCTCCCTGGCGCCAAGGTTAGAAGTCATGATTATTACAGTATTTTTAAAATCTACCCTTCTGCCCTGGGAATCCGTTAAATGCCCATCTTCAAATATCTGCAGCAATATGTTAAATACATCAGGATGGGCTTTTTCAATTTCATCCAGCAATATCACGCTATAGGGTCTCCTTCTAATAGCTTCTGTCAGTTGCCCGCCTTCATCATAGCCAACATAGCCAGGAGGTGAACCAACAAGTTTAGATACCGAATGCTTTTCCATATACTCTGACATATCAATTTGTATTAGTGCCTCTTCTTTATCAAATAAGAATTGGGCAATAGTTTTGGCCAATTCGGTCTTCCCAACCCCTGAAGGACCTAAAAACATAAACGAGCCAATAGGCCTTTTAGGATCTTTTAGCCCTGACCTGGTTCTTCTAATAGCCTTGGAGACTGTATTAATAGCTTCGTCTTGCCCTACAACCCTTTTATGCAATTCTTTTTCCATATTGAGCAGCTTAGCAGACTCAGAAGCGGTTAATTTATATACTGGAACCCCGGTCCAACTTGAAAGAACTTCCGCTACTTCATTTTCATCTACAACGTGCTTTTCAGTTCCACTCAATCTTTTATTTCTTTCCTCGTATTCTTTCTTATCCTTTATGAGCTGTTTTTCCCTGTCTCTTAACTGTGCAGCTCTTTCAAAATCCTGTGACCCAATAGCTTCCTCTTTTTCTGAGACTATTTTTTTGATATTTCCATTTATCTCTTTTAGATTGGGGGGAGTAACCAAACTTCTAATTCTCACCCTTGAAGAAGCTTCATCTATTAAATCTATTGCCTTGTCAGGCAAATATCGGTCAGAAATATATCTGTGAGACAGTTTAGCTGCAGAAGATATGGCATCTTTAGTTATATCGATTCCATGGAATTCCTCATATCTTTTCTTAAGACCTTTCAGTATTTCTATAGTTTCATAAACTGTAGGTTCATCTACATAAATAGGCTGGAATCTCCTTTCCAGCGCTTTATCTTTTTCCACGTATTTCCTATATTCGCTATTGGTAGTCGCCCCAATAGTCTGTATTTCTCCCCGGGCCAGCATAGGTTTTAAAATACTGGCAGCATCAATTGCCCCCTCTGCTGCGCCTGCACCCACTAACGTGTGTACTTCATCTATGAATAATATAACATCGCCATCCTCTTTAATTTCTGCAAGTACTTTCTTCAGCCTCTCTTCAAAATCTCCCCTATACCTGGAGCCTGCCACTAGTGAACCAAGATCCAGTGTAAATATCTTTTTGTTCTCCAGGTTGGAAGGAATTGACTGGGATACTATTTGCTGTGCCAAACCTTCCACTATTGCTGTTTTCCCCACCCCTGATTCGCCAATAAGTATGGGGTTATTTTTGGTACGCCTTGAAAGGATTTGCATCAACCTTTCAATTTCCTTTTTTCTGCCTATAACAGGGTCTAGCTTTCCCTCTTCAGCCAAGGAGGTTAAATCCTTACCATACTGGTTTAACATTTTTAAAAGCTTCTTAGGGGTAGCACTTCTATCCTTTGAACTTTTACCGCTTTTTGAATAAAACGGGTATTTGTTTAATATCTCTTTTACTTTTACTTTCACCGAATCCAGTGTAACTCCCAAACTATTTAGCACTCTTGCTGCTACACCTTCACCTTCCCTTAGGAGGCCTAAAAGAATATGCTCAGTCCCAATATAATTATGCCCCATCTGAAGAGCTTCCCTTAAAGAGAGCTCCAGTACTTTTTTTGCTCTGGGGGTAAACGGTATATGTTCGTAGGATTCTGATGACCCTTCCGTAACTGAATCATTTACTGCATTCCTGATATCGTCCAGGGTAATATTTAGGCTTTGCAGGACTTTGCTTGCAATGCCTTCTTTCTCATCAATTAACCCTAGAAGCAAATGTTCAGTACCTATATAATTTTGTTTTAAAAACCTAGCCTCATCCTGTGCCCTTACTACGACTTTTCTTGCTCTTTCTGTAAATCTTTCAAACATTTATATCAATCCCTTTTAAAAAATTTCTTCTTTTATAATATTAGCACGTTTTCTATCGATCTCGTCAATACTTTTATTTTTATTTCCATCCAAGCTTCTTAAGTATGAATTACCAATTATATTAATTAAATAATAAAAATCAAATCTTTTTAAACTACTAAACAATCCAAGTTGCTTCCCCAGGCTTACCATGGAAAGAAGTTCTAATGCTTCTTCAAATGATAGTAGTCTAGCATATTTTAATACTCCGTAAGCCCTGTACACACTATCTTTAACTGTTAAAGGCTTTTCTTTTTTTAAATTTTCTATTTGCTTTTTTTCTCCGTCTATAATATTTAAACAAATTGCTTTCATTTCTTCAACTGTGTCCCTATCACCTTTTTCTAAGGTGCTTTGTTTTGATAAAATAAATAAATTACCTATAATTTCAGAATCCTGGGTACGGTAGCCGCTAATAGTACAATTTATTTTATTTAACCTATCAACCAAATCATCAATCTTATAGTTAACTACCATTGCCGGCAAATGTAGAGCAACAGACAATTTAAAGCCAGACCCTACATTGATGGGACATGAAGTCAAATAGCCCAAATCCCTATCAAATGCAAAACTTAATTTATCCTCCAGACACTTTTCAACTTTGCTTACTTCATGGTAAACCTTCTCTATTTTTAAGCCAGGTGAGCTGCACTGTATTACCAGGTGATCTTCTTCATTGACCATGATGGATGCTAGCATTTCATCTATTTCATTATTTACCAGTATACCCTTTCCCATGATTTCCCTGGTCATTTGGTGGCTTATTATATCTTTTTCCAGTAAAAGTTTCCTTTTTAGCTTAGGCATATTAGATAGGTTATAAAGGCGGAAATTGCCTAATTTGTCTATCTTCCCTGTAACCTGTTTAATTAAATTAAAAAGGTTTTTTCTATCTGTTGCATTATTTAATATGCTAAATTTGTAATCTGCCAAATTTCTGGCCATGCTTGCCCTGGTTAATATAACAGCTGAGTCCCTTTCAACAACTTTAGGGTTTGTTAATAATATAGAATTTAAATTTCTCATTTTTTATTTATATATAATTTTTTTTTAAGCTTCTTTATAACATCCCTTATTCTCGCAGCTTCTTCAAAATTTTCTATAATTATTTCCTGATTCATCCTAGATTTTAAGTCTTTTATTTTTTTCTCCACCTTGATCTTAAGATTTGAATTAACGGGAACCTTTCCCTTATATTCAACACTTCCATGAATTGCCTTCAACAAAGGCATCAATATATCACTAAACTCCTTATAGCATTCCCTGCAACCAACTTTGCCTGTCTTTTTTATAGTTCCAAAATCAATGCCGCAATTGTAGCACCTCCTACTCTCCCCTGCTTTACTTCTTTTTTTTAAGCCCAGACCCTCTTTCTTATGTTTACCATGTAAAATTTTATTCAATAGCTTAGTAAGCCCCTCGAGTATTTCATCTTCGGAACCCATTGAAATTTCTTTTGCGCACTCTGCACAAAGATTAATTTTTTCAACTTCATTGTCAAAAATCTTGATTAAATGGACACTTGCTTCATTAGAGCCACAAAAATCACATAACATTTTAATCTCCCTAATGCGTTGTATATTTAAATTATAGCACCTTTTATTTTAAATATTAACTTTACTGTAAATTGCCTTCAGGCTTCATTAAAGGGAAAAGCAATATGTCCTTGATGGATTCAGACCCGGTTAAAACCATTACTAGCCTATCAATGCCAATTCCTTCCCCTCCGGTTGGGGGCATGCCATATTCCAATGCCTTGATGAAGTCTTCGTCTACCAGGCCTGCCAGCCTTTCTTCTTCATCAGCACTTTTTGCTTGCTTTTTAAATCTTTTTAACTGCTCACTGGGATCAATTAATTCCGAAAAGGCATTCGCTATTTCTTCCCCCCCTATAAACAATTCAAACCTCTCCACAAGGTTTTTGTTTTCAGGGTGCTTCCTGGCAAGCGGAGAAATCTCTAATGGAAAGTCTTTTATAAATATTGGCTGTATTAATTTTGGCTCCACAACAGCTTCAAATATCTCATTGATAATCTTTCCTTTCCCAAAGCTTTTTTCTATCTCTATTCCTAAATCTTTGGCAATATTTGTAAGCTGTTCCCTATCCATATCAAAGCTTACGGTGATGCCGCCAAATTCTTTTATTGAATCCAGCATAGAAATTTTTTTCCAGCTTCCGGAAAGGTTAATATTGTTGCCTTTGTATTCGATTTCCGTTTTGTCTATTGCTTCTCCTGCTACATATTTTATTAATTTTTCAGTTAAATGCATGAGGTCATTGTAATTTGCAAAAGCTTGGTAAAACTCCACCATAGTAAATTCAGGATTGTGCTTATAAGATATCCCTTCATTTCTAAAATTTCTATTAACTTCAAATACTTTACTAAATCCACCGATTATAAGCCTTTTCAGGTAAAGTTCAGGAGCAATTCTTAGATACAAGTCAATATCAAGGGCATTATGGTGAGTAATAAAAGGTTTTGCCGTAGCTCCCCCGGGAATTATCTGCAGCATAGGAGTTTCAACTTCTAAAAAGCCTTTGCCCTTTAAAAAATCCCGTATCTTATCTATTATTTTAATCCTTTTTATAAAAATCTCTTTTACATCAGGGTTAACTATAAAATCCAGGTATCTTTGCCTGTATCTTAATTCCTTGTCCTTTAAACCATGCCATTTTTCGGGCAGCACTCTTATAGATTTTGAAAGAAGTTTAAAGTCCTTAACTTTCAGGGTTAACTCCCCGGTCCTGGTCTTAAAAACAGTACCTTCTACACCAACCCAGTCCCCTATGTCCAAGTCATTAAAATACTGGTAAGCTTCTTCTCCAACTTCTTTTAAGCTTAAATACAACTGTAATTTCCCGCTAAAATCCTGGATATCACAAAAAGTGGCCTTTCCATGCTTTCTAAAAATAATTATCCTGCCTGCTACTTTAAAACTTTCTTCAATTTTTTCGCCTGTTTCTATCCCCTCATACTTATCCTTTAGGCTGGAAATTTCTACATCAGGTTTAAAGTCTATATTGTATAAGTTTTTGTTTTCTTTCCTGTATTTCTTTATCTTTTCCAGCTTTAATTTTAGAGGATCACTTAAATTTTTTTCATCTTCTAACAGGAAATGGTTATCTTCTTCAACCATTGTTTACCACCAATCCTAGCTTGTTTAATTAGAAATCAAACTATATCTAATATTTTGAATTTTTTCTTCTTTTGTGGGGTTTTTACAACTATTTTATCGCCAACTTTTTTATTTAGGAGTGAACTTCCGATAGGGGATTCGTCAGATATCTTATTTTTCTCAGGGTCTGATTCTACAGAACTTACCACCCTATATTTTTTTTTCTTTCCTTCTTCCAAATCTTTTAACACCACTGTAGAACCAATAGTAACTGCGTCTCCACCGTTATTTTTATCAACTATTACATAATTCTGTAAAATTACATTTATTTGTTCTATCCTTCCCTCAATGAAAGCCTGCTCATTTTTAGCATATTCATATTCTGAATTTTCAGAAAGGTCTCCACCAAAATTCTTGGCATCCTTTAACCTTTCTGCGACTTCTTTCCTTTTATTTTTTACTAGATCATCTAGCTCTTTAACTAGAGAGTCATAGCCTTCTTTTGTTAGACGGTATTCCTTCATTTATTTTTTACCCCTGGCTGTTTAATAATAGAGTTTATTAATTGAGGTATTATATTGTATGGAATATAAGATGTCAAAAGATAATAATTTTTTAACCAAATCTTCCAGTTATATAATTTTCCGTGCGGCTGTCAGAAGGATTTGTAAATATTTTATTGGTATCATCATATTCAATAAGGGTTGCAGGCTCTCCAATTGTTTCAGTTAAAAAAAAGGCTGTGCGCTGGGAAACTCTTGCAGCCTGCTGCATGTTGTGGGTGACAATCACAATAGTATAGTTTTCTTTAAGCTCGTCAATTAAGTCTTCTATCTTCTGGGTAGAAATGGGGTCCAACGCAGAAGCTGGTTCATCCATTAATATTATTTCAGAATCAACAGCCAATACTCTTGCTATGCACAACCTTTGCTGCTGCCCTCCGGATAGCTCCAGAGCATTGGTATTCAACTTATTTTTAACCTCGTCCCATAGTGCAGCTCTTTTAAGGCTGTTCTCCACAATAGAATCAAGTTCTCTCCTGCTATATTTTGCATGAAGCCTGGGGCCATAAGCAACATTATCATAAATAGATTTTGGGAAAGGGTTAGGTCTCTGAAATACCATACCCACTTTTCTTCTTAGCTCAACTACATCTAAGTTAGCCCCGTATAAGTCCACATCATTTATAATTACCTTTCCTTCAACCTTGGAATTAATAATTAAATCATTCATGCGGTTAAATGCCCGCAGGAAGGTAGACTTTCCACACCCTGAAGGACCGATTATAGAAGTAATGGTATTCCTTTTAATATCGATGTCGATATCGCTTAATACCTTTGTTGAACCATAGTAAAACCCAAACTTCCGGGTCTTTATTTTAATTTCATCTTCCATGAAATTCCCTGCTAAAATTATATTTTCCCAAAAATAATAGCAGAAAAAAAAGAAATTTTAATCATTTATTAAAATTTTAATATTTTTTTAATAAATTTAGTCTTCCAAACCTTTCTTGTATTCTACAAATTTTTTTCTTAAGACAGTATCTCCCAGTGAAAGCAATTGGATAGCCAAAAGAGCCGCATTTTTAGCCCCATTGATAGCTACACTGGCCACAGGAACTCCAGATGGCATTTGAACTATTGAAAGCAATGAATCAAGACCGCCTAAATCAGAAGTCCTTATAGGAACTCCTATAACAGGCAACACAGTATGTGAGGCAATTACACCCGGCAGATGAGCGGCTTTGCCCGCTCCTGCTATTATTACAGAAAAACCCATCTGTTGCGCATTTTTTGCAAATTCTGCTGTCTTTTTGGGCATCCTATGTGCAGAAAGTATGCGCATCTCATAATCTATTCCAAATTTTTTTAAAACATTTATAGCCTTTTTCATAACTTCCTCATCCGAAGTGCTACCCATAATAACTGCGACCTTATTTTTAGAATTACTCATTTTTCCTCCTCTACCCTTTTTGCTATGTCTTTTCTGTACTGTATACCCTCAAATTTAATATTGTCAATTTCTGAATATAATAATTTCCTGGCTTTCCTGAAAGTCGGCCCCTTTGCAACCAGGCCCAATACCCTTCCTCCGTTAGTAGCAAAATCTTCATTAACTTTCTTAGTACCTGCATGGAACAATAAGCATTTATTATTGTCCAGTTTATCAAGACCATAAATTACGTCTCCCTTTGATGAACTTTCAGGATAACCCTTAGAAGCCATTATAACGCAAATACTTTTATCCTGATCCCAACTCAATTTTTGGCTGCCTAAGCTGCCATTGGCACAATCCATCAATAAAGGCACAAGGTCATCATTCAGCCTCGGCAAGACTGCCTGGGTTTCAGGATCGCCAAACCTGCAGTTGTATTCCAGCAAATAAGGGTTGCCATCCGAGATCATCAACCCTCCATAAAGAATACCCTTATACTCTATGCCTTCATTTTTCAGCCCTTTATAAGTAGGGTAAATAATTTTATCTAATATTTTTTCATAAATTTCTCCGTTAACCATTGGAACCGGGCTATAGCTCCCCATACCACCCGTGTTTTTACCCTTATCTCCGTCGTATATGCGCTTATAATCCTGGGCTAAATCCATAGGCAGGACATTGCTGCCGTCACATAGACAAAGAATTGATACTTCAAAACCTCTAAGAAATTCCTCTATTATTAATTTATTTCCTGCTTCCCCAAATCTTTTTTCAACCACAATAGTATCCAGGCTTGAGAGGGCTTCCTTTTTTGTACCAGCGATAAGCACACCCTTTCCTGCAGCCAGGCCATCAGCTTTTAAAACCTTTGGAAATGCTCCCTCCGGTAATCCTTCTAAATATTTTTTTGCCTTACCATATTCATCTTCGCCAAAAATTTTGCCACCAGCAGCAGGAATACCATATTTCTGAGTTAATCTTTTAGTAAAGGCTTTGCTGCCTTCAATCATTGCTGCTTTCCCGCTAGGACCAAAAATTTTTAGGCCTTTCTTTTTGAAATGATCTACAATCCCTTCAACCAAGGGAGCTTCCGGACCTACTACGGTCAAGTCTATAGAGTTTTTTACTGCGAAATCAGAGAGCTTTCCAAAATCACTGCCGCCAATATCTACACATTTTGCAACATCCTCCATCCCCGGATTGCCAGGAGCCACATATACTTCATCTACTAGTTTGCTGTTGGAAATTTTCCATGCCAGGCAATGCTCGCGCCCACCGCTTCCTATCACCAATATTTTCATAATGCTTTCCTTAAATTATATAATAATTGTTGAGCTGTCATTGAAAACCCTCTTACTTAAATGCTCATCCCTCATTATGATTTGGCTTCTTTCGGGACCTACACTAACCATGGAAACAGGAACCTTTAAGATCTCTTCTATTTTCTTTATATATCTTTTGGCATTTTCTGGAAGATTTTCAAAAGTCTTAACCCCGCTTATATCTTCCTTCCACCCATCTACTTCCTCATAAATAGGCTCACATTTATGCAGTATGGTCTGGTGATTGGGATGGTTTGTAAATACTTTGCTCCCATACCTGTAACTTGTGCAAATATTTATTTTTTCCAATCCTGTAAGCACATCTAATTTGGTTAAAGCAATAGAATCTAATTGGTTAATCATAGCCGAATATTTTAATATTACCATATCCAGCCACCCACATCTTCTTGGCCTTCCGGTAGTGGTACCATACTCATGGCCCTTTTCCCTTAGAAAATCACCAGTTTTACCCTTATCTTCTGCAGGAAATGGCCCTGAGCCTACTCTAGTGGTGTATGCCTTAACCACCCCTAGCACTTCATCCAGCCTTCCAGGCCCAACTCCAGCTCCGCTAAAGGCTCCGCCTGCAACTGTTGAAGAAGAGGTCACAAACGGATAGCTACCGTGGTCTATATCCAGTAAAGTGCCCTGGGCACCCTCAAATAATACTTTCTTGTTTTTGTCCAATGCATCATTAATTAAAAAAGAGGTATCCTCTATGTATTTTCCAATTTTTTCTGCAAAGCTCTTGTATTTGCTAAAAACTTCTTCTAGATCTAAGGGGTCCATGTCATAAATTTTTTCCAGTATTGCGTTCTTTAGCTTTAAATTTGCTTCCAGTTTTTTCCTAAAAATTTTCAAGTCCAATATGTCTTGGGACCTTATGCCTATTCTTGCCGCTTTATCTGAATAGACCGGACCTATTCCCTTATGGGTTGTCCCTATTTTTGATTTACCCAGCCGGTTCTCCCCTGCCTTGTCCAGCAGGATATGATAAGGCATTACCAGATGGGCATTGCAGCTAATTCTCAAATTGCCGGTACTGTATCCCCGCTTTTCCAGGTCTTCTATTTCTCCTATTAACACTTCAGGATTTATCACCACTCCATTCCCTATTATGCAGCAACAGTCTGGATAAAAAATACCTGAAGGTATCAGGTGGAGCTTGAATTCCTTATCCTTTAGCACTACCGTATGTCCAGCATTATCCCCACCCTGAAACCTAACTACATAATCAACTTTTTTTGCTAAAAGATCAGTTATTCTTCCTTTTCCTTCGTCACCCCATTGGGTTCCTATTATTACTATGCTTGGCATTGTTTACTCCCGGTTAATCTTTTACCTTACTTAAATTACGGAACAGCGCATATTGCTTATAAAAGTTTAATTTTATCTTTGCTGTAGGGCCATTCCTATGTTTAGCAATATTAATTTCTGCAATACCCTGGTCCTTGGTATTTTCATCATAGTACTCATCCCGATATATAAATATTACTAAATCTGCATCCTGCTCTATTGCCCCTGATTCCCTTAAATCTGCCAGGGCAGGCCTTTTGCTTTCTCTTTTTTCTACTTCCCTGGAAAGCTGCGAAATAGCTATGACAGGGATATTTAATTCCTTTGCAATACCCTTCAAATTACGGGAAATTTCGGTTATCTCCAACACCCGGTTATCCCTATAATTAGAACCTGACTGCATAAGCTGTAAATAATCAACTATTAACAACCTGATGCCATGGGTACTTACCAGCATTCTCGCCCTGGACCTTAAATCCATGGAAGTAAGAAAAGCAGTATCATCTATATATAACTTGCTCTCTGCCAGTCTTTCAATAGACCTGGCAAGCTTGGGCCATTCATCATCCCTGAGGTTACCCGACCTCAGCCTGTGCAAGTCGATTCTAGATTCGGCACATATCAATCTCTGGGCAATTTGCTGTTTTGACATTTCCAGCGAAAACAAGGCAACAGGAATATTCTCTTCCAGAGCCACATGTTTGGATATAGCTAAAGCCAATGAAGTTTTCCCCATACCCGGTCTTGAGGCTAAAATTATCAAATCAGAATTCTGCAGCCCCGAAGTTTTCTTGTCTAAATCAATAAATCCCGTAGGTACCCCAATTACATCGGAATGATTTTCATATAAATTTTCAACCTGCTCATATACTTCGGATAATATGTCCTTCATGGCAGCCATTTTTCCAGTACTGCTGCCCCTGCTGTAATCCTGGTATACTGAAAAAATTAACTGTTGAGCCTTGTCTATTGCTCCTGAAAGATCATCGGGCACTTCATAGCCCATAGTTGCAATTTCTGTAGCAGCATATATTAATTTTCTAAGGATATAGTTATGGTTTACTATCTGTGCATAATATTCTGCATTAGAAGCCAATGGAATATTACTTATTAACGAATGGATAAAAGTTTTACCGCCAACCTCTTCAAGCTGGCCCTTTTTCTCCAGGTAATCTGCCAGAGTTATAGGGTCAACAGGCTCCCCTTTTGCATATAATTCAATAATAGCAGAGAAAATAAGCTGGTTTACCTTGCGGTAAAAAGCGTCAGCTACAACAATTTCCACAGTAGATACTATTGCTTCCCTGGAAACCAGCATGGATCCCAAAAGGGATTCCTCTGCTTCAATATTGTAAGGAGGGACCCTTTCCAGCTTACTGGTGTCTAACGGGCTTAACTTTTTTCTCCTGTTTAAGTCATCCATTTACTCTTCTACTGTTTCTTTTTTACCTTCAGCTTCTTCTGCCTTTTCTTTTTCAGTTGCTTCTTCTTTAGGCTTTATTTCTTCCTGGTTTTCACTTTCCAGGATTATTTTAACATTGCTTTTAATATCTTTGTATAACTGTATTTCTATATCATATTCGCCTAATTCTTTTATATGTTCTCCCAGTTCAATTTTTTTCCTATCTATTTCTACATTTCGCTCCCTTGCGATTCTTTCAGCAATGTCTTTATTGGTTATAGAGCCATAAAGTTTTCCCTCTTCACTGGTTTTAACCTTAAAAACAAGCTTTAGGTCTTTTAGGGCTTCTACAACTTTTTCTGCTTCTTCTACATTTTTTGCCTCTATTTTCAGCAAGGATTTTTTAACTAATTCCATTTGCTTTATATTACCCTTAGTAGCCACTACTGCAATATCATTTGGAATTAAATAATTTTTCGCATATCCATCTTTCACTTCCACTATTTCGCCAACATTCCCTAAATTTTCATAACTTTGTTTTAATATTACTTTCAACTTTATCCTCCTAAATTAGATAATCCATTTTTAAATTCTTTTAAGTCTCCTAAAATTAATCCATACATCGAGTAATCCTACTACTGGTATTATGATGGCAATACCGAAAAACAATGCTAGGATCAAGAAAATTCCAACCCTCCAGACCATGGGAAGGTTATATTTTTCAAACAAACCCCACACTACCGATATCCCCAATATAAAATATATAAAACCAAACACTATAAGTAAATTGGCACCCAATGCATAAAACAGAATATCATTTACCCTGGTAAAGGTGGGGAAGATTAAAAAGGTTATACCTAAAATTATTCCCCATGAATAATGCCAGGGCAAATCCCACTTACTAAATTCTGGCAGGGATTCTAAATCAAAATCAAATTTTTTTAAAATTCTGTAACTGGCAATATAATTAACAATTGTTACCATCAAAAGAAAAACCAATAATAATCCCGGAAATACATATGGAAAAAATCTTAATATTTTCTTTGTTTGTTGCAATATTTGGTCAAATTCAGCCCCTGCAAAGACACTAGCATAATTTTTTATAATAGGATCATTTTCTATATTGTTTATATAATCATTGTAATTGCCAATAAATTCATCCACAAAATTAATTCCACCGGTAACAGAAATAAATAATATATAAACTGCAACCAGACACACCAAAATTCCCAGTACTGAAGGTATAGTTTTCTTTACCTCAATTTTCTTTTTAACGCTGTAATCATATAAAAAAGCAATGCCGATAATAAGGGCGGCTATAAATATTGCTAACAGGTAATCAAAAAATAAAAGCAATGCAACACCCAAACCTGCACATATTATAGCATCCCTTTTCCTGTTGGCAGCAACTAGTAAAGTAGCTGGTACAGGTAATAGAGCCCATCCAATAAATCCAAAAAAAGGGACGAATATGGCAAAAATCAAAGATAAAAAGGTAAAAACAGCAAGTAAAAATAAATTTAATTTTTCTGCTTTTAAATTATCAAAGGGCATTTTTAAAACTTATCTTCTATAATAAGGCAACAATGCTATCTCTCTCGCTCTCTTCACAGCTATGGCAACTTTCCTTTGATGTTGCACACAATTTCCTGTTGACCTTTTTGGCCTTATTTTACCTTTATCAGAAACATGCCTTCTAAGCAATTTAATATTCTTATAATCAATATTATCTATGTTTTCCTTGCAAAAGAAGCAGAATCTTTTCCTTTGCCTTAAGTTAAAGCTTTTTTTACTATCTCTTCTATTTCTGTCTTTTTTTCTTTTCTTTTTTCCCAATTATAACACTCCCTTTATTTTTGTTTCCTTAAAACGGTATATCTTCGTCAGTAAAGTCAGCTTCTTCTTCTGTATCCTTGGAATTATTTACAGCTGAAGCCGACTTCTCATTTTTATTAATTTTACATGATGCAAATTCCAGGCTGGGCGCAACCACATTAGCAACTATATCTACAGATGACCTTCTATTACCATCCTTGTCTTCCCAGCTTCTCTGGTTAAGCCTTCCGGATACAAGGACCCTATCTCCCCTGCTTAAGCTTTCCGCACAATTTTCTGCAAGCTTGAACCAGGTTGTTATATTAAAAAATGAAGCATCCTCCACCCATTCATTAGTCTGCTTATTCTGATATCTCCTGTTTACAGCTATTCCAAATGAAGCCACAGGAGTTCCATTGGGAGTAAACCTCAGTTCCGGATCCCTGGTGAGATTGCCCAATACTGTTATATTGTTAACACCAAATGCCATAAACTTCCCCTTTTTTAGTAGTTATTCTTCTTTCTTTACAATTAAATGCCTTAATACCTTGTCATTGATTTCACTTATCCTTTCAAGCTCAGGCAATAATTTGCCATCTCCTGAAAAATAAATGAAGGAATAATAACCGCTCTCGTTATTGTTTATCGGGTAAGCTAACTTTTTTACACCCCACTTATCTATATCACCTACTTTGCAATTTTCTTTTTCCATAAGCGAGGTTAACTTTGATATTTCAGCATCAATATCTGTTTCTTCTAATGTAGGATCGAAAACTAGTGCCAATTCATAATTTCTCAACTTTAAATTCCTCCTTCGGACTAATTTAATAAATTAGGCCCTATTTAAAAAATAGAGCAAGAGAAACAGTAAAATATTCAATTTTACGGCTTCACAAAAAACAACATAGGATATTATAACATTTAAGTCTAATAATCAACAATTTATAAATTATTTTTCTTCTCTCATGTATACATTCCGGCAAGGAAATGGTATCTCAATTCCTACCTCATCAAATTTATCTTTTACCCTTTTTCTTAGCTGTCTGCCTACATCCCACTGGTTTGGGGGCACAACCTTGCATATTATTTTAAACACTACCGCTGAATCGCCAAGGCTGTCCACTCCGCCCTTGCCAAGTATTTGGGGCCTTTCAAGGATTACGTTTTTAAATTCTTCATCACTTAACAGCTCGTCAAAAACTTCTTCAAGTACCGCTATTACCCTGTCAGTATTTTCCTTGTAGTGTACCCCTATTTCCACCATTGCTCTTGCCCATACATGGGTCCGGTTGCTTAACATACTTATTTCCCCGTTGGGGATATAATGGGCAATGCCTTCAAGATCCCTTAATACCGTGGTTCTTAAGTTAAATTTTTCCACTACTCCAGAAGTATCACCAATGGTTACGATATCATTTACCTGGAACCATTGCTCAAAAAGAATAAAAGTGCCATTTATCAAGTCCTTTATCAGGCTTTGAGCCCCAAATCCAATAACTATACCCGCAACACCAGCCCCAGCCAGCAGGGGGGTCACACTTATCCCTACTTCCTCCATTATTATTAACAGCGCTACAATTATGCTTATTACCATAACTAAATTGGAAATTACAGAAGTAAATGTGAAAGTCCTTTTCTTGATCTCAAGCTTATCATCGCTAATTCTATTCTCAAAAATATTCCTTACTCTTCTGGCGATACACCTAACAATAATTATAATAACCAATGCAATACCAATAATAAGTAAAATGCTTATCCAGTTGTCTAAAAAATTCTCTGCAATATTATTGGGGATGATCTGGGTTTCTGTAGCATTTTCCTCCATAAATAAACCTCCCTTATTTTTTAATTTTGCTATAAATTTCTATAACCTTATCATCGCTTTCATCATAAACATCATGCAAATGCCCGGTATAATTTACCAAAGACACATAAGGAAACCCCTCATGGATTACAGCAACATTTATAGCCCCCTGTCTTTGTATTAATGAACGCCAGCGTGACTTGGGTATCCTCAGCCAATGCACAAGCAAGGCTATGATTACCCCGCCATGGGTGGCAATTGCTACATTAGACCTATCTTTATTCTCCTGGACAATATTGCTTATCTCATTAGAAGTCCTCCCGATAAAGGATCCAAAATCTTCCCCTTCAGTTGGCGGGTTGCCAAAAGGGTCCTCGAGCCAGTTCTGGTAGTCATCATGGTATTTGTCATTTATCTGGGCAAACTTTAATCCTTCCCATTTGCCAAAATTAATTTCCTTTAAATTCTCCTTAATTATTATTTCTTTGCCCCTGCCATTATTTAAAAGATTAGCGGTATCCAGAGCCCTCTTTAAAGGGCTGCTATAAATATTTGAAAAATTAACATTTGATAAATACCTGGACGCAAGTTCTCCTTGACTTACGCCTATAGGCGTAAGTTCTATATCCCTGTCCCCCTGATACCTTCCTTCCAGGTTCCATTGGGTCTGGCCATGCCTTACCAAAAACAGTTTTACTCCCATCTATCCCCCTATAACTCTATATATTTAAACTGTTGTAATACCTTTTCCCTTATCTTTGCTGCCGGGGGGAAATCATATACCACTTTTTTATCCTTAATCATGTCCACAAACAGGTCTTCAAGCTTTCCTCCACACTCAGGACATCCGTAACTGTTATTGTCTTCTTCCAAAACCGTTTTATGGTAAAAGCAGTTCTGGCACTTTAACACTTTTTTAGCCCCAGACATTTTCCCCCTTTTGGCCACTTTGTGACCTTCTATCTCTACAATATCCAGAGCAAAATCCATTACCCTTGCTCCTGAAATTGAAGTACCTACCCCATATGAATCCACAATATAATTCAAGTCCAGGATATCATCTTCATCCAAGCCTCCACTTACCACTAACTTAATATCCTTAAAACCTCTTATGTCTAGCTCCCATCTGACTTCTTCTAAAATCTTCTTGAAATCCCCCCTCCTTGATCCAGGGGTATCCAGCCTTATTCCAAACAGGTCCTTGCCTAAAGCCTTGCTTACCCGGATAGCCTCAAATTTTTCATCATTGAAAGTGTCAATAAGAGATATCCTTTTTACCTTTGGTTTAATAATTTCATTAAAAGCCTTGGTGGCTTCAACTGTATCCCCCACTATAAGGATTAAAGCATGGGGCATGGTGCCAATTGCCTGGCTGCCAATGGCTTCTGCTCCTAAAATAGTGGACACCCCGTCTGCGCCCCCAATATAGGCGCATCTTTCGACCATGGGAGTAATTGCAGGGTGGACCCTCCGGGCCCCAAAACTATATACAGGCTTATCCCCGGCAGCAAGCTTGCACCTTGCTGCCTTAGTGGTAATTCCGCTGGACTGGCAAAGGAAACCTAAAATGGAAGTCTCAAAAACTCCAAAATCCAGGTAATTTCCCTCTATTGACATTACTGGTTCAAACTCTTTAAATATGATCCCTTCCGGCATGCCCCTTACTGAGATATCTTTACCATTTTTCAGCAGGTTAATACTTTCTTCAATGCCGGCTAAGACTCCCCATTGATAATTGTTGGGGAAACTCTTTAAAAATACTTCAGCTTTTACAGAAACATCTTTTCCCAGTTTTTTTAATATTTCCTCGGATCTTTTAAAGTATATATCAGTTACCTTGCCCTCTTTTATGTCATCTTCATTAGCAATATAAAACATGCCTGCCCCTTTATACTATATTTACCTTTAAAATATTTTTCATCTGCTTTAATGCCCAATTATGGTCCCTTTTATTTAATCCAATAACTGCATCCTTTACAACATCCACTTTATATCCTCTGGATACAGCTTCTATGGCCAAGTAATAAACACAAATATTAGTTACGCAGCCAACAATAATTAGCTTGTCTACAGACATTTTACCCAGAATTTCATTCATCCTGGTTTTATAGAAGCCTAAAAAAGTTTCTTTCTTTATTATTATGTCGCTGCCCTGGGGTCTAAGCTGATCAATTACTTTAGCCCCTTCAGTGTTTTTAATTGCATGCGGAGGAAATTTATCAAATTCCTTGTCATCCTGGTCATGACTGTCACATAGATAGATTACAGGCATGTCATTGGTCTTAGCCTTCTCTATTTCCCTTTTTATAGGGTCAATAATACTTTCAATATTAGAAACATAAAGAGGAGCATCCTTTTTTACAAAATCATTTAACATGTCAATTATAACTAAACCGCTTCCCATAATTCCTCCCTGTAAAGATTTATAAGCATAAATAATAATAACACCTAGAAATCAAATTTTGTAATATTTAAATATTTATTTACCCCTCCCTATACAAAATATCCCTTTTATTTTAATATTTATTAGAGTCAAATATGTGAGGTGGTAAAAATGAAAGTTAAAATAATTTTTCCTATACTGGTAGCTATAATATTAATCTCCTTTATGATGACAGGGTGCACCAAACAGGAAATTTCCCTGTATTTTGCAAAAGATATTGAGAATAGTTTTTACCTGGTAGAAGAAAGTAGACAGGTTAGCACAGACAAAATCTATAAAAATTCAATCCAGGAGCTAATAAAGGGACCCAAACAAGAAGGCCTTGTAGCCACATTGCCAAAAACAGTTAAAGTAAATTATGTAAATATTGAAAACCATACAGCTGTGGTTGACTTTAGTGAAGAAATTATTACCGACCAGGGTATCCCCCATAGTTCTACTACAGAAAATTTAGCAATATACTCAATAGTCAATACCCTAACTCAATTTGAAGAAATAGAAGAAGTAGAAATTACGGTTAATGGAAAGGGCAGTGGTACTATAGATGGAATGGCTATAGAAGACTTCTGGGGCCATATAGGAATAGCACAAAAATTTGAAAGAAATGAAGAAATAATATATGGAAAAGATTAAAAGCATAAAGGAGCACTTCAGAGATTCCGCAAATACAAATAAAGACGTGGTGGGATGGATGTGTACCTACACCCCGGAAGAGTTAATATATTCAGCAGGGTTCACCCCTTTCCGGATTTACGGAACTAAGGAATACAGCAAAGCAGAAGGGTTTTTCCCCATAAATTTTTGCCCTTACTTAAAATCCATTTGGGAAAATCTCTTAGCTGGCGAAACGGATTTTAAGGGAATTGTTTTTACTAATTCATGTGACGGCATGAGAAGGCTATTTGATACAGTTAATAAGTATTCAAGCCTTCCAACATTTATGCTGGATATACCAAAAAACAAGAATACTGATGCTATAGATTATTTTAAATACAATTTAAAAAAAATGGCCAGCTTCCTAGACAGCATTGGAGGAAGTCAGGTTACAACTAAAAGGCTACAGGAATCGATAAAAGTCTTAAACCATAAAAGGGAAAACCTAAAAAAGTTAAGCAATATGTATAGAAATTCTATAATAAGCATAGCCAGCTACAATGAAATTCTAAAGATATCAGCAAATTCAAGCCCGCATGTATTTGTAAAGGAGCTGGAAAGTTATATTAAAGCTGTAGATAAAAGAAAAACCAAAAACAGGAAGCCCAATATCCTGCTGATAGGCAATTTTATAAATGAAGACAGGCTGTGGAAGCTTTTTTCAGGCCTGGAGACCACTATCTCCTACCAGGATACCTGTAGCGCCAACCGTTATTTTGAAGGCCTTGTAGAAACAGGCAGCAATCCTTTGGGTTCCATAGCAAAAAGATATATTAACAAGCCTTCATGCATGAGAATTGCAAATCTCGGTGACAAACTAACAGAAGTAAAAGAAAACATTAACATTTACGGTATTGACGGCATAATTTATATTTCCCTTAAATTTTGCGACAACACTTTATACTTTTACCCTCTGCTAAAGGAAGAGCTAAAAGAATTAGGTAAACCATCACTATATTTAGAAATTGAATATAATAATTTTTCCGAAGGCCAGGTAAAGACCAGAATACAAGCATTTTTAGAAATGATATAAACATATGAACTTTAAAGAAAGCTTAAAAAAGCGAATAAAACAAAACCTAAACCGGAAATTTATCAGAAGGATATTGTTTGTAGCTTCAAAAAAGCCGGTACTGTTCTTTTTTACCCGGACATTTAAATCCGCCTCCGATAAATACCTTAACATTTCAAGCATAAAAAGCCTCCAGAAAGCATATTCAGAAAAAAACTGGATTGCTTACGGCTCCCTGTTCCTGCCCTATGAATTATTTTACAGCCTTGGCCTTACCCCTTTTCTACCTGAAGTTCTGGCAGGTTTTACAGCCGGAATGGGCATTGCTGATAAAACTTTATCTACAGCCACAAAACACTGGTATTCACAGGATTTATGCACATTCCACAGAAGCGCCTCGGGGGCAGTAGAAATGGACTTATTCCCCAAGCCTAAATTTATAATATGCACCAACTTGGCATGCGATGCTGCGCAAAAGTCCTTTTATATTTATGCAAAAAAATATGGATTGGAAAAAAATTTCTACCTCATTGATGTGCCTTATGATTACAATGAAAAATCATTAGCTTACCTTTCAGCGCAATTGAAAGAAATAAGCAAAGACATAGCCAGAAAAACAGGCAGGCAGCTTAACCCGGATAAATTTAAAAAAATTATTAATAATTCTAACCAGTTCAGGGGCTGGGCTATTAAAGTAAACGGGATAAGGAGAACTCTTATTGATTACCCCCAAAATTTTAACGGGCTTAATTTTATCCTTCCCTTCCATGGATTGGCCGGGACCAGGGATGCTATTTTACTTTATAAGAATATGCACCGTGAACTAAAAGCTTATACTCATAAACAAAAAAGCAACCACAAGAAAAAAATACTGTGGTTGCATTTAAAGCCTTATTATAGGAATGATATTTTTGAATTAATGGAAAACGGAAACTGCAAGGTAGTTTTTGAAGAGATAAATTACGTATACTGGCCAAAGCTGGATCCAGGTAATCCATTTCAGAGCCTGGCAAAGAAAATGCTTTCCCATTACTTGAGAGGCCCTATTGATAACCGGGTAAAAACAATATTGGAAATGGTTGAAGATTACAAGATTGATGGTGCAGTTATTTTCTCCCACTGGGGATGCAGACAAAATAATGCAGGAGCCAGGATTATAAAGGATTCACTAACAGGTATCGGGGTACCTACCCTCATACTGGATGGAGACTGCGTTGATAAAAACAACTATTCCAAAGGCCAGCTTAGTACCAGAATCCAAGGATTTATTGAAATGCTTGGATAAAAAGATTTAAAAATTTTTGTACTTCACCCACATTTACTAAGTAATAATCTCCCTTGCTTTCAATGCCTCTGCCTACTTTAATATTTAAACTATCTTCAATTTCCCTAAACATACATTCATCAGTCACATCATCACCTATGCATATGCTTATAGAATCATTTAGCCCAGAACTTTCCCTTAAAGTATTTATGGCTTTGCCCTTATTTATATTGCTAGGTTTAACTTCAATTACTTTTTCCCTTCAATGGCATTGATAGGCATGACTTTTTTATATTTTTCAATAATGCTTTTTACTTTTTCCAAGTTGCCCAGATTTTCTTTAGGGCAATTCCTATAATGTATTGCAAAAGATACTTTCTTGTCTTCAATATAAAAGCAGGGGAACTCTTTTAAGCTGCTTACCACTTCTGCTTTAATTTTATCCAATTGACTCATTACTTTTTTGCAGCATCCAATATGCACATGTCTTTGCCGCTGTACTTTAACTCTGCTCCGTGGTCCCAATAAAATTTATATTGCTAATGTTGACCTGATTAAAGAATTTTAGTAAATCACCTATAGGGCGGCCGGAAACAAGCACGGTTACAATATTGTTTGTGCCTGCTAGCTTTAGAAGTATATCCCGGGTCTTTTTTGAAGGCTTTGCGTCCTGGGGCTTTTTCTTAATTCCCACTAACGTCCCATCATAATCGAGGAATAGGAAAATATTTTTCCTTTTTTTATAATACTAAATATATTATCCAGATCGCTTAATAAATGCTTTATCCTGTCTCACCTATTCTGGGCATATTTGAGGAAATCTTTTGACCAATTATAAATATTGTTTTCTTTGACTATTTCTCTTAGCGCAAACAGCTTCTTCTCCCTTTCTTTTACCGGCATTTCCAAGCCTCTCTTTATACTATTGGCAACACCTTCAAAATCAAAAGGATTTACCATTATTGAATGGTTGCTCATTTCTTCTGCTGATCCTGCAAACCTGCTTAAAACCAAAACCCCATTTCCTTCAGGATTAGAACTTACATATTCCTTGGCTATTAAATTCATCCCATCGCGCAGTGGGGTCACCAGGCATATGTCAGCTGCCTTGTAGTAGGATATAAGCCTTTCCTGGGGTATGGTTTTATATATATAATTAATTGGCGACCACAATTCATCCGCAAACTGACCATTTATATTACCTACAAGTTCATCTATTTCCCTCTTGAACTGTATATACTCTTTTATCTTGGTTCTGCTGGGTACAGAAATCTGAACAAAAATTACTTTTTTTCTGTATTCAGGATACTTTTCAAAGAACCTCTGTATTGAATATATCCTTTCCTTAATCCCCTTAGTGTAATCCAGCCTTTCCACACTTATGACTAATTTAACATTTTCAAAAGCATTGAACTCACTGAAAACTTCATCTATCGAACTTTTTTTTGCAATATTGTTAAACTTACCGTAATCAATTGAAATCGGGAAGCTTTTTACATTTACCTGTCTCCCGTTATAGTCTACTGTACCTTTACCGTGATCAACAAACAGCCCCAGCTCCTGCTTGCAGCTGTATAAGAAATTTTGAGCATCCCTTTTTGTCTGGAATCCCACTACATCACAGCCTAGCAGTCCCTCCAATATCTGCCTGTTCCAGGGAAGCACCCTGTATATTTCATTACAAGGAAATGGGATATGCAAGAAATATAATATCTTCGCCTTAGGCCTTTTACTTCTCAATATGGAAGGAAGGAGTGTCAGGTGATAATCCTGGACCCAGATAGTGTCATCATCCTTTACTTCTTCCAATACTTCATTTGCAAACTTATTGTTTATCCTCCGGTAAGACTTCCAATAATTTAAGTTAAAGAAAGCCTGGAATATAAAACCATGAAATAAAGGCCAGAGAGTACGGTTAGAAAATCCATGGTAGTAGAACTTTACATCTTTCTTGGAAAGGTTTAAAAATTTTACCTTATAGCCTTCCATACCCACTATTTTTTTGCCAAACTTATTCCTCCCAGATAAGCCATTCCAACCTATCCACAAGCCTCCTTGTTTTTGCAGTATGGGGTCAAGGGCAGTAACCAGACCTCCTACACTTTTTTTGTATTTTATTCCCTTGCGGGTTCTGGATATCTTGTAAGGGACTCTATTGGATACTACAATAATTCTTTGATTTTTCTTTTTTGCCATAATATTTTACCTATTTTACTCTCATATATATTATACATTATATACTTAAGCTTTATCTTTTAAAACCAGTTAATCTTTTCCTTTGTAAAACACTTGTAATTGTACAAATTTTCCTTTAACATTTACCAGATTTTTGTTTATTATATAAAGCTGAAATAAAGGGAATTTTAGGGGTTTTAATAATATGGGAGAAAAATTTATATTTTATGAAAGCGCAAGCATGATAAGCCCTACCGGCCAGCGCGCCCAAAACCTAAGGGAATTTTTAAACATCCTAACCCAGTCAGAGGACCGGGTAATATTTCACCACCTCTACCAGTCCC
>JBNJCV010000006.1:0-49677 GCA_051744245.1 Actinomycetota bacterium | reverse complement strand
TCGCCTCCTAAAAGGTAACGGAGGCGTCCAAAGGTTCCCTCAGAGTGTTTGGCAATCACTCGTAGAGTATAAGGGCAAAAGGGAGCTTAACTGCAAGACTTACAAGTCAAGCAGGAACGAAAGTTGGGCCTAGTGATCCGGCGGCTCAGTGTGGAATGGCCGTCGCTCAACGGATAAAAGGTACTCCGGGGATAACAGGCTTATCTCCCCCAAGAGTCCATATCGACGGGGAGGTTTGGCACCTCGATGTCGGCTCATCGCATCCTGGGGCTGGAGCAGGTCCCAAGGGTTTGGCTGTTCGCCAATTAAAGCGGTACGCGAGCTGGGTTTAGAACGTCGTGAGACAGTTCGGTCCCTATCCTCTGTGGGCGTAGGAGAATTGAGGGTTTTCGTCCCTAGTACGAGAGGACCGGGATGAACAAACCTCTGGTGTGCCAGTTGTCCTGCCAAGGGCATGGCTGGTTAGCCAAGTTTGTGATGGATAAGTACTGAAAGCATATAAGTATGAAGCCACACCCAAGACAAGTTCTCCCATCCATTAGGAGTAAGATCCCATGTAGAACACATGGTTGATAGGCTGGAGGTGTAAGCGCAGCAATGTGTTTAGCTGACCAGTACTAATAGATCGAGGACTTAATATTTTCTAAAAAATGCTATGAAGTTTTGAGAGAATATAGAAGTTTTTAAGTATACGGTGGCGATAGCGAAGGGGAAACACCTGTTCCCATGCCGAACACAGAAGTTAAGCCCTTCAGCGCCGATGGTATTGCACTGGAGACGGTGTGGGAGAGTAGGTCGCCGCCGTTTTTTTATGCACTCATTTCTTTTTTCACCAAAACTATTAAAAAAATCCTGAATATTGCTAAAAATAAGAATATTTTTTGATTAATCAAAATAAATTAAAGAATTGTTAAATACTATATTTATTTTAGAATATTTAGTATAATTTCTACAAAGTTATAAAATTTTTTGTAATTTATGAATATTTTTAAAAATATAAAAGGAGATCTATGAATACTGAGTTAAGTAAAGTAAAAGATAAATTTAGCAAAAAAAATTACCAAAAATTAGAAAAAATTAGCAATTCTTATTTAAATAAATTTTTAAATAAGTATATTAGCATGCTTAATCCTGATAGCGTTTTTGTATGCGATGGATCAGAAGAAGATATACAATACATCAGAGATAAAGCAGTTAGCGATGGAGAGGAAAAAAAGTTGGCAATAGAAGGACATACAGTCCATTTTGATGGCTATAATGACCAGGCAAGGGATAAAGGAAAAACAAAATTTTTAGTAGAAAAAGGGGATGAATTAGGGGCCGGATTTAATAGCATAGATAAAGAAGAAGGCTTAAATGAGATATTTGGATTTTTTAATAATATAATGGAAGGAAGGCAGTTAATTGTAGCTTTCTTTAGCCTGGGGCCAACTGATTCGGTATTTAGCATTCCAGCAGTTCAGTTGACTGATTCAAGTTATGTAGCACATTCAGAATCTATATTATACAGACAGGGTTATAATGAATTTGTAAAACGGGGAAATAAAGATAACTTTTTTAAGTTTGTTCATTCTGAAGGAAGGCTTGAAAATGCAGTAAGCGTTGATATAGACAAGAGAAGGATTTATATAGACGCAAAAGAAGAAATAGTTTATTCAGTAAATACCCAATATGGGGGAAATACTATCGGATTAAAAAAGTTAGCAATGAGGCTTGCAATCAGGCGGTCTTCAGAGAAAGGGTGGCTTACAGAACACATGTTTATAAGTGGAATACATGGTCCAAATGATAGGGTTACCTATTTTATGGGCGCTTTTCCTTCAATGTGTGGAAAAACTTCAACTGCCATGATTCCAGGCGAAACAATTATTGGAGATGATATAGCTTATATAAGAAATATTGACGGCCAAGTTAAGGCGGTAAATGTAGAGGAAGGAATATTTGGCATAATCAAGGATATAAATCCTGATGACGATCCTTTAATATGGGAAGTGTTGCATAGCCAGAATGAAACCATTTTTTCTAATATATTGGTTACTGAAGATGGAGATACCTACTGGATAGGAAAGCCCACGGAAATGCCGGAAAAGGGAATAAATTACTCAGGGAAATGGTGGCCGGGAAAAACTGATGAAAAAGGAAACGAGATAACCCCTTCTCATAAAAATGCAAGATTTACCACTAATCTTACCAACCTAAAAAACCTTGATAAAAATTACAATAATCCTGATGGGGTAACCGTTGGAGGAATAATATATGGAGGCAGAGATTCGGATACCAGTGTTCCAGTACAGCAGGCTTACGACTGGGTGCACGGGATAGTTTTAATGGGCGCATCCCTGGAGTCGGAAACCACTGCTGCTACATTGGGCAAGACTGGGGTGAGGGTATTTAACCCTATGTCTAACATGGATTTCTTGTCAATACCAATTGGCAAATATCTGGAAATGAATATTGATTTTGGGGAAAACGTAGCCAACCCCCCGCAAATCTTTGGAGTTAATTATTTCTTAAAGGATAAAGATGGGAGCTATTTAAACTCAATATTGGATAAAAGGATTTGGCTGAAATGGATGGAATTAAGGATTCATGAAGAAGTAGATGCAATAGACATTGGCACAGGATTAATTCCTAAATACCAAGATTTAAAAAGACTGTTTAAGGAAGTTTTGGGCAATGATTATAGCTCACAGGATTATGTAAAGCAGTTTACATTAAGAATACCTGAGAATCTTTCAAAGCTGGATAGGATAGAAAAAATTTATAATGAGTCAAGGGATAAAATACCATCAATCTTATTTAAGCAATTAAAAGAGCAAAGGAACAGACTGGAAAATATACTGGATAAGATGGGAACCTATGTAGAGCCCAGTAAATTCTAGGATTATTTATAGAATTTATACATTACTAGCCCTGTGCAGGGTTTAGGATAAAAATATGTAGATTTTTGCGGCATCAGGTATCCCTTGGCTGATAAATCCTCCACTTCGCCTATTTCGGGGGCATTAAGGAGTATTGCCAAATCAAAGTTGTTGTTAGCTATATTTTGGGATACTTCACCAATGGAGTGGCTAAAGGATATTTTCTGGATATCATTTTTAGGAATTATTTTCCCAATAATTAAGTTATGCAAAATGTTTACATCCAGATTTTTCCAGCTGTTTTTATGGCCGGAACTAGCCTTTAAGGTTAAAAAATAGGCTTTCCCGGATCTGTCATAAAGGCAAAAAACTTTTTGGCTTTTTTTCTTAAGGCGTGTCATTTCTGAAATAACTTGTGCATCGCTGGCGTTTTCTCGTAGCTGGATGTTAAAATATTTTTTAAATCTGTCTATATAGTCCTGGGTTTTTTGAAATTTTTTAAATTTAATCAGCCGGTAGGTAGGCCAGATGGAGATATCTTTCTGGCTGCTGTTTACAAATAGGGTCAATATATAATTTTTAGACTCGCCAGAATCGTTAACAGTTTCCATATATAATTTAGAGGTTTCGTACCGGTGGTGGCCGTCAGCAATTAGGATGGATTTTGAATCCATTAGTTCAGATATTTGTTTTATATTCTGCTGCTCTTTTACTTTCCATAATCTGAATTTTAAATTCTGGTCATATAAGGGAGAGATAATAATATCTGCTTTCTTTTTTCTACTGCCAATATTTTGTATTAAATTGCTCCTGTCTTTATATATTGTATAAATAAGACCGAAATTGGCCTTTGTTTTTTTAAGCAAATTAAACCTGTCTTGTTTTGGTTTAGCTAATGTATTTTCATGTCTTAATATTTTTCCTGCCGAATAAGGTTCAATTTTAGTTAACCCGATAAAGCCCAGTATTTTTTTTATAGAATTTTCTAATTTAAATTCTTCTTCAAAAAGGTAAAAACACTCCTCTCTGTCGAATACCAGTATTTCATCTTTTATCCATTTTTCCAGGAGGGAGCCGGCGTATTCATACTTATTTTTACCATTTTTTTTCTCCGGGAGTATGAGGTTAACAATATTATAAGGGCTGAATTTAGAAATGTTGCTTTTTAAATCAGGTGTAATAATGTCATAAGGAGGAGATAGAACTTTTGATAAGTCAGGTATTTTCGTTTGATTGTAAAACATGCCCTTAAAAGGGGATATTTCTACCATAAAAATCCTTAAAGCAATAGTAATAAAACGTTGATATAATATAAAATTGAATTAAATTTATGTCAACCTATTTTCCTTATTGACCCTTAAATTAAAATAAGGTAGCATTGTAAAACAATGTATACATTATGCAAGAAAATCTAGTATAGGTGGCATATGGAAATCGAATTAGTAGAAAATGTTTTAAAGTATAATAAGGATCATGCAAAAGAAAATAAAAAATTATTTTCCAAAAATAAAATCTTAACATTAAACTTTCTTTCTTCTCCCGGTGCAGGCAAAACCTCCCTAATTATACAATCCTTAAAAAAGTTAAATAAAAATTACCATATCGGTGTTATCGAAGGTGATATATCTTCAACCCATGATGCAGAAAAGATAAGGCAATACACAGATAATGTGGTACAAATCAATACTGGCGGTAGCTGCCACCTTAATGCTTCGATGGTTAAAAATGCTTTAGACAAAATAGAATTGGATAGTCTGGATATATTATTTATAGAAAATGTGGGTAACCTGATTTGTCCTGTAAATTTTGATTTAGGAGAAAACTTTAAGGTAGTCCTTTCTTCAGTTAATGAAGGGGATGACAAGCCAGTAAAGTATCCTCCGGTTTTCATAAAAAGCGACTTAGTTTTGCTTAATAAAATAGATATGTTGGGTCTGGGGGATTTCTCTAAAGATTTTTTCTTAAAAAAAGTGGAAGAACTAAATCCACAGGTAGAAGTTATAAGCTTTTCCTGCAGGACCGGGGAAGGATTAGATAGCTGGATTAAGTGGTTGGAGAATAATGTAAAAAAAGTTAAAAAAAGCCAGAATTGTTTGACATAATTTAAGAATAATGCTATTTTTCATTTGTTACAAACCCTTTACAAGTATAATAATAGAAAGGAGATTGTATGCAATATAAGATATTAAAAAAAAGTGCGTATGATGATTTTGTAAAAGGTTTAATTGGTGATTATGATTTTGTAGGGCCAGCCCAAAAAGACAATGCTGTCCATGATTTTGTCCCTATAAACAGTTTAGAAGAACTGGACACCTCTTATACCAAGACTACTATACCCCCCGCTAAAAAGTTATTGTTTCCCCCAAATGAGAAACTGGTTGAGTACCAAATCGGAGATGAAATTAAAATTAAGCCCGTAGTTGAGAGTAAGGATATGGTTCTTTTTGGAATCAGTGCCTGGGATATTAATGGAATGAATTTTTTAGACAAATTTTTCTCTTTGGATTATGTTGATGAAAATTACTGGGAAAAGAGAAACAAGCTAACAGTTATAGGCATGGATACAGAGCCTACAGAGAATAATTTTGCACTAAGCATGGACGCTGAATATGCAACTGATGGATTCGACCTTTATTTGCATGATTTGGGAGATAGGTATTTTGTAAGGATTAATACACCAAAAGGAAATGAACTGATAGAAAAATATGTAGATTTTGAGGATGCTTCAGAAAAAGATTTTAAGGATTTTGATAATTATATGGATCAGTACAGGAATAAATTTTCCAATAAGGCAGACATAAAGAGCTTTTATGATAATTTTGAACTGGTATACAATGATGAAGAATTTTGGAAAAAAGTTGCCAAAAATTGTTTTAGTTGTGGTTCATGCAATCTGGTCTGCCCCACTTGCTTCTGCTTTAATGTCAAAGATGACTTGATGCTGAATTTAAAAGATGGCGAAAAGACCAGGGAATGGGATTCATGCATGATTCCTGAATACGGTTTGGTAGCTGGAGGCCATAATTTCAGGCCCAATAAAGAAAACAGGCTAAAGCAAAGATACCGATGTAAGTTAAAAACTTATTTTGATAAATTCGGCCAATATGCATGCGTTGGCTGCGGAAGATGCATAGAAACTTGTTTGGCAAAAATTAATATCTCCGAAGATATTAATTCAGTGAAGAAAGAGGTGAATGTTTAAATGACATTGGAAATGGAAGAAAAAGAAAAAGACACTATTTATAATCCGTTTGTAGCAACCATAAAGGGCATAAAAGAATTATCCCCGACTGAAAAACAGTTTGATATTCAAATAGACGATCCCAAAAAAAGAGACGCTTTTAATTTTCAACCAGGCCAGTTTGTTGAATTAACAGTATTTGGATTAGGGGAAGCGCCTTTTTCCATACCTTCATCCCCCAGCAATAAAGATTATTTTGAATTATGTGTTAGAAATACCGGAAATGTTTCCGGAGCTCTACATAAAATGAAAGAAGGGGATAAGGTAGGAATAAGGGGTCCTTTTGGAAAAGGCTATTTTCCTTACGAAGAAATGAAGGGCCATAATGTAATCATTATAGCCGGTGGTTTGGGTATGGCCCCTGTAAGATCATTAATAAAATATATATTGGAAAACAGAGATGACTATAAGAGGCTTGTTATAATCTACGGTTCAATTAACCCTGAGTTTTTGCTTTACAGGGATGAACTGGAAGAATGGAAGAACAGAGATGATGTGGAAATGTGTCTGACTGTAGATGAGGCAGATAAAGCATGGGAGGGAGAAGTAGGAGTTTGCACTAACTTAATTCCAGGTATAGATTGTCCTGTGGATGACTCTTATGTGGTAGTTTGCGGACCTCCAGTTATGTATAAATTTGTTATACAAGAACTAGATAAAAAATGTTTTAAACCAGAAAATGTTTTCTTATCTCTAGAAAGAAGAATGGAATGTGGTGTAGGAAAGTGTAACCACTGCCATATTGGAGATAAGTTAACCTGTGTTGATGGTCCGGTATTTAGTTTATGGGAAATCAGAAATCTAAAGGAGGCAATATAATGAGTAAGCCAAAAGTAGGTGTATTTGGTTTTACTGGTTGTGGAGGATGCCAGTTAGAAATTTTAAATTTAGAAGATCAGTTATTAGATTTAGTGGGCGCAGTTGATATCGTCCATTTTAGGGAAGCAATTACTGAATACAGCGATGATTATGATATAGCATTAGTAGAAGGTTCAGTAACCACAAAGCACGGCGTAGAGAGAATCGAAAAAATAGGCGAAATTGCAAAAATAGTTGTTGCCATAGGTGCTTGTGCTTGCACTGGTGGATTGAACTGCCTAAAAAACTTATATGGGCTAGAAAAAGCCAAAGAGTTAGTATATGCTGACAAAAAGGATTGGATTGATTCTATTGAAGTCAAACCTATAGATGCCTATGTGAAAGTTGATTATATGGCCAGGGGATGTCCACCAAACAGGTTTGAGATAGTGGATATTGTAAGGTCCTTGCTGGTTGGCAGGAAACCTGAGATACCTAATTATCCTGTTTGCGTGGAATGCAAAAGAAATGGTAATACATGTGTATATGAATTGGGTATGACTTGCCTTGGACCTATATCAAGAGCAGGCTGTGATGCAAGGTGCCCCAATAGTGTGTCGGGATGCGAGGCTTGCAGGGGAGTCATTGATGATCCGAATGTAAATGCGCAAAAAGATGTATTGGAAGAACACGGTTTAACCGTAGAAGATATAATGGAAAATTTCTATCTATATAATGCTTGTAAAAAAATAGAGCAATAATGGAGGTAAAGTAATAATGGCAAATACTTTTAGCATAGAAGAGGAAAATGTTTCGAGAGTAGAAGGTCACGGTGACCTGGTACTTGATGTTAAGAATAAAGAAATAAAGAAATTGCAGTTCAGGATTCCTGAATCGCCAAGGTTTTTTGAAGCAATGCTGGTAGGCAGGAATTGGGATGTGCCTTCCCATATAACTTCAAGGATTTGCGGCATATGTTCAGTGGCGCATACCTGTGCATCTCTTAAGGCTACTGAAAAAGCCCTGGGGGTGGAAGTAAATGACCAGATTGTTAAACTTAGAAAACTAATATTTCACCATGAATGCGTACAGAGTAATGCTTTGCACGTTTATTTTTTAGCTGCACCAGACTTTTTTGGGGTAGGCAGTGCTATATCTTTGGTAGATTCAAACCCAGATATTGTAGATATTGCCCTAAGGGTTAAGAAAATGGCCAATGACATGGTGAGAATAATTGGGGGAAGGGCAGTACATCCCATAAGAACGGTTGTAGGCGGATTCACCAAGTTGCCTACCATGCAGGAAATGCAGCAGATGAAAGAAATGTTGCAATCAGCATATCCTGATTTGGAAAAAACACTTAAGGCTTTAAAAACCCTGGATCTTCCTAATTTTGAAAGGGAGACAGAATATATTTCTATATCAGATCCTGTAGACTATGCTCTCTATGATGGTAACATAAAGTCTACCGATGGATGGGAAATAGATGACCAGGATTATCTAGATAAAATTAACGAAAAAGTTGTTCAGCATTCGACGGGCAAGCATTGTTGGTCTTCAAGGGATTCCTATCTAGTAGGGGCTTTAGCAAGGTTTAACAACAACTACGACCAGCTTTCAGATAATGCAAAGCAATATGCTGAGGAACTGGGATTGCAACCTCTAAATTATAATCCGTTTATGAATAACATAGCCCAATTTGTGGAAATAGTTCATAGTGTTGATGATTCCATCAGGTTAATAGATGAGATGATGGAAGAAGGGCTGGACAAAGACAAGGCAATGGTAGATGTTAAGCCCAAAGCTGGAAGGGGAGTCGGAGTAGTGGAAGCCCCAAGAGGCCTTCTGATACATGATTATACCTATGATAGCGAAGGAAAGATAGAGAAAGCTAATTTGATAATCCCTACCAACCAGAATTATGCTAACATAGAAAAAGACATGCAAGCATTAGTACCGACCGTAATAGATAAAAGCGAAGATGAAATAAAATTAGCTTGTGAAATGCTAATAAGGGCATACGACCCGTGTATTTCTTGTTCTACCCATTTCCTGAACGTAAAGCTTGTAAATAAATAATACCGATGAATTCAGAAAATAATAGTATTCCCAAAACTGGTAAAAAAATTATCGGTTTTGGGAATATTTACATGTCCGATGATGCAGTAGGCTTGAGGGTGCTGGAAGAGCTTAAAGGCAGAATAAAAGGAGCTGAACTAATTGATGGCGGTACTTCTGCTGCAGACCTAATTATTTATGCAAAAGATACCAAAAAAATCATCATTATAGATGCAGTAGATGCTGGCCAGGATATTGGTGAAATTGTAAAGTTTAAGGCTAATGAAATCAGTCATTTTAAGCACAGAATAAAAAGTTTTTCTCTACATGACTTTGATCTAGCTAAAGCACTGGGAATTATAAAGGGCCTAAAAATTGATGTTGAAATAGTAGTAATAGGAATAAAACCCAAAAATATAAATTTTGGTAATGGTTTATCCACTGAAGTTGAAAAAAAGATAGCGGAAATTACAGATATGGTGGTTAAGGAAGTAAATGATTAAAGCTGTCAATTTGCAGTAAGAAAATTGACAGCAAAACTATCTTACACAGCATTAATTTCAAAGTGCAGAATTTAGATATTTAGCTACCTGGCCCAAATAGTACAAAAAAACCGTGTAGTAATAGAAATACTTTAGTTATAAGGAAAACCAGCAAAGGTTATCTGCATATACTGGCAAAAACATTGGGATTCTCAATCCTTTAAGAGGGAAAGTAATTATTACGAACTAAGGTTAATTGCCTGTATAATAATTTAAGCACTGTAGATTAATTAAGATATTCTTGCGCACTGGGTTATGCAAAGAATATTAAAAAAAAACTAAAAATTTGCCTGGTTTTATAAATCTTTTGAATTCAATCAAATACATGGTGGGGACTTTCTACTTGTTAATATGGGTTTAATCTTAAAAGCATGCTAGTGATAAATATTGTATGTAAAATGCGGAAGCTTACCTTGCAATCAAAGCTTTTAATTTTCCATATTTTTTATAAATATCTCCTTATTTAGAATTCCTGCTGTAAGCTTAAATGGGCCTACAAAACTCTTGACTGACCTAAAAAGAAATAAGGTAGCTTGTATGATTATTCTTGTTGTATCTATTTTGCTTTTAATTTTATTTTTATTTGTCAGGGTTGCAAGCGAGGAAAAAACAATTATCACAATTGATTAACATATCCTGGGAAGCTGTTCTCCGTATTGGAAGTCCAGCATCCGCGTGGTCCCAAATTCAGTATTTAGAATCAGTCTGGGTGATCCTTTTTTAGTAACTTCTCCAATAATTCTTGAGTGCTTGCCATATTTATTTTCCTTCAGTGTTTTTAAAATATCTTCTGCAGCATCTTTTTGGGCAAATATCACCATCTTGCCCTCATTGGCTATATATAAGGGGTCCAAGCCCAAGAATTCACATATTCCCCTAACTTCTTTGTCTATAGGTATGTCTGAACTATTTATTTCTATGCGGGTTCCGGAGCTTTCTGCCATTTCCAGCAGTATGGTGGCCAGCCCGCCCCTAGTAGCATCCCTTAAGGCATGGACCTTATTTATTTGGGGGTATATTTGGCTAACCAGCAAACTGAGGGGAGCACAATCACTTTTAACATTAGAATGGAAGTCAAATTCTTTTCTCCTGCTTAGTATAGAAATTCCATGATTTCCGATAGGGCCGTTAATTATGATTTTATCGCCGGGCTGGATATTCATAGGAGAAATATTTATATTTGACTCTATTATTCCTATCCCTGATGTATTTATATAAATTTTATCAGCATTTCCCTTTTCTACAACTTTGGTATCTCCGGTTACAATCTTGGTGCCAGCCTCATTCAAGGTATTTTTTATTGATTTTAATATTTTTTCCAGTTCCCGGAGCAAAAAGCCTTCTTCTATTATCAGGCTAAAGCTTAAGGCTAATGGCTTGCAGCCTGAAGTTGCGAGGTCGTTTAGGGTCCCGCATATACTTAATTTACCTATGTCTCCGCCTGGAAAAAATATTGGGTTTACCACAAAACTATCTGTGGTGAAGGCAATTCTTCCTCCTTTATTTGCAAGGACAGCACTGTCTTCAAGCTTATTTAAAGCAGAATTTCCTAAATATTTAAGGATCAAATTATTTATAAGCTGGCTGGTTTTAATGCCTCCGCCACCATGGGATAATTGTATAACTTTGTTTTTAGTATTAATTTCTATTCCTTTCATATTTATAATAAGCTGCACAAGACCCTTCGCTTGAAACCATGCAGGGACCAATGGGGTTTTCCGGGGTACAGGCTTTTGCAAAAAGTTTGCACCCGGAAGGCTTTTTTATACCTTTAAGTATTTCCCCGCAACTACAACCGGGATGCTGTTTTGGTATAATTTCCTTTACTGGGAACTTATACTTTGCATCAAATTCTTTAAACTCTTCCTTCAGGTCCAAGCCGCTTCCAGGAATAATTCCCAACCCCCTCCAGTTAGAATCTGCTTTGCAAAAAACGCTATTGATTTGTTTTATTGCTTCCGGGTTTCCCTCTTCTTTTACCACCCTACTATATTGTATATCTACAGACGATTGGCCATTTTTTATTTGGTTTAACATACAATTTATGGAAATTATAATATCTATGGGTTCAAAACCGCTTATTATGCAAGGCACATTATAGTTTTTGGGTATAAATTCATAGGGTTTACTGCCTATGATAGCTGAAACGTGGCCAGGGCACAGGAAACTGTCTATTTTAATATTTCTATCTTCCAACAGTATTTTTAATGCTGGGGGTACAATTTTATGTGTAGAAAAAACAAAAAAATTTCCAAGGCTCTCAGAAGCTGCCCTTTTTAAGACAACGGAGGTCAAGGGGGCTGTAGTTTCAAAGCCAATGGCAATAAACAAAGTGTTTACATTCCTATTTTCCATGGCAAAATTTAGTGCATCCATAGGCGAGTAGCAGACGGTAATATTCTTTCCTGTTGATTTTAAATCAAGCAGTGAGTCATGTGATCCCGGCACCCTTAACATATCGCCAAAAGTAAAAACTTTCAGATCATAATTTTTTACAATTTCCAGAATCCAATCAATATCATAGATAGAGGTAACACATACCGGGCATCCTGGCCCACTTATTAGGTTAATATTTTCTGGTAACAACTGGCGGAGCCCATTTCTGGAAATAGCCATAGTATGAGTTCCGCATACTTCCATGATATTTATGGTCTTATCCGGGGTTAATTTTTGGATGTTGTTAACATATTTATTTAAGCTTTTCCGCATCTAAATATTCCTTCCAGTATCCATGGGTTTTTAATGCTTCTTCCTTATCTATGATTTGGATAGCAAAACCGGCATGGACAATAACATAATCGCCAACCTTTGCTTCTGGTATTAAAGATATGTCTATTTCCTTGGTTACCCCCATGTTTTCAACTTTTGCTGTGTTATCTTCTATTTTTAAAATTTTTGCTGGGATTGCTAAGCACATATTACTCCTTTCATAAATAATTGCTGGCAAGATATGCTTGTCCCAGCGATATCCCGCCATCATTTACTGGCACTTTAAAATTGGTAAACACTTTAAATTTATTTTCCCTTAAGATGGTAAAGCATTTTCTCAGTAATAGATTATTCTGGAAAACGCCCCCACTTAAGGCTATAATCTCTATCCCGTAATTTTCCCTGATTTTCTGGCTAATATCCAGTACTGCCTTGGCAAGGGTATTATGGAATTTAGCTGATATTATATCAACAGTTATGCCTTTGTGGATGTCTTTTATAATTTGTTCTAAAATATTAAAGTCATCAATTACAAATTTTTCTGCATCCATATCTATTTTGTAAAAACCGTTATGACTATTATTAGCGGCCATTTCCAAATGGATTGCTGCTTCTCCTTCATAGCTGTTGAGGTGGGTGAGGTTAAGCAGTGAGCTAATGGCATCAAAAAACCTTCCCATGCTTGTAGTGAGGGGAGAGTTGTAACCTGAATCTGCCTGGGAAGCAATAACATTTGCCTCCATACTGTTTAAGATATCTTTATAAAATGGAAAATTATCATAAATAAAGGAGGTAAAATTGTCTCCTTTGTCTTTCAACTTTTGGTACTTATAGAGGTAGCTTAAAGCCATTCTGTAGGGTTTCCTGATTGAGACTTCACCGCCGGGTATATATTTTTCCCTGAGGTGCCCGATCCTGGAAAAGATGTTTTCTTTAATTAAAAATATTTCGCTTCCCCAAATTTTTCCGTCATCACCATATCCGGTGCCATCCCAGGAAAATCCCAATAAATTGTCTTCAATATTGTTCTCTGCCATTACGCTTGCTATATGAGCTTTGTGATGCTGGAATGAATGCCTGGGAATTGATTTGTCAAAGTTGGCCGCATATTTTGTAGAACTATAGGCTGGATGCTTATCTGTAGCTATGATGTCAATTTGTCTGATATTGAATAAGTCCCTGTATTTTTTTATTGTTTCTTCAAAAAATAAATTGGACTCTAAAGAATCTAGATCTCCTAAATGCTGGCTTACTATCCCATATCTTTCCTTGTATATGCAAAATGTGTTTTTTTCTTGTGCTCCCAGTGCTAGTATAGTTTTATCTTTTATATCCCTGCTTAGTTTTACGGGATATGGAGAATAGCCCCGGGCTCTCCTTATAAGCATTTCACGGTTATCAAAAATCTTTACTACTGAATCATCGTATCTTGAATATATTCCGCGGTCATGAATTAAAAAATAATCGCAAATTTTGTTTAATTTTTGCTTTGCCTGGTTATTTTTTGCTGCTATTGGCTCTTCTGTAATATTGCCGCTGGTCATAATCAGGGGTATATCTAGATATTTAAAAAGCAAATGGTGGATGGGGGTATAGGGGAGCATTATTCCTTCAAATTGGTTATAGAAAGAGACATATTCAGATAAATATCTGGAATTGCCTTTTCTAATTAACACTATGGGAGCCCTAGATGATAACAGGCTATTTATTTCTTTTTCCGTTACCTTGAACTGTTTTTTAACCTCTTCTATGTTTTTAATCATCACCGCAAAAGGTTTAAAGGGTCTTTTTTTTCTTTGCCTTAGCTTGCCAACAACATCATCTGAGACAGCATTGCAGGCTAGCTGAAACCCTCCCAGGCTTTTTATTCCTATAATTTTACCTTTCAGTATTTTTTGGGCCGCCAGGTTAATGGGATTTTCCCCCGTAACAGGGTGTCCTTTTGAGTCTACCAGGGAAAGCGTAGGCCCGCATTTATTGCAAGCGATTGGTTGTGCGTGAAATCTTCTGTCATGGGGATCAAGATATTCCTTCTCGCATTGGCTACATTTTTTAAATTTTTTCATGGTTGTATACGGTCTGTCATAAGGAAGCTTTTCTATTATGGTAAACCTGGGACCGCAATTGGTACAGTTTGTAAAGGGATATAGATATCTTCTGCTGTCATCCTGATTATGTATGTCCTTTATGCATTCTTTACAGGTAGCAAGGTCGGGGGAAATTAACTGAAATTTTCTTTTGCCTTTCTTACTTTTTTCAATAGAAAACCCTTCCATGGTTGTAAAAGGTTCTTCTTTTACTTCAATGTTTTCAATTATAGCGGGTGAAGGCTTTCTCTCTTTTATGCTATGGATAAATTTATGTATTAATTTTGGAGAGCCGTTTGCTGTGATGAGCACCCCTTCCGTGGTATTTGTAACCATTCCGCTTATTTTATATTCATGAGCTAGGTTAAAAATAAAAGGTCTGAAACCCACGCCCTGCACTATTCCCAATATTTTAATTTTAAAAGTTTTTATTTTGTTTTTGGTTCCGGTTTTCATTATTCCATTTAAGATAATAAATTTTAGATATTTTAGCAACTTTACATGGTATTGTTAAATTTTCAAGGTTAAACTAAATAAATTATTTATGATATAATTTTTAAACAAATAAAAATATAATTTTTTAATTATGACTCCAAAAAAGGTAATGCATTCGTTCAAAATAGAAAAAGACCTAATTGAACGAGCAAAAAAAGAAGCTAAAAGCCAGTCCATGGCTACTTCTGTATTTATAAGGCAAGCAATAATAGAAAAGCTAGAAAAGAAAAAGAAGCTGGAAGAGCTTGAAGAAAGAATTAAGAAACTTGAAGAAAAATAATAGTAGCTTTTTTTATTCTTCTATATCTTCTTCAGTTAAATCTCCCGCATCAATTAAAACAATATTTCCCAAGGTAAAGGTATTGTTAAAATCAAATTGTTTAGATGAAGAAATTACTAATTCTGTAGAATCTAAATGATCAGTATCTAAAATAGAAATAGTAAAACCTAGCATGTCTTCATCCTGTGGGTGGTAATTTGTAAAATTATCCCAGGGTATACTAGCCTCTATTAAATAACCGTTAGATAAACGAGACGATTTAATATCCGCTCCATTTGGGGAAGAATTGGAAGGCCATCTGATAAAAGCCTCAGCTGCTATGTTGTTAAAGTTGCCAGGAGAGACTTCTATCTGGTAGTCATCGCTGTTTAAAAACTGTATCTGATAATCGCCTTCAAGGTCTGTATCTAGAACTATAACCACGCTATCCCCGTTGTTTAACTGGTCTCCCGTAAAGGATTGGGAAAATACATCATCGATAACTTGCACTGCAAAGTAAAAATTATCTTCATCCCAGCATGAATAAAATGTCCCTGAAATATCTGTGTGGCTGGTATAATTTTCTTTTTTAATTGTGGGAACAAAATTTGAAAATTTTTCATAAATGTCCCACTCCTGTATATCGGCATCTATTAGTGGAGGAGTATAGCATTTGTATGAGAAAATAGGTTTTCCGTTTACATCATTTTGCTTGCGGTATTGTGACTCTGAGAGTATCCTGGCCTTTTTTTCTTCGATATCCTCACTGATTATTATTTCCTCCGATTCCTCCTGATCATAGTTTACTGAAAAAGAAACTTCATTAGAAACTGCCACAATTTCATCTTCATCATTTACTGCCTGGGCTTGTATTTTGTATTCTCCAGCTTCTTTTGGGTTCCAGTTGAATTCATAGGGGGGCGCTGTAAATGTTTTTATTATTTCACCGTTAATCATAACGTTTATGTCCATGTTCTTGTTTTCTATTTCTTTTGCTTTAACCTCTATGGGCACACTCTCATTGGTATTAATAAAATCGTATATCTCATTATCTGTGGGGGAAGCAATAAATACATTATACTCTTCTACAGCTTCTGTTTCTACCGCTGCCTGGGAGAAAAAGTTTAAGTTAAGCCTGTTATTTATTGCAAAAAAAACAACTAAGGCCAATCCTATTATTACAATAAAAATAATATACGGGAAGCGGTCCAGCAGGAAAGTTAATTTCTTATATTTATTTCTCATCTTTTTCTTTTTGCCTTTCCTCAATTAATTTTTCGGTAAGGTTTGGCGGCAATTCTTCGTAATGGGAAAAATTTTGCTTGAAAAAACCGCGCCCTTTAGTTATGGAAATTAAATCTATAGCATAATTAAATGTTTCTGCTTGGGGTACATTAGCTTTTATGGTTTGGGTCTTGTTGTCCGAAGGAGTCATAGAAATTATTTTGCCCCGCCGGGAATTTATATCTCCGATTATGTCTCCCATATATTCTTCAGGAACAATTATTTCAAGTTCCATTATGGGCTCCAGTAAACAGGGACTGGCTTGCTGCATACCTTTCTTAAAAGCCATGGATGCGGCAATTTTAAAAGCCATCTCAGAAGAGTCAACGCTATGGAAGGAGCCGTCAAAGAGGTTTACGTGCACATCTACTACTGGATACTTTGCAAGCACACCTTCTTTCATTGCTTCTACCACCCCTTTTTCTACTCCTGGTATATAGCCTTTTGGAATAGCCCCACCAAAAATAGTGTCTTCAAATTCATAGTCTTCGCCATGCTTTTTAGGTTTCAGTTTCAAGAATACATGGCCATACTGGCCCCTACCGCCTGATTGTTTTTTGTATTTGTATTCGGTTTCTATCTCCTTTTTAATGGTCTCCTTATAGGCTACTTCTGGGATTTGCAGTTCAGCGCCTATCTCAAATTTTTTCTTTAAGCTTTCCTTAACAATGGAAAGGTGTAGCTCTCCCATTCCCCACACCAGATTCTGGCTTGTTTCAGAGTCTATTTCTTGTTTCAAAGTAGGATCTTCCTCAATTAGCCTAGAAAGTCCGCTATTTATTTTTTCTTCATCGCCTTTGGTCAGTGGGATTATGGTTCTGGGAAGGGTAGGTTCAGGGTATTTCACTTTTTCAATCTCTAATGGATTGTCTTCTGAAGAAATGGTATCGTCATTCGATATTTCAGTTATTTTTGAAACGGCAACTATGTCTCCACAGGTTGCTTCCTCAATTCCAGTCTGTTCCTTACCCTGGAGGTCAAAAATGTTGGAGAATTTAAAAGATTTTTTTGCTCCTGACACATAATAGTTCTCATTAGCTTTTATCTGGCCAGAGAAAAGTCTGAATACAGAAAGTTTTCCGATATATGGATCTGACATGGTTTTAAACACATAGCCGCAAACTGGCCCACCTTCAGTTGGCTGGATTTCAGCTTCACTGCCATCTGGAATTTTGCTGGCTTTTACAGGATTAGTTTCCAGAGGAGAGGGCATTAGCTGATTTATATATCCCATTAGAATATCAATGCCAAAATTTTTTCCAGAAGATATTGAAAACAGGGGTATTACTTTACCTTCCAGAACAGCCTTTTTAAAATTTTTAGCAACTAATTCGCTGCTAATATTTTCCCCTTCTAAATATTTGCTTAGCAGCTCATCGTCGGTTTCAACAATTGATTCTATTAATTCATTGTGGTGGCTTTCTGCATTCTCTTTGTGTTTGCCGGCTACCTCAGTTTCTTCACCTTTTGAAGAATCAGGCTTGTAATTAAATGCCTTGTTTTTTAACAGATCAATTACTTGTGAAAAATCTTCACCTGTTTCTGTCGGAATGGTTATGGGTACTAAATTTATATTGTAATTGCTTTTGACTTCTTCCAGTGAAGAAAAGAAATCCAAATTCTCTTGGTCCAGCTTGTTGAACACGCAAAACGTTGGCACATGCTTTTGTTTAAGCAGCCTTATAATTCTCTCAGAGGTGGCTTGTATACCTGATTTTGGATTAACCAGGAATAATGCCCCATCAATTATCTGGGTGGCGGCATATGCTTTGCCAATAAAGTCTATATAGCCAGGGGTATCTACCAGGTCAACATGGTAACCCTCCCAGTTGTAATTTAGTACGCTGGAATTTATAGAAAAGCCCTTGTCTTTCTCAATAGGGTCATTATCTGATACCGTATTTTTGCTTTCAACATTTCCTAATCTATCGGTAGCTCCCGAATTAAAAAGAAAACATTCAGAGAGTGTTGTTTTGCCTGTGCTATTACCAGAAACCAGTCCTATAACTTTCTTTTTATCACCACTTACATTACTCATTAATTTCCTCCCAAAAATAGACATTAAAATTTTAAAAAGGCTTAAATCATAGAAAAAAATATACCATAAAAACATAGTTGTGTAAAAAAGTTTAACCATTATAATAAGGGGGTTGAAGTTGTTGAAAGTTTTGGCAGAGTGCTATAATTTTGATAGCCTTAATATGTTATAATTTGTTAGAATAAAATATTTACTAATTTGGAGGAAATTAAATGTTAACGGGCATTATTGTGCTAATAGTAGTGTTGGTTTCTATTGCTGTAGCAATACTGCTTATTGGGGTGGGTTATTATAATTCAATAATTTCTACCAGGAATAAGGTAGACAATGCCTGGCATCAAATTGATGTGCAACTGAGAAAGAGATATGACCTTATACCTAATTTGGTAGAAACAGTCAAAGGATATGCAGCCCATGAAAGGGAAACTTTACAGAAGGTTATAGAGGCCAGAAATTTTGGTATAAATGCTAGCTCGGTAAAGGAGCAGGCTGATGCAGAAAACCAAATTACCAATACCTTAAAATCTTTATTTGCTGTTTCTGAACAATACCCCAATCTTAAGGCTGACCAGCATTTTTCAAGGCTGATGGAACAGTTGAATGGGATTGAGAGCAATATTGCATATGCAAGGCAATTCTACAATGACATGGTAATGAAGTTTAATACCAAAATACAGACTTTTCCTGGAAATTTCTTTGCCAGGATGTTTAACTTCAACCAAAAGGATTATTTTGAGATTACTGAAAGTTCAGCAAGAGGTCCTGTTAAGGTAGAATTCTAAAAGGGGTGTTTGACATTTGTATGAGCAGATAAGCAAAAACCGGATAAAAACCTATTTTATAATGGCTGGGTTTTTAGCTTTTATTGCTGCTATCGGCTATTTTATAGGAATATATCTAGATTACAGATATGGGGTTAGCGGAAATTATTCCATATTGCTTTTGGTTTTTGCCCTTATTATTGCAATACTGGCCAGTTTTGCAAGTTATTACAATAGTGATAAAATTGTATTGAAGTTAACCAGGGCAAAGCCTTTATCCAGGGAAGAAAATCCAAGAGTGTATTACATGGTGGAAGGCTTATCTATTGCTGCTGGAATTCCCATGCCTAAAATCTATGTTATAGAGGACGGGGGCATGAATGCTTTTGCCACGGGCAGGAATCCCAGCAAGGGGGTAATAGTATTTACCCGCGGTTTGATTGAAAATTTAAATGACCAGGAGTTAAAGGGTGTGGCTGCGCATGAGCTGTCACATATAAAAAATTATGACATATTATTGGGCACGGTAATAGTAGTTTTGGTGGGCATGGTTACGATAGCCAGTAACTTAATGCTCAGATCCTTTATATTTGGCGGAAGGAGGAGGTCAAGTAGAAATTCAGGAGGACCTCTTGCCATAATTTTGCTGGTAGTGGGGATTATCCTTATATTGCTTTCCCCTTTAATTGCAGCAGTTATAAGGTTTGCAGTTAGCAGGAAAAGGGAGTTTTTAGCTGATTCCAATGGCGCTTTAATTACCAGGTATCCTGCAGGGTTGGCAAGCGCCTTGAGAAAAATTAACAAAAATAGTGCAGTAAAGACTGCCAATAATGCGACCGCACACCTTTTTATCTCTAATCCAATTGGCAAAAAAGCCAAATCTTTATTTAATAATTTATTTAATACTCATCCTCCCGCTGAAGAAAGAATAAAAAGGCTTGAGGAGATGTCGCTAGGAGTGGGAGTATGAGCAGGAGGTGTATATATAATGGAAAAGGGAACCATAAAAGTTAAGGCAGGTCTGGCGGAGATGCTCAAAGGCGGGGTAATAATGGATGTTACCACGGTTGAGCAAGCAAAAATAGCTGAAGAAGCAGGGGCAGTGTCAGTAATGGCCCTGGAGAAAATACCGGCAGACATAAGGGCTACAGGCGGAGTGGCAAGGATGACAGATCCTGAAATAATACTGAAAATAATGGATGCTGTATCTATACCAATGATGGCAAAAGCAAGGATTGGACACTTTGGCGAAGCCCAGATACTGCAGTCAATAGGTGTAGATTATATAGATGAAAGTGAAGTACTTACTCCAGCAGATGAAAAAAACCATATAAACAAATGGGGTTTTAAAGTTCCTTTTGTTTGTGGGGCTACTAACCTTGGCGAGGCTTTGCGCAGGATAGCCGAAGGCGCAGCCATGATTAGGACCAAGGGCGAGGCTGGAACCGGGGATGTAATCCATGCTGTAAGGCACTTGAGAACCATAAGGGATGAAATAGGAAGAGTTGCTTCCATACCTAGAGAAGAACTTATGTCGGAGGCAAAGAAGATGGGGGCACCATATGACCTCATTTGCTATGTAGCTGAGAATAAGAAGCTTCCTGTAGTAAATTTTTCAGCCGGTGGAATTTCAACCCCTGCAGATGCTTCTATGATTATGCAGCTGGGAGCTGATGGCATTTTTGTAGGCTCTGGGATATTTAAGTCTGAGGATCCAATGAAAATGGCACAAGCCATTGTGGAAGCTACAACCCACTACAGCAATCCTGATGTAGTGGCTAGAGTATCCAGGGGAGTGGGCAATGCTATGGCTGGGACATCGGCATCAAACATGGAAGAAAAAGATATGATCCAGACAAGAGGATGGTAATATGGCTATAAAAGTAGGGGTGCTGGCGCTCCAGGGAGCCTTCAGGGAGCATATAAAGTCAATAAATAGCTGCGGTGCCCTTGGCCTTGAAGTTAAATTTCCAGGGCAGCTGGAGGAAGCCGGGGGGCTAATCATTCCTGGTGGAGAAAGCACTACTATTAATAAGCTTATAGTAAAATACGGATTTAGGAAGCCCCTGGATGAATTTTATAATAAAGGCAAGCCCATTTTTGGGACCTGCGCAGGAATGATAATGGTTGGAAGAAAAGTAATAGGGGAAGATTTTGGACTAGGCTATATTAATGTAATTGTAAACAGGAATGCTTATGGCAGACAGATTGACAGCTTCGAAGAATACATAGACCTAAAACTGGGTGCCAGTACAGAAAAAAAGTTTAAAGCCATATTCATAAGGGCACCTAAGATATTGGAAATAGGGGATAATGTAAAAGTGTTGGGAAAAACAGAAAATGAAATAGTGCTGGCCAGAGAAGGAAATGTTATGGTTAGCGCTTTCCATCCTGAGCTAGGTGATGATCTCCGCATACATAAATATTTTTTAGGAATGGTTAATAAATTTAAAGAAAAGAGGGTGAAAGAAAATGTCAGGGCATTCTAAATGGCATTCCATTAAACATAAAAAGGCTAAGGAAGATGCAAAAAGGGGCCAAATATTCGGCAAGTTAAGCAGGATGATAACTGTTGCTGCCAGGGAAGGCGGAAGCGGTGACCCCAAGGATAATATAGCTTTAGCAAATGCTTTGGCTAAGGCCAAGGAATATAATATGCCTCAGGATAATATAGACAGGGCAATAAAAAGGGGAACTGGAGAGCTAGAAGGCGTTGATTATGAAAGCGCCGTTTATGAAGGATACGGTCCCGGCGGCATTGCTATCCTAGTTGAAGTTATGACTGAAAACAAAAACCGTACTGCTTCTGATATCAGAAATATTTTTAATAATAATAATGGAAGCCTGGGTGAAAGCGGAAGTGTAGGATGGCAGTTTGAAAGAAAAGGGATATTGATTATAGAGAAAAATAATATTGAAGATGAAGAAGAGTTTATGCTTAACGTTATTGATGCTGGAGCAGAAGATATTGATGAGGAAGACCAGAAATACGTGGTAAAGGCCGATCCTACTGATTTTATGAATGTAAAAAATTATACGGAAAAAAAGAAGATAAAAATTGAATCCAGTGGAGTGGAGATGATTCCTAAATCAACTTTGGAGCTGCCGAGGCAAGAAGCTGTAAAAGCCTTAAAGCTTATTAATAAATTAGATGACCATGATGATGTCCAGAATGTAACCTCAAATTTAGATATACCTGATGAACTATTAAGTGAAATTGAATCATAAAAGGTTAAAAAAGTATGAGAATTATAGGCATTGATCCAGGTCTTGCAACTACCGGGATTAGTGTATTGGAAGTAAAAAACAATAAATTTAGCCCTCTTTATTGTGACTGTATTGTTACCAGCAAAAAAAATTCAATCCAGGACCGGTTAAATGAAATTTTTTCCTCTATTGATGGAGTTATAAAAAAATATTTGCCTGACTTTTTGGCAATAGAGGAAATCTTTTTTAGCATAAATGCCAAATCAGCCATTAAAGTGGGGCAGGCAAGAGGGGTATGTATCCTTGCCGGAAGCATGAATAATCTGGAGATATTTGAATATACTCCCTTACAGGTAAAGCAGGCTATTGTCGGGTATGGCAGGGCAACCAAGAAACAGATAAAGTACATGTTGCAGAGCATATTGAACCTGGATGAAGGTTACCTGCCCAAAAAAGATGATGCCTGGGACGCAATGGCCATATGTATCTGCCATGCCAACAATTACAAGTTCCAGCAAAAAATAAAGGATGCAGAACATGATAGCAAAAATTAGGGGAGAGATAATCGAGAAGCTACCTTCATATGCAGTTATTATGACTGCGGGGGTAGGATTTAAAATATTGATTTCTTCAAGGACATTTGAAAGCCTTCCGGCAGTTGGAGATCAGGCAGAACTTGATATCTATACGTATGTAAGGGAAGATAATATCAGTTTGGTTGGTTTTTCTTCTTTAAAAGAAAAGAAAGTTTTTTTAAAATTACTGGATGTAAACGGGGTATCAATAAAAATTGCCTTAAGCATATTTTCAATTTATTCTGTTGATGAAGTAAAAAATATTATAGCCGGCAGGGAAACAGACTTGCTCCGGAGAGTGACCGGTATTGGCAAGAAGCTTGCAGAAAGAATTATTTTAGAATTAAGCGAGAAGTTTAGCAAGGAAACAGATGCCCTGGCAGAAAGTGGTATATTTAAAGACAGGAAACTAGTAGAGGTAAGGCAAGCTTTAAATTCTTTGGGGTACAGCAACAGGGAGATAGATAAAGTGCTTGGCAACATGGATTTAAAGGATATACAATCTAGTAAAATAGAAGATATTTTAAAAATGGCATTAAAGGAGGTTTAAGAGATTAATAATAATTTTAAAAAAGAAAGCGATGTAAGCCCAAGACATGTAAAAGATGATGTGGAACTGGATAAAAGTTTACGCCCTAGAATGACGGATGAGTTCATAGGGCAGGAAAAGGTTAAGGATAACCTCCTTATTTTTATAAATTCTGCAAAAAAAAGAAAAAAACCCCTAGACCATGTAATACTTTCCGGGCCTCCCGGCCTGGGCAAGACTTGCCTGGCAGAAATTATTGCTAATGAGTTAGGGGTAAATTTCAGAGTAACATCAGGCCCGGCAATTGAAAGGCCTGGAGACCTAGCTGCCATACTTACCAATTTGGAAAATTTTGACGTATTGTTCATTGATGAAATCCACCGGTTAAACAGAACTGTAGAAGAAATACTCTACCCGGCAATGGAAGATTTTAAGCTGGATATAATAATCGGTAAAGGACCTTCTGCCCGTTCTATAAGAATAGATGTAGCTCCTTTTACTATTATAGGGGCAACCACCAGGATAGGCCTGGTAGCATCCCCGTTAAGGGACCGGTTTGGGGTCAACTTGAGGCTCGATTATTATGAAGAGCAAAGCATATTAAAAATTATTAAGAGGTCTGCCTCTATACTTGGTTTAGATATAACAGATGGGGGTGCAAAAATTATTGCCAAAAGAAGCAGGGGAACCCCAAGAATTGCAAACCGGCTCTTAAGGCGGGTACGGGATTATGCACTGGTTTACGGTCAAGGTGAGATAACCAGGGATATTGCTGCGAAAGCACTTACCAAGCTGGAAATAGACAGGGCAGGCTTAGACTTTATTGATAAAAAGATATTAAAAACCCTTATAAATAAATTCAGTGGTGGCCCTGTGGGGGTGAGCACCATTGCTGCTTCCATAGGGGAGGAAATTACTACCATTGAAGATGTTTATGAGCCATATCTCCTGCAGCTTGGATTTATTAAAAGAACAGCCAAGGGCAGGGTAGCAACGAGATTGGCTTATAAGCATTTCGGTATTGAAAAAGATGAAAACCCGGGCCTTTTTTAAATATGGATTTAGATCTCTTTGACTATAACCTTCCCAAAAAATTTATAGCCCAGAAACCCCTTGCCCAAAGGAACCATTCAAAATTAATGGTTTTAGACAGGCATACTGGAGAAATCAAGCATGAGCATTTCTATAATATCGGAAATTACCTGAGAAAAAATGATTGCCTGGTGATTAATGAAAGCAGAGTAATAAAGTGCAGGCTGTTTGGAAGGAAAGAAATGACAGGGGGGAAAGTGGAATGTTTCGTGCTGGAAAAAATTGTAGGGAAGAGGTGCCTAGCCCTGTTAAGACCTTCAAAAAGGCTAAGGAAAGGCTCTAAGGTAAAAGTTGGCAAATACCAGTTTGAGGTTGTAGAGAAAAAAGATAGCGGAAAAGCAATAGTGGAATTTAATGGAAACCCTGAAAAAATATTTGAGGAAGAAGGCAATATACCGCTTCCTCCATACATAAAAAGAAATAATATTGAAGAGTGCTCCTATCAGACAGTATATGCTAAAAAGAAAGGTTCTGTTGCTGCTCCTACTGCAGGTCTCCACTTTACCAGTGATCTTATGGATGAATTAATAGGCATGGGAATTATTTTTGCAAAAGTTTCTTTAAATATCGGGATAGATACATTTAGACCTGTAAAAGAAGAAAACATTGAAGACCATAACATGCATAGTGAATATTTTACAGTGTCAGCAAAAGAGGTAGGGAAAATAAGGGAAGCTAAAAAAAGAGGGGGAAGAATTATAGCTGTGGGAACTACAGCTGCCAGGGCGCTGGAAACATTGATGGGAAAATACGGTAAAATAAAGCCATTTAGGGGAAAAACAAGCTTGTATATATATCCTGGCTATAAATTTAAAGCTGTTGAGGCAATGGTAACCAATTTCCATCTGCCTAGGTCAACCTTAATAATTATGGTGGCTGCTTTTGCAGGAAGAAAAAGATTGCTACAATCTTACGAAGTGGCAAAAAAAAATGGTTACAGGTTTTTTAGTTTCGGGGATTGCATGTTTATACATTAATTAATATGAATAATTTTAAAGTTATAAAAAGAGATAAAAACACCAGGGCTAGGATAGGGTTGCTTAAAATGGATAGGATAAATATCGATACACCGGTTTTTATGCCGGTGGGAACCAAGGCTACGGTAAAGGCAGTAACCGTGGACCAATTGTATGGAATGGGCTGTAAGGTGCTTTTAGGCAACCTTTATCACCTTTACCTCCAGCCAGGGATTGATGTAATTAAGAAAGCAGGGGGCATACATTATTTTATGAACTGGGAGTATAATATCTTAACCGATAGTGGAGGTTTTCAGGTGTTTAGCCTGGGAGACATAAGGAAGGTAAAGGATGAGGGCGTTGAATTTAAGTCTATAATTGATGGGTCCCCCCATTTTTTTACACCAGAGGATGCAGTCAGGATGCAGACAGACCTGGGCTCAGATATAATAATGGTATTAGATGAATGCATTTCCTACACCGAAGATGAATCCAGGACCAGAATGGCTGCCAAAAGAACTCTTGATTGGGCTGAAAGATCTCTGAAGGAAAAGAGCAAACTGGGGACAGCTCCCAAGCTATTTGGGATAATCCAGGGCGGGTTTAAAAAAAACATAAGAAAGTTTTGTGCAGAAACAATTTCAGAGATGGATTTTGACGGTATTGCTATAGGAGGATTAAGCGTGGGGGAGGAAAGGGATATGACTATGGAGATACTGGAACATACTACCAATTTTGTAGATAGCAGCAAACCCATATATTTTATGGGACTGGGGGACCCGGTAGGGCTTCTAGATGCTATTGGCTATGGCGTAGATATGTTTGATTGCGTACTTCCAACCAGAATTTCCAGAAACGGAAGCGCTTTTACTTATGGGGGCAAGATTAATATAAAGAACAGCCAGTTTAAATATGATTTTAACCCCTTGGATTTTAATTGTGGTTGTTATACTTGCAGAAACTATTCAAAATCATATTTAAGGCATCTGTATAAAAGCAAAGAAATACTTTCAAGTATGTTGTTAAGCCACCACAACCTTTATTTTTTATTTGATCTGGTAAGCAAGGCTAAAAACGCCATAAAAAAGGATAAATTTAAGGAATTTGCTAGGGATTTTAAAAATAATTACAAAAATCTTTAGAAAAACAATTTATATATTTGCAAATTTCTGAAAAATGTTAATAATAGTAATGTTTACTAAAATAATATAAATGACTTGAGAGGTGTATATGAGAATATCAAAGAGGTTTGTTGCCATATTGCTAATATCAATTTTTATTATAACAATTGGTACTATTAGCATTGGATGTTATCCCATGCAACCTACTGGTGAAGAAGGCGCAGCTGAAACAACGGAAACAGAAGAAGAACCAGGTTTTCTGGCAAAATACGGTACCTGGATTTGGCTGGCAGTGCTTGTAGTTGCATTTTATTTCTTGCTGATAAGGCCCCAGAGGCAAAGAAGCAAAAAATCACAGGAACTAAAAAGTAGCCTTAAAAGGGGAGACGAAGTAGTTACCATTGGGGGCTTTTATGGCAGGATAAAGGATGTCAGGGAAGATTCCATTATCATTACCCTATCCAGTGGAGTAGATGTAAAGGTAACCAAAGAGGCAGTATCTAAGAAGGTAAGTTCCACATAATTATGCGAAATAAGAAGCTTCATATTACTATTCTAATAATCCTTGCGGCAATAATTGGGACCTGCATTTATTATGCATACCCTTTTGCCTCTTCCATAGAGCTGGGCTTGGACCTGAAGGGCGGAACTCAGATAATACTAAAGCCTACTGATGTGGAAGAAGGGGGAGTCACCCAAGAATCTCTGGATAAAGCTATGCTTATAATAAGGGGGAGGATTGACAAGCTAGGTATATCCGAACCTTTGATTACCAGAGATTATTCGGATAATATTGTGGTGCAACTTCCTGGAGTTAAGGATCCTGATAGGGCACTGGAAGTTATTGGCAAGACTGCCCAGCTGGAGTTCAGGATTTTAGAAGGAGTATTTGTCTCCAGTGAAGGGCCGGTAACTTTCGATACCGACACCGGAAATTTTTCTGCAGATCCCCAGGAGACCGAAATTTATTTATATAATACGAGGTCTGGGGCAGTGGAGAGCAAGGTTTTGTCCCAGGAGGGGGATTTGCTTTTAGCAGAACCGGAAACAGAAGAGGTAATTGGAAAGTTTATGCCCAAGACTGAAGATGGAAAATTTTTCTTAATAGATCCACAGACCCAGGAAACTGTAGGCGAGATATTAGTAGATCCCGGTACCGGAGAAGCCTCCCTTTTGGGTCCTGTGCTCCTAACAGGAGATAAATTAGCCAATGCCCAGGCTGGCTATAATCCTAATGGCCAGATAGTAGTGAATATGAGCTTTAAGACCGAAGGACAGGAAATTTTTTCAGAAATAACCGAAGATAATGTTGGGAAACAACTGGCCATAGTTTTAGATGATGAAATAAAATCAGCACCCGTTATTACCAAGGCTATTGAAGGTGATGCAGTAATAGAAGGAATAAACAGCCTGCAAGAAGCAAAGAATATTGCACTGGTGCTTCAAACAGGGGCGTTACCGGTTAATTTACAAATAGAAGAAAACAGGACGGTTGGCCCTACTTTGGGCAGGGATGCCTTAACCAAGGGATTATATGCAGGGGTAATCGGATTTATTTTGATAATTATGTTTATGGTTTCCTATTACCGGGGATTGGGCCTTATATCTTTTATTAACCTGTCTATATACATAATCCTTTTCTGGGGTATCCTGGCTGGAATAGGAGCAGCATTAACCCTTCCGGGAATTGCGGGAATTATACTTACCATTGGCATGGCAGTTGATGCCAATGTAATTATTTTTGAGAGGATAAAAGAAGAAATAAAAAAAGGTAAATCTGCAAGGATGTCCATAAACGAAGGTTTTAGACATGGACTGAGGACAATTGTTGATGCAAATGTAACCACCCTTATAACGGCCGCCGCCCTCTACAGGTTTGGCACAGGGCCCATCAGGGGCTTTGCGGTTACTTTAAGCCTGGGAGTAATTATCAGCATGTTGACTTGTTTGGTATTCAGCAGATCAATTCTTTACCTTCTGGCAGGCTTTAAAAAAGTTGCCACTCCAGGATTTTTAGGGATTTGGCTGGGAAAGAGGAGGAGTAGCTCTTGATATCGAGGAAGACCAACATAAACTTTATAGGAAAAAGGAAAATATGGTTTATGGTTTCTGCAATAGTTATTGCTATTGGGGTAATAGGGTTTATTGTCCAGGGAGGTTTTAACTTGGGAATAGATTTTCTAGGCGGCTCGCTAATGGAAGTAGAATTTGAAAGGGATGTGGAAGTCAGTGAGGTAAGGCAGGTAATGGAAGATATGGGCTTTGAGGGAGCTATTCTGCAGCGTACTGAATCAGACCGCTTTATTATAAGGACTACCACCAGGGATACTGAAACCAAAAATGAAATCCTGGAAGCTTTAGACAGAGAGATTGGAGTAGACGGTTCGCCTCTGCAGGACAGAAATGTTTTGCCAGGATTTGGGAAATTAATCACCCGTTACGCTCTTATAGCTATAGGAGTAAGCATTTTAGGGATCCTGATTTATGTCTGGATAAGGTTTGAGTTCAGGTTCGGAGCTACTGCCATTGTAACCCTGGCTCATGACGTATTGGTTACTCTTGGGGTTTATGCAATTCTGCACCGGGAAATCAATACTTCAACCATTGCGGCTATACTTACTATTATAGGTTATTCTTTAAATGACACTATTGTTGTTTTTGACCGTATAAGGGAAAACACTCCCCAAGCCAATAAAATGGGGTATGCAAATGTGGTAAATGATTCTGTTAATAAAACGCTTTCCAGATCCATAAACACTTCTGTTACCACGCTTTTTCCTGTCATTATCTTGCTAGTTATTGGTAGCACTGCGCTGCAGGATTTTGCTCTTGCCTTAACTGTAGGAATAATTTCTGGAACTTATTCATCAATATTTTTTGCCAGTCCAATTCTGGTAACATGGAACAACAGATTTCCAAGGTATAAAAAATAATTATGGAAAGCATTTTCCATAGATGGAGACTAAGGAATAAAAAGAAACAAGAAAAAGCTTTTAATTTAAGTTATAGTCCAGTCCTGACACAAATTCTGGCAAACCGGGGAATAGTAAAAAAAGAAGACATCAATTTGTTCTTAAAACCGTCTATTAAGTATTTGCATGACCCCTTTCTTTTACCCAATATGGAGTCTGCAGTTGAGCGGCTTATAAGAGCGGTAAAAGATAGGGAAAAAATCCTCATATTCGGAGACTATGATGCAGATGGGGTAATAAGCGCGGCTATATTATATAATTTTTTGGATAAGCTGGATGCAGGCCCCCAAGTTTATATCCCCAGCAGGTTTGATGAAGGTTATGATATAAGCCTGGATTTTATAAAAAAAGTAAAAGATTCATATGGTTTAGTTATATGTGTGGATTGCGGCACCAATAGTCTTAAGGTGCAGCAGCATGTTTTAGCTGGCAACGGGCCTGATTTTATTGTCTGTGACCATCATGAACCTGTAAAAAGCCTGGAAGAAGATAATAATCCCCGGTATATAATTATAAATCCCAAACTTAGGTCATCGGGGTATCCCTTCAAGCATTTGAGCGGGGGAGGGGTCACTTTTAAATTCATCATTGCAACGCTTAGAAAGATAAGCCAAGTTAAAAAGGTTAAGTTCCAAAAAAGCTACTTGAATGAATTGCTGGATTTGGTTGCTGTATCCACTATTGCAGATGTTATGCCAATTATAGATGAAAACAGAGTTATAGTAAAAAAAGGCTTAAAACTTATGGGAAAGACCTCAAATAAAGGCTTGCGGGGTATAATAGAGAATGTATTGGAAGGAAGGGATGAGATTAGTGCTTATGATGTTGCCTTTATAATAGCTCCTCGGCTCAATGCAGCTGGGAGGATAGAAAGGGCTTATAGCAGCATTGAATTGCTAAAAAACGGTTGCATGGATATTGATAAAAAAGTTTGCAAGCTTAATGGGTTTAACCAGAAAAGGAAAAAAATTCAGGACAAAATTTTTAAAGGGATAATAAGCAGCGGCATCTTAGAAGATATTGTGAGAAATGAGAGAATTTATGTTGGAAAGTCTGAGGAGTGGAATGAGGGGGTACTAGGTATAGTGGCTTCAGACATTGTAAAGAAATATAATATTCCAGCCATATTGTTTAAGGAGAAAGGAGAGGAGTTAAAAGGCTCGGGAAGGAGCATCCCCGGCTTTAATTTGTATGAGAGCCTTTCTTTGATAGATAAGTATTTTATTAAGTATGGGGGGCATGAACTGGCCTGTGGAATAACCATGGAGAAAAGCAAATACGAGGATTTTAAGCGGGAGATTGCCAGGATTGCCAGCAATGCCATTAGGGAAGAGGATATTAAAAAGAAGCTATACTATGATCTTGAGATAAATTTTTCACAGATAGACCCAAAATTGGTAAAAGATTTGAAATTGCTGGAACCTTGCGGGGTTGGAAACCCAAAGCCTGCATTTATGACCAAAAAATGCACCATTAGAGATATTAGGTTATTGAAAGGTGGAAAGCATGTTAAGCTCAGTTTAAAAAATAGCGGTACCAGCTTACAGGCTATAATGTTTGGGGTTGGAGAGCAAGTAAAAGAAAAAATAAGAATAGGCAGTAAAATAAATATACTTTATTATATCCAGGAAAATGAGTGGATGGGAAATAAAAACATTCAATTGGTACTAGTTGACCTATTTTAGGTTATGGTGAAAATGTTTTATAATATAAGCCAATAAAAAATTAATTTAGGGACTATGGGCAAAATCAAGGAAAAAGAATCAACAAGAGGCAATCAGCCAACAAAGAAAGTGGATACTGATGCCATGTTTGAGCGGCTGGTGGATAAAGTTTCCTCATACAATCCGCAACTGGATAAAAAATTAATGAGGGAAGCATATGCCATTGCCAAGGAAAACCATAAAGACCAGTACAGGAAATCCGGAGAACCTTTTGTAGTCCATCCGCTGGAAGTGGCAACTATATTGGCCAATATTGAAATGGACCAGGTTTCTATAGTATCTGCAATTTTGCATGATCTGGTAGAGGATACTGAATTCAGCATTAAGACCATAAAAAAGAAATTTGGAAAAAAGATTGCCAATATAATAAACGGTGTAACCAAACTGGACAAGATTATCTTTCACAGCAAAGAAGAGAGACAAGTTGGAAATTTAAGAAAAATGATTATTGCTATGTCTGAGGATGTGAGGATAATACTGGTCAAGCTGGCTGATAGGCTCCATAATATGAGAACACTGTCTTCCCTAAAGAAAGAAAAAAAGGAGAAAAAGTCTCTGGAGACTATTGAAATTTATGCACCTATTGCCCACAGACTGGGGATATTCCAGATAAAATCAGAGTTGGAGGATTTAGCCTTTGAGCATTTATATCCCAAACAATACAAGCTTATTAAGGAAATGACTAAAGAAAAAATGTCTGAAAGGAAATCATTAATAGATAAAGCCATAAAAACAGTTGACCGGAAATTGAAAGAGGTGGGCATAACTTCTGAGATAAGCGGAAGGAAGAAAAATTACTACAGCATTTATAATAAAATAACCAAGCAAAACAGGAAATTTGATGATATTTATGACTTGATGGCGATAAGAATAATTGTTAATGACGTAAAAACCTGTTATGCAGTTTTGGGCACCATACATTCTTTGTGGAAACCTGTACCGGGAAGGTTTAAGGATTATATTGCTAATCCTAAATTTAATATGTACCAGTCTCTCCATACTACTGTAATCGGTGATAAAGGAAAGCCAGTAGAAATCCAGATCAGAACATTTGAGATGCATAAATTTGCTGAGTACGGTATCGCTGCCCATTACAAGTACAAGGAAGGAAATTTGGAACTAAGTGAATTTGATAAGAGAATTGCCTGGATTAGGCAGATACTTGATTGGCAAAGGGAGTTAAAAGATCCCGAAGATTATATGGAGTCATTAAAGCTGGACCTGTTCGAAGAGGAAGTATTTGTATTTACCCCCAAGGGAAAGGTTATTAATTTGCCAAGGGGGTCAAGCCCTATTGATTTTGCTTACCAGATACATACAGATATAGGCCATAATTGCATCGGGGCCAAGGTTAATGGCCAGATGGTACCCATTGAAAGCGTTCTTGATAATGGCGATATTGTAGAAATTATTGTTTCAAAGACGCCTAAGGGGCCTAGCAGAGACTGGCTTAATGTGGTTAAGACATCAAGTGCCAGGAATAAGATCAAGCAGTGGTTTAACCGTGAAGAAAGACAGGAAGCTTATAATGCAGGCAGGGAAATACTGGCAAAAATTTTGCGGAGGAACAGCTTGTCTTTTAAAAGTGTACCTTCTGAGCTAATTGAAGATGTAGCCAAAGACATGAATTTCGAAAAGGTTAGTAAGCTTTTTAGTAATATAGGGTCCCATAAAATATCACCTCACCAGGTATATACCAAGATAGTAAAAAGACTAAACCAGGTAGAGCCGGAAAAAGAGATGACCGTGGAGGATATTCCCCAAAAGGAAGTTAGACAGAAAAAAAAGAAAGACAGGAGTAAAACCGGGATTAAGGTAAAAGGAATGGACGGAATGCTGGTAACAATTGCTAAGTGCTGTAATCCGGTTCCGGGAGATGAAATTATCGGATATATTACCAGAGGGAAGGGAATATCTGTTCACAGAAAAGACTGCAATAATATTAAAAACCTGGATGTAATGAATAAGAAAAGGTTCATAGAAGTAGAATGGGATACAAGGGCTCCACATAAGTTTAATGCAGAAATCCAGATTGAAGCACTGGACAGGACAAAATTGCTTAGGGATATTACTAATGTAATAAGCGAGTATGACATAAATATTGTCTCTGCCAATACTTTAAACCAGGATAAAGTAGGGCATGCCAAATTCAGATTTTTAATAGAAATTAGTAATAAATATATAATAAAAGATATTATCAATAATTTGAAAAAGATAGATTCAATTTACGATGTGTTTAGAATATTACCTAGAAAGTAGACTTGAAAGTAAAGAAATTAATTTTAGGTTTTTTCAGTGTTAACTGTTATATTCTACAATTTAATAGCGATGAATGCATAATAATAGATCCCGGAGCCGATTATGAGGCCATAAGGGATTATTTAGAATCCAATAAATTAAGTCCTTTATTTATATTAAATACCCATGGACATTATGACCATATAGGCGCTGTAAAAAATGTAATGGGGGATTACAATATCCCTTTTTATATCCATAAAATAGAAGAAGATATAGTGCGAAAGCCTGACCATAACATGTCTTCCGCTTTTGGAGGCGGATCCCTTTCCCTGGATAATTACAGGCTAATAACAGAAGAAAATTTTAAAGAAGGGAAAAGATTAGGCTTAGAAGTTAAAAGAATGCCTGGCCATACTCCCGGAAGCATAGTAATAAGGTATAAAAACTTGTTGTTTACCGGGGACCTATTATTTAAAAATGCTATAGGCCGGACTGATTTGCCCGGAGGCAGTGCAAAAGAAATTAAAGAATCTTTAATAAATTTAAGCAAAATGGATAAAAATTTGTTAATATATCCAGGGCATGGTGAAGACACCAGTTTAGAATTTGAAATGGAAAATAATTATTATTTAAGTAAAAAGTTTTTAGGATAATAGGGCGTGTGATAAACATTGGACTTAAATTCACCTAGGGGCACCGCAGACATATTTGGAGAGGAATTAGGCTACAGAAACTTTATTGAAGGAACTGCAAAAAAGCTGTTTAGCCTTTTTAATTACCAGGAAATAAAGACGCCGGCTTTTGAACATACCGAAGTTTTTAGCAGAGGTATAGGGGAAAATACAGATATTGTACAAAAAGAAATGTATACTTTTGAGGACAAGAAGGGAAGATCCCTTACTTTAAGGCCGGAAGGAACAGCTTCTGTGGTAAGAGCAATAATAGAGCATAAGTTATATTCAGGAAGATTGCCGTTGAAGGTTTACTATAATGGCAACATGTTTAGATATGAAAGGCCCCAGAAAGGCAGGATGAGGGAATTCCACCAATTAGGGGTAGAAGCAGTAGGGGTAAGCAATCCGGCAATAGATGCGGAAGTAATTTGGCTTGCCAACCAACTGTTTGGGGAAATAGGCTTTAAGGATTTAACATTGCTGGTTAACAGCATTGGCTGCCACAAATGCCGGAAGGATTTTATAAAAAAATTTAAAGCATATATAGAACCAAAAAAAGATAAGCTTTGCCGGGATTGCAAAAATAGGTTTTCAAATAACCCTTTAAGGATTTTTGACTGCAAGAAAAAGAGCTGTGTAAATGTCATAAGCAATTCTCCTAAAATTTATAATTATTTATGTAAAGATTGCAGGGAGCATATAGAAAAGGTAATAGCTTATCTTAAAAATTTAAATATAAATTACGAAATAGATTATAATCTGGTAAGAGGTTTTGACTATTATACAAAAACAATATTCGAGGTTATATCCCGCCAGATAAAGAGTGCGCAGAATGCCTTGGGTGGCGGGGGAAGATATGACCATTTAATAGGGCAATTTGGAGGGCCGGATATGCCAGCTATTGGGTTTGCTATTGGTGTGGATAGGACTGCAATGCTAATGAAACAGCTGGGCATAAAACCTAGGGGGAGAGGAAAGAAAAAGAAAGTTTACTTGATTGCAATGGATGAAAGTTATTATTCTTTTCTTCTGGAAGTGGCAAAATTTTTAAGGAATATTTTTATTTGTGAAATAAATTTTAGTATAAAAAGTGTTGGCTCTGAGCTAAAATGGGCAGAAAAGAATAATTTTGATTTTGCCATCATAATTGGGGAGCAAGAGGTAAAGGATAGCAAGATAACGGTAAAAGACATCAGGGCTTTTAAGCAATATGAGTTTAACTGGCTAACCGAAAAGGACAATTTAATGGAATTTTTGAAAGGAAAATAGATATGGGCTTTGATTTTGAAAAAGATATAAATTACCAAAATTTTAAAACCAGCCTCAGGAAAAATTTATGTGGTGAACTGGATACAGACAGCATAGGCGGGGAAGCTGTTTTATGCGGCTGGGTAAACAGCAGGAGAGATCATGGAAAACTAATATTTATAGACCTGAGGGATTTTTCAGGTATTATTCAATTGGTTTTTGATCCTAGCGTCAATAAAGAATCTTATAATCTTGCCAAGGAAGTTAGAAATGAATATGTTTTGAGGGTAAATGGCAAAGTCAGGAAAAGGTCTGAAGAAACTATTAACTATGATTTAAAAACTGGGCAGATTGAAGTGGCTGTAAACGGAGCTGAGATACTGGATAAGTCAAAAACCCCACCTTTTATGCTAAATGAAAGGGATAAGGTAGAAGAAACGCATAGGTTAAAGTATAGATATATTGATTTGAGAACTCTCCAGATGCAAAAAAATATTAGGCTTAGGCACAAAGTTACTTCTGCAACCAGAAATTATTTAAACGGAAAAGGATTTTTAGAGATAGAAACTCCTATATTGGCAAAAAGCACCCCTGAGGGGGCCAGGGATTTTTTAGTTCCATCCCGGCTAAATCCGGGAAAGTTTTATGCTTTGCCCCAATCCCCCCAATTGTTTAAGCAAATATTGATGTTTTCAGGATTTGACCGGTGTTACCAGATAGCAAGGTGTTTTAGGGATGAAGACCTTAGAGCTGACAGACAACCTGAATTTACACAGATAGATCTGGAGATGTCTTTTGTAGAGCCAGTGGATGTAATGGAAACAATAGAAGAGATGCTGGCTGAAATTTTTAGGAAGGTTTTAGGGACAGAGATAGAAAAGCCTTTTAAGAGAATAAGCTGGCAGGAGAGCATGGAAACATACGGAACAGATAAACCAGACCTCCGGTTCGGCCTTGAAATAAATGACATATCAGACATTTTTAAGGATACCGAGTTTAAAATATTTAGAGGGGTATTAAAAAACAAGGGAGTTATTAAAAGTATTGTGGTTGACAATTACCAGGATTTTAGCAGAAATGAATTGGACAATTTGATAAAAATTGCCAAGGATTGCGGTGCCGGGGGGCTGGTATGGATGAAGGTAGAAAAAGGCCAGCTGGAATCACCCATAGCCAAATTCTTAAAGGAAGAGGAGAAGAAGGCACTGATTAGACAACTAGATTTAAAAGATAAAAACCTGTTAATAATTGTTGCTGATGATTTCTTAATAACTTGTAAAACCCTGGGGACTATAAGGGGGCATATAGCAAAGAAATTAAACATGGCAAAAGAGGGTTTTAAGCTGATATGGGTTGATGACTTTCCACTATTTGAGTTGGACCAGAAGCTTAACCGGATTTCACCGGTACATCACCCATTTACCATGCCCAGCCAAGAAACTATAAAATTCTTGGAGGATGAACCTTTAAAGGTTAAATCATTAGCTTATGATATTGTGCTTAACGGGGAAGAAATCGGGGGAGGCTCTATAAGGATAAATGACTTAGACTTACAAAATAAAATTTTTAAGTTATTAAAAATGGACAAAAAAACCATAGAAGAGAATTTTGGCTTTTTCATAAATTCCCTGAGGTTTGGAATTCCGCCCCATGGAGGCATAGCCCTGGGCCTTGACAGGCTGGTAATGCTGCTGGGCAACCTGGAAAGCATAAGGGATGTAATTGCTTTTCCCAAGACCCAATCTGCGGTTTGCATGTTAACCAATTCGCCGTCTCCGGTAACCAGGGAGCAACTAAAAGATGTAAATATTGATTTAACTTTAGAAGAGTAATCCTTAGGAGGGAAAAATGAAAGACAAGCTTAGCGGGGTGTTTGTGCCAACTATTACCCCTTTTGAGGGAGATGAAGTACAGTACGCTAAACTAGAGGAGAACTTAATAAAATTAAATAAATCTCCTATTAGCGGCCATTTAGCGCTGGGCTCTAATGGAGAATACAAAAGCCTGACCAGAGATGAGCAGTTGAAGGTATTGGAAGTGTTTGTTAAAAACAAGGGTGATAAGATAATAATGGCCGGCACTGGCTGCGAGTCAACAGCCGAAACCATCCAGTTTAGTAAGGAAGCTGAAAGGATTGGGGCAGACTTTGTAAGTGCTTTAACTCCAAGCTATTTTAAAAAAATAATAAATGACGAAGTACTTATAAATTATTATACAGAGGTAGCAGACAACATAAATATACCTCTGCTAATTTATAATGCTCCCGGTTTTACTGGCGGAGTAACAATTTCTGCAAAAGCTGTGAGGAAGCTTGCCCGGCATCCTAATATAGTGGGCATGAAAGATAGTTCTAAGGCTGGAATTATGAGTTATATTACTGCCACTATGGACATTGATGATTTTTATGTGCTAGCTGGCTCTATTAATTTCTTTTTTACAGGACTTGTTTGTGGAGCTGTTGGCGGAGTTTTGTCATTATCAAATGCTATACCTAATCTTTGCTGTAAATTGTATAATTTATACTTAAATGGCAAAATTGAGGAGGCAAAACACTTGCACTTAAAGCTATTTCAGGTTAACGGAAAGGTATCCGGGGCTAATGCTGTAAGCGGAGTTAAAGCTGCTGCATCTATCTGTGGGTATTTTGGTGGGGAGCCTAGAAAGCCTTTAATACCCCTGTCACCGGAAGAAAAAAAAGAACTGAAAGAATATTTTAAGCAAGAAGGATTGATTTAAATGGCAAAGGTGTTGTTGGGACAAAAAATACACAAAGATGCAATGAATTTTCTCAAAAACAAAGGCTTTGAGATCATTGTTTCCAGCTCTCCAGAGGATGAAGTGGTGAGAAAACAAATTAAAGATATTGATGGCCTTGTTGTAAGAACTGCTACCAAATTAAGCAGGGAGACAATATTGGCGGCAAAAAGGCTGAAAGTTATAGGAAGAACAGGAAAAGGGGTGGACAATGTAGATGTAAAAGCTGCTTCAGAAAAAAATATTCCCGTGTGTAACGCCCCTGAAGCTAATATTATGACAGTGGCAGAGCATGCTATTGCCTTTATGCTTGCTCTTGCTAAAAATTTGAAAGCCATGGACAATGCAGTAAGGGACTTAAATTGGGAGATAAGGAATAACTATGTTCCCGTAGATATTTCCGGAAAAACTTTAGGTTTGGTCGGATTTGGCAATATTGGCAGGGCAATGGCCAGAAAATGTTATAATGCATTTAACATGGATATAATCGCCTATGATCCTTTTTTACCCGAAGGCTTAGAAGTTAATTTCCCCTTTAAGCTTAAAGGTAGTTTGGATGAGGTATTTACGGAAGCAGATTTTGTGTCCCTCCATATTCCCTATACTAAACAAAACCACCATCTAGTTGGGAAAAACCTTTTGGGTAAAATGAAGAAAGGCTCCTTCTTGATAAACACTTCACGCGGAGGAATTGTAGATGAAGAAGCATTGGCTAGTATTCTAAAAGATGGAGGCATAGCCGGGGCAGCTTTGGATGTATTTGAAAACGAGCCTCCTCAAAAAGATAACCCGTTGTTAGGCATTGAAAGAGTTATTCTTACACCACATTCTGCAGCCTTAACTAGTGAAAGCTCCAGGAGAATGGCCATGCATGCAGTAGAAGGAGTAGCAGATGTTTTAGAGGGCCGGAAACCCAGGTGGGTATTTAACAGGAATAGCATTAAAGCGGGCAAATAATTTTTGCATTTTTTTAAACGGATAATTTATATAGTACACTGTTAATCATGCAAGGAGGTTAAGATGAAATATGTAAAAAATATACAAGATTTAAAGGCCGATATTGATCCCAGGTCCTTAAGGGACAGGGTAAAAAACCGGGATAAAGATATATTGAGAGACACAAATTATGTAATTAATCCTGAAGATGAAGGCTGTGAGTCAAGGAGGCTAACTCTAGGCCACACCATAATTTATCCTACCGGTACTACTACGGGGCACTCACATGATGATATGGAAGAAGTATACTATGTAGTAATGGGCAAAGGAGTGATGGTTGTTGGAGATGATGAGTATGATATTCAGCAGGGGGATGCTCTATATGTGCCTCCTGGAGAGTTTCATACCACCAAGCAGAGGGGAAATTTACCCCTTATCGTGGTTTGGGTAACTTGCAATATCGATCCTGATGAGAGATAAAAAGTAAAATTTTTCGAATAGGGGAGTGAGTTATGATAAGGGAAAAATTACTAATAGGTGGGAAATGGGTAAAAGCAGAAGCCAAGGACACCATGGAAGTAATTAATCCGGCTTACGGAGAAGTTTTTGCAGAAGTCCAAAAAGCCCACCGGGAGGATGTATGTAAGGCTATAAATGCTGCTGATAAAGCTTTTGGAAAATGGTCTAAACTAACTCCTTTCAAAAGAGGAGAATACTTAAGGAAAGCAAGTGAGGTAGTATATGAAAGAGTAGATGAAATTGCCAAACTTATGACCCAGGAAGAAGGGAAGCCGTTAAAGGAAGCTGCAGGGGAAGTTAAAAAAGGTGCAAATATTTTACGTTATTATGCCGAAGAAGGTGAAAGAGTGTATGGAAGGATTATTGCCAACGAGGATAAAAATATGGAAAGCAGAGTAATATATCAACCGATTGGAGTGGCAGGAGCTATTTCTCCCTGGAATTATCCCATTGAATTGCTTGCATGGAAAGTGGGAGGTGCCCTTGCTTCTGGCTGTACTGTAGTTGCAAAGCTACCATCAGAAACGCCATTATCTCCTCTTGCTTTTATTAAATGTCTTGTGGATGCAGGTGTACCTGATGGGGTAGTAAATGCAATTACTGGTTCTGGTTCAGAAGTGGGTCCAATACTTTTTAGCAGCAAAAAAGTAAAAAAGATTGCTTTTACAGGATCAACCAGTACTGGAAGAGAAGTTCTAAAGGGTTGTGCGGATACATTTAAAAAGGTATCTGTAGAATTAGGCGGAAGTCTTCCCATGGTCATATGCAAGGATTGTAATCTTGATAAGGCTGTAGAAGGAGCTGTAAGAAGGTCATTTAGGAATATGGGCCAGATATGCATAGCTGTAAACAGGATTTATGTGGATGCGGCTATATATGAAGATTTTATCGAAAAATTTGCAGAAGAGGCAGAAAAGCTAACTATCGGCAACGGATTAAAAGAAGATTGTAATTTGGGGCCTATGTGTACTACCAGTGGGGTAAATACAGCAAAAAGGCATATAGAAGATGCAGTATCAAAGGGAGCTAAAGTTGCTTGCGGTGGTAAAAAGCCCTCTGGAGAAAAGTACAAGAAAGGTTATTATTTCCAGCCCACAATTCTCCGTGATGTTAACCATAGCATGCTGGTTATGCAGGAAGAGACCTTTGGTCCGGTAGTTGGGGTCATGTCTTTTAAGACATTAGAGGAAGCTGTAGAGCTTGCCAATGATTCCCCTTATGGGTTGGCTGCAATTGTATTTACTGAAAGCTTAAGTATAGCAAACAGGCTATCGCTGGAAATAGAGGCTGGAAATGTAGCTATCAATAATGTAGATGCAGGCGTTATAAATGCGCCCTACGGGGGATGGAAAGAAAGTGGCTATGGACATGAACATGGGCCTGAAGGTTTATATGAATACCTGTTAATTAAGCATATAAGGCTCCGTTACCTCTAAAAATAATTTGCTAATTATAAGCAAGGAGAATTCAAATGGCAAATAAATATATAATTGGCATAGATATAGGTACTACCGGCTGTAAATCGATTATGGTTGATGCAAATGGCCAGCTGGTATGCTCTGCAACAGAAGAATATCCTCTGTATACGCCTAATCCAGGCTGGGCAGAACAGAACCCTGGCGACTGGTGGGATGCAACAGTTAAAACTTTACAAAGGATCATTAAGGAAAGCGCGATCCCTACAGAGAAGATAAAGGGAATAGGTCTTTCTGGACAGATGCACGGCTTGGTACCATTGGATAAGAATGGGGAAGTTGTAAGGCCTGCATTTCTTTGGAATGACCAAAGGACAGGAAAACAGTGCAGGGAAATTATTGATGCTGTAGGAGGAGAAAAGGAATTATTAAAGTACACCAATAATAGTATGCTTCCAGGCTATACCGGTGGAAAGATACTTTGGCTAAAGCAAAAAGAGCCCGGAAATTTTAAAAAGTCAGAAATTTTTTTAAATCCAAAAGATTATATAAGGTATAAGCTTACTGAAAAATTTGCTACTGAAGTATCAGATGCATCGGGAACTGGGTTATTTGATGTAAAAAATAGAAGGTGGAGTGAAGAGCTACTAGAAATTTTAAAAATCCCCAAAAACTTGTTGCCCCAATGCTACGAGTCCCCCGAGATTACTGGTTATGTGACGGGGGAAGTATCTAAATTGACCGGGCTTAAAGAAAATATTCCAGTAGTTGGGGGAGGCGGAGACTCTGTAGTACAAACAACCGGAACTGGCCTCATAAACGAGGGAATCTTAGGGCTAACCCTTGGCACTGCAGGAATTGTAGCTATGGGGCTAGAAAGATTTAAGTTTAATTCGACTGGGAAGCTACAAATATTTTGTAATAATGCCCCAAGTAAATGGCACATAATGGGGGTAACTTTGGCTGCAGGAGGGTCGCTCCACTGGTTTAAAAATAATTTATGCAAGCATGAAATAAGATTGGCTGAAAAAACGAGCCAGAGTGTTTTTGAAATAATAAATAAAAGTGTTGAACAGCAAACAGAGCCAGGTAGCAAAAATCTGGTATTCCTACCTTATTTAATTGGTGAAAGGTGCCCTTATCCTGACCCTAATGCCAAAGGTGTTTTTATGGGATTAACCTTGAGGCATACCCATGCAGACATGGCCAGGAGTGTAATGGAAGGTGTAGGTTTCAGCCTAAAACAGGTTTATGATTTAATAATTAATATGGATAAAAATCTTGCTGTAAACGAGATACGGACTTCTGGAGGGGGCTCTTCCAGCCTTCTTTGGAGACAAATTATAGCAGATATTTTCCAGCTTCCGGTAAAGACTGTTAGTGGAAGCAAAGAAGGCGGGGCTTACGGAGCGGCATTAGTTGCTGGAACCGGGTGTGGCATATGGTCTAGCATGGAAGAAGCAACCAAAGTGCTGAAGGTAGAAACAGAGTTGTTACCAGATAAGAAAAATAAAGAAATTTATACTCAACTATATGGAGTTTATGCCAAACTTTACAACAGTTTAAAAGAAGGCTTCGATGCTTTATCAACTATTAAATAAGAGTGAAGGTTAGAAATACTTTTTTACAGCTTCTAGATGTTCAATTATCAAGGTTGAAGCTTTGTTAGGGTGGTTTTTTAAAATTTCTTCTATTATCCTATTATGGTATGCAAGGCTTTCTTTTAACTTAGTTTTAAAGCCCTTAGTATAGGATAAGAGCAAAATATTAAATGAATTATTTATATGTTTCAGGTAAGAATTTCCTGATGCTTCAAGAAGGTAAATATGGAATTTTTTGTCTATTTCAAAATATTCACTTGGATTTTTATCCTTTACAGCTTGTTCAAATTTTTGCTTAAAATCCAAAAGTCTATCTTTTATGGAATTGTTAAGGTTTTCAGAAATTTTTTCTACTGCCAGGCTTTCAAAAGAACCCCTTATTTCAAGAAGCTCGTAGAATTCCTGTTTTGAAATTTTCCGCACAAAAAAGCCTTTTCTGGGATGGTATTCTATAAGCCTTTCATTCCGGAGGACTGACAGAGCTTGTATTAAAGGAATCTTACTTATACCCAGCCTTTCTGCCATTTTTTCCTGGATAATTTTTTCCCCGGGTTTAAGTAAGTCATCAAGGATTAGGAGTTTAATTTTATTATAAGCCTGTTCACTTAAATTTTTCTGGTTGATTTTGTTAATGTTCATCTAAAAGATGCGACTCCTTTTTGTGTTCTATATGGACTTTCATTAATTTTAATGAGCTGGCTATTTCTTTTTTAAGTATTGCATTAATAATTTTTCTGTGGTAATCCATGCTTAATTCAATTTTTGTCCTAAAGCCTTTGGTAAAGCAAAGAAGCAAAATATTAAATGAATTATTTATATGTTTCAGGTAAGAATTTCCTGATGCTTCAAGAAGGTAAATATGGAATTTTTTATCAACACCATAATATTTAATGTAGTCTTTTTTTTCATTATATTTTTCAAAATCGCTTAAAAATTTCAGGAGTGTTTTTTTAATCCCCTCATTTAAATTGTCAATTATTTTTTGCACTGCAAGGCATTCCAGGATTCTTCTTACGTCAATAAGGTCATAATATTCCTGTTTTGAAATTTTCCGCACAAAAAAGCCTTTTCTGGGATGGTATTCTATAAGCCTTTCATTCCGGAGGACTGACAGAGCTTGTATTAAAGGAATCTTACTTATACCCAGCCTTTCTGCCATTTTTTCCTGGATAATTTTTTCCCCGGGTTTAAGCACGTCATCAAGGATTAGGAGCTTAATTTTATTATAAGCCTGTTCACTTAAATTATTTTGATTTATTTTTAAGTCCATATTAGCTTTTTACATAATGCCTTGGCTAAAAATAAAAGGCTTTTTTATAGATATATATATTTTTTAGTATTGACATTATTTGCATACATTATACAATATCCATTAACAACTTAAAATGTAAATTTTTAAAAAAATCACTAAACAAGGTTAAGCAATAATTTTAAAGGAAAGAAAATAAAATTTTAAAATATTGTATACTGTATATACTAAATAGGTTCCTTTACTGGTTTAGTATTTATTGATAGTAAAGAATTATAATTATAAAATTATTAACATAAGGAGGTGAGATATAGAAAACCTACTTTGTTAACTTAAATTCCGTTGAAGAATACATGAAGAATTTGGGAATACTACTATTTATGTAACCCATGACCAGGCAGAAGCTATTTCCCTTTCAGATAGAATACTCATTATATATGATGGCCTTAGGCAGCAAATAGGCACCATTGAAGAAATATACAACAAGCCAAATAATAAATTTGTGGCAAATTTTGTAGGCCAGCCTGGCATGAATTTTATCCAGGGGAAAATAGAAAGCCCTAATGAAGTGGCTATAGAGATTGGAAATAATAAAAGGTTAATTAAATTTTCAGGAGAAATTGATTCTAAATATATTGGCTCTGATGCTACTATAGGTGTCAGGCCCCAGCAGGCTAAAGTCTCTCATAAAAAGGATGATGGGTCTGATATACCAGCCACAGTAAAAATAGTAGAATTCCAGGGGGATAGCACTGTTTTAACTTTAAAGCTTGATGATCCTGCTAACAGCGAAATACAGGTTACTACGTCAGTGGGAAGTGAAAGCTACAAGAGGGATGAAAAGTGCTGGCTAGAATTTAAGCCAGAATTTGTGCACCTCTTTGATAAGGAAGAAAAAGCAATAATAAAAAGGTAATAAAAGCCTGGGTATCGGAAGTATTATTTGCTAAACTAAAAATTAAAGGTGGTAAGCCAGATTTGGATTGCAAAAAGAAATCTGGAAAGCTATAGATATGGGTAAAAAAAGAGACGCTCTATCATTTTTTAAACTAGATGGTAAAAAAGCAGTGGTAACAGGTGCGGGAAGAGGCCTGGGAAAAGAATTGGCAATAGGTCTGGCAGAGGCAGGAGCAGATGTAGCGTTAGTTGACAAGGCGAAAAAAGAAGCTTCCGATGGCTGCAAACAAATAAAGGCAATGGGAAGGCGTGCAATTGCCATTGAAGCAGATGTAAGCAAAGAGGAGGATGTAAAGGCTGCAGTTAATTCTATAAAAAAAGAATTTGGGGAAATAAACATTCTGGTTTGTAATGCCGGCATAGTTAGCTGGTCTCCAGCAGAGGAAATGTCTATAGAAGACTGGCAAAAAGTTATTGATGTTAACCTGACTGGTGTTTTCCTTTTTTGCAAATGGGCAGCAAAAGAAATGAAAAAACAGGGGGAAGGCAGCATAATTAATATATCCTCTATGTCCGGAATTATAGTAAATGTTCCTCAAAAGCAATGCCATTATAATGCTTCTAAGGCAGGAGTTAGCCATCTTACAAAATCACTGGCAGTTGAATGGGCTCCTTATAACATAAGGGTAAATGCAATCTGTCCCGGTTATATTATGACTCCCCTTTTGAAAATGGCGGATAAAAAGTACATAGATGAATGGACTTCTTATACCCCCCAAAAAAGGATACCTGATCCTTCTGAGTTTAAGGGCTTATGCATATTTTTAGCATCAAGCGCCTCCAGTTATGTAACTGGCAGTGCTATTGTTGCAGATGGGGGATATAGTTTACGGTAATTTTAAGCGTTTAATAATATTTTTTAAGGAGGATAAGATATGGCTGTTAATTCTGAGCTTAAATTTGGATTTATAAACCTGGCTTTAGATTTTTTAGAAAAGGAGGATTTGGAAACTGCAACTAAATATGCGAATGAAGCAAAGGGATATCTGCAGGAAGAATTGGGGATATCCATAGTAGAGTCAGCTTCTTCCGTGGATAGTAGGGCTAAATCCAGGGTTGCATGGCAAAAATTTAAGAAAGAAAATGTTGATGCAGTAGTAATATTTAATGGCACTTTCAGTACGGGAGAAGTGGCGACCGAAGTTATTAGGAATCTGGATGTACCTTACCTTATTTGGGGAATAGAAGAATTTGCTATAAAAAAACATAACTTTACTGGCTCTATGGTAGGAGTTTTACCTTTGGGGACTGTTTTTAAGAATTTTGGTAGGCCTTTCTCCTTTGCTTATGGAAATGTTGGGAGCGGAAAACCCAAGAAAAATGTTAATAAATTTGTAAAGGCTGTGGAGGCTATTTCTTATTTAAACGAAGCCACTATCGGCGTTATAGGTATGAGGCCTGATGGTTTTGAAATTTCAGATTTTGATGAGCTGGCTATAAAGAATAAGTTTGGAACTACCATTACAAAAGTATCCATGTACGGTTTTTCTAAAGTAATTGAAAGTGTAACTGAAAAAGAAATAGACAAGGATATGGAGCAACAGAAAAAAATCTTTAATATTGCTGATAAAGATCTTGAGGAAGCCAGGGGAATTTCAAAGGTTTATCTTGCTACTAAAAAAGCTATTGAAGAAAATAACTTAAATGCATACGCTCCAGATTGCTGGCCTGAATTGAGAGATATTGATTGTACCCCAATTTGTCCGGCCAATGGAAGATGTAATGCGGAAGGAGTGATGGCATCTTGCGAATGTGATGTTGACGGGGCTTTAACCTTAATGTTGCAACAGGTTTTGGCTGGATCAACCCCATGGTTTGCGGATTTTGTAAATATTATAGAGGAAAATGATACTTTACTTTTCTGGCATTGTGGTAATGCTCCCCATAATTTATCAACGGATAAACCAAAAATAGAAAAGATTTTTGGCGGTCTCTCACAGGTAGCTGCTCTAAAAAGCGGAGTGGTAACGGTATGCAGGCTTAATTCCATAAGGGGCGAATATGTATTGCATGTTGGCATTGGTGAAGCAGTTGAAACAGAGCCACTGCTAAAAGGCAGTAACCTTTCAATCAGGATGGAGGGCGGCAATTTAGAATTTGTGGAATCATTGCTAGATAATGGAATCCCCCACCATAATGGATTGGTTTATGGGGATATCCTAGAAGAATTAGAAGAATTTGCAAAACTTATGCAAATACCTTTTATTATAAGTAAATAATTTTTAAAGGAGGAAATATGAAAAAGTATAAACTATTTATCAATAATCAATGGGTAGATGCTGAAGATAAGAAAACCTTTGTATCCAAATGCCCTGCTACAGGCGAAGAACTTGCAGAACTGGCTCTGGCCAATGAAAAAGATGTGGACAAAGCAGTAGCGGCAGCAAGGGCGGCTTTCCCTAAATGGGCTGCAACCAGCGGAGATGACAGGGCAAACTTGATGATGAAAGCTATGGATATAATGAAAAAAAGACATGATGAGCTGGCAGAAATAGAAGCAAAAGATGTGGGAAAACCCATAAAGGAAACTCAAGATGTTGACATTGAATATGCTTTAATGGCTATGGAGTATTTTTCGAATAAGGCCAGGCAAATAAGGGGAGATGAAGTTCCAATTGAAGGCGGAGAAACTTTATGTTATGAGACCTGGGAACCTTATGGAGTAGTTGCTTCAATTATCCCATGGAATTTTCCTGTCCATATAGCAACTAGGACCATTTGCCCTGCACTTTCAGCAGGTAATACCGTTGTACTAAAAGCTTCCTCGCTCGCACCAATTACTTGCCAGATATTGGGTGAAATATTTTTGGAAGCAGGATATCCGGAAGGTGTGCTAAACATCGTATCAGGATCAGGTAGTGTGACAGGTGAGGCTATGTTAGTACATCCTGATATCGACATGATATCATTTACTGGATCTTCTGCAGTTGGCAGGCGGTGCATGCAGGCTGCAGCTGAATCAAATCTTAAAAAAGTTATACTTGAGCTTGGCGGTAAGGGTCCATTTATAGCAGCTAAGGACTGCAGGCTAAACGATGCTGTAAATTCTCTCATAATGGGTTTCTGTTTCATGCAGGGTGAAGTTTGCTGTGCCTCTACCAGATTATATGCACATGAGGATATTTATGATGAATTTGTGGACTTATTGGTAAAAAGATGCCAAAAGATAAAACTTGGTGACATAATGGAACCCGAAACACAAATGGGTTCACTGATAGATGAAGATCGGCTAAAGGCTGTAGACGGTTATGTTAAAAGAGCCGTAAAAGACGGTGCCAAGCTACTATGTGGCGGCGAAAGGGTAACTGATCCCCCTATGGATAAAGGATATTACTACCCGCCCACAGTGCTGGAAGTTGATGATAACAACATGGAATGTGTACAGGAAGAGATATTTGGTCCCGTGGTTACGGTTATGAAATACAAAGATTTTGATGAAGCCTTAAGGCTTGCAAATGATACGGTTTATGGCCTGGGAGCCACAGTGTGGAGTGAAGACGTTAGAAAACTAGTTAAAGCTACCAGGACTTTTGATGCAGGCATAGTTTGGATGAATACAAATGTAATGTCTAAGATAGAAGCTTCTTATGGCGGAAATAAGATGAGTGGACTGGGAAGAGAAGGCGGAGAAGTAGGTCTAATGGAATACCTCAAATGCAAAAACAACGTTCTTTTCCTGGGAGAAGAGGGTAATTATTACGATTTTAAATAAATAATATTCTATTTATAAAAAAAAGAGGGGGCTCCTTACCGGAGCCTCTCCTTTGTAATTTTTTAAAAATTACTATATGATTGAAGCCACTTTACAGAAGGATGATATAGATGAGCAATGGGAGATTAAAAGTAGTATTTACTGATTTTGATTTTAATGATGTGGATATAGAAAAAGAGGTATTAGGTGAAATAAACTGCGATATAGTAGAACTCCAGACCAAAGATGAAGATAAACTGGCTGCAGAATGTGCTGATGCTGATGGATTAATAGTCCAGTATGCACCTATTACTGAAAAAGTTATAAACAGCATGAAAAAGTGCAAAGTTATATCCAGGTATGGCGTTGGTGTAGATACCATAGATTTAGCCGCAGCTTCTAAAGGGGGTATATATGTATGTAATGTCCCTGATTATTGTCTGGATGAAGTTGCAGATCACAGCCTGGGTTTAATGTTCTCTTTGGGCAGAAAAATTGTAGCTCTGGACAATGCAGTGAAAAATGGCAAGTGGGATGCAGTTGGCGTAGCCCGGCCTATTTTTAATTTTAAGAGACTGATACTGGGAATTATCGGGTTCGGAAAAATACCCCAGCACCTATACCCTAAAACAGAACCCCTTTTTGGTAAAACTTTAGTATTTGACCCTTATATATCCAATGAAATAAAGGAAAAATTTAACCTTAACATGGCCAGCTTTTATGAAATACTCCTGAACTCAGATTTTATATCAATACACTGTCCTTTAAATGATGCTACTTACCATATGTTTGATGAACGGGAATTCCAGCTTATGAAGCCAACTGCCTTTTTAGTTAATACTTCAAGGGGCGGCATAATAAATACAACAGCCCTTTATCTGGCTTTGCTTAACGGGCATCTTGCTGGAGCAGGTTTGGATGTTTTGGAAGAAGAGCCTCCGGGCATGGACAATGAACTGGTAAAGATGAATAATGTGATAGTAACCCCTCATGCTGGATTTTATTCAGAGTCCTCGATTGAGGATTTAAAATATAAGACGGCTCAGAATATAGTTAAAGTTTTAAAAGATGACCAGCCGCAAAACG